>NZ_JBTNDI010000005.1:0-230435 GCF_054511075.1 Arthrobacter sp. TMS2-4
GGCTCAGGGGATCAGTACCGGGTGGGCTGAGGCGAATGGGACCCGGACCTTCCGGCCCTTGCAGGCGACCACCCGGGATCAGATGGCCGCATTTCTCTACCGGGCGGCCGGCAGGCCCTGATCGATTGGGGGCGTATCCGCGCGGTGCATCGGCCGTGCGATGCCCGTACGGCGATAACTGCAGAGGCAAGCGTCCGGTGGACTCCACGTCCACCGGGCGCTTCCCTGTGGATTATGTGCCTTGAGGCCTACCGCCGGGACGCCGGAGCGTCTATGCCGCCGACATCCGCCCGTACCGCGCAGCCAGCGGCGAGGCGCTCAGCCCGTGCGCCAGCACGCTGCAGGGGTGCTGGCACCAACGCCCACCCGAAGAGGGCCGCTGTGATGAGAACGATGGGCATCTCGTTCATCCGAGCCTCCTCGCTGCTGGGTGTCCGGCGTCCGGGGCCCGGACGATCGCCTGCCGGGTCACTTACCCCCGGGGTCGACGGCGCCGGCCGTGGTGCCGCTCCGGTCGAAGGAATGGGTGACCTCCACGGCATCGGCGACCACGTCCGCCAGCCGGCCGGTGCGATGGAAGACGTCGCGTTGCCGGTCGGCCCCGGTGCCCCGGTCGAGCAGCCGGACGAGCCCGTCCCCTACGGCGCCGGAGTCCCCGGCGTCGGTCAGGGCCGGGAACACGTGGTTCAGCAGTGCCGCCACCACATCCGAGGCCGGGGCGGGGCGTCCCGTCAGCGGATGCACCAGGTCCCCGCCCAGGCCGGACAGTCGCGCCTGCCAGCCGGCGAGGCGAAGGGCGGGAGCGGAGATCGCCGCCGGTGGCAGTCCGGCCCGCCACTCCCTGGCCGCGGTCTCCACGAGGCCCCGGGCGAGCGCCGCGATCACCCCGGCATCCTCGGCGAACAGGCAGACGTCGGCCACGCGGATCTCCACCGTCGGATACGTCCGGGACAGCCGGGCGTCGAAGTAGAGCATCTTGCGGTCCAGCAGGACCCCGGTGGCCATCAGTTCCTCTTCCCGGGCGCGGTAGGCGTCCGCCGACCCGTACACCGGTGAGGGCCCGGCCGAGGGCCACCCCTGCCAGGCCTGCGAGCGGTAACTGGCGAAGCCGGTGTCCTGACCGCCGATGAAGGGGGAGTTCGCGCTCAGCGCCACGAGCACCGGCAACCAGTTGCGGATGCGGTCGAGCACGCCCACGCCTTCCCGCGGGGATGTCACGAAGACGTGGACGTGCATTCCACACGTCAGGTTGTCCCGAGCGAGGATGCCGTAGCGGTCGATGATCCTGCCGAACCGCTCCGTGGGATGGACGTGCGGGCGCCCGGGCATGGGGGAGGTGGCCAGGGCGGCGGCCCGCGCCCCGACCGCACGCGCCGCGCGGTCGGCGACGGCACGGCCGTCGACGACGTCCGACACCAGCCGCGCCAGCGTGCGGGGCGCGGAGGAGACCACCTCGATCATCTCCTGCTGCAATTCGGCCTCGAGCGCCGGCCCCCCGGCGTCTTCCCCGGCATCCGCGTGCTCCTGGAGCAGGGCGTAGGAGGCCGCGACCGGCAGCCCGCTGACGCCGTCGACGAGGAGCAGTTCCTCCTCCACGCCGAAGGTCCGCACCCCCTCGGCATTCACTGTGCGTCCTTCACCGGTCAGCCGCACCCGAGGTCGGCGACGTACTCGTCGCGTGTGATGTCGACCTTCGCGGCCTCCGCCTGCAGGGTGGCGATGCCCTGGACGAGGGTTTCGCGGTCAGTGACTTCGTCGACCGCCGTCTGGGACCCCGCGACCGCCTCGTTCAGGGTCTCTCTCTTGTCCTCGACCAGCAGGGCAGCACCCATGATCAGTCCGGTGAGGACGGGTTTCGTCGTCGACATGGAGCGCTCCTCCCGGTGTGTGCGGTGATCCGGCCGTGCCGGTGCTCCCGCCCATTGTCGGTCGTCATGCCCGTTCCTGTCTTCACCCGGAAAAGGTGTTGTTCGCCCCCCAAAGAACCCGTTACACCGGGATGCAGAGCTTGCAGGGAGGCTGCCTCCGGCCGGATCACCCGACGAGGAGGACGTGAGCCGGTTGAAGCAGACATACCTTGCCCTGTAACGCCACTGCACCAGGCCCGTCAGGGAGCGTCGATCATGCCTCAGTTCGACACATCATCCGCTGCCCTCGAGCGCGCGCCCCGGGTCAGGCCGTCCACGGGGTGGGCGTTGCTGGTCGTCGTGGCATATGCGGCGGTCTTCACCATCGCGGCGGCGACGTCAGGCATCCCCCACACGGAGTGGTTCGACTCCGCTGCGACCATCTGGCGCACCGCCGTCCTGCCCCTGGCGGCGGGGAGTGCGGTCCTGGTCGTTTTCGTGTGGTGGTCCGGGTGGGACCACATCTTCCACGACAGGGAACGGCTGCGGGTCTCGGGTGTGCTCCGGATCGCGGCGGGTTCCCTCGTCGTCGTCATCGTCCTCCGCCTCGTCTTCGTGAGCTGGTCCGGGCCGACCGTGGATCTCCTGATGCCGATCCTCGTCGTCGGGTTCCTGGTCGGATTCGCCGAGGAGACCCTGTTCCGCGGCATCCTCCTCCGTGGGCTGAGGGCCGACGGACGCGCCGAGGCGACGGTCGCGGTCGGTACGTCGGCGGTCTTCGGGGTGTTCCACCTGACCGGTCTGGCCACCGGGTCGCCCGCCCCCGCGGTCCTCACCCAGGTGCTCCTCGCCACGCTGACCGGGGCCATCCTCTACGCCTTCCGGCGGATCAGCGGGTCCCTGCGTCCTGCGATGCTCGCGCATGGGCTGTGGGACATCTCCCTCTTCCTGCCCGCGGCGGACCCGACGTCGGCGTCGTCGGTGACCGGCCTCGCCCTGCTGATCGTCATCCCCGTGCTCGGTCTCGTGTGCCTCATCACGGTGGCCGTGACGGACCGGCAGACGCCATCGGTGGCGTGAGGCCGGGGGATGCGCTGCAGCCGGTGTCAGGCCTGGTGCACAGGCCAGCAGATCCGGGTCCGCCACGCCGCGGGGTCCCGCTCCACCTCCGGATCGCTGAGATAGCTCTCCCACATCTCCGGACCCGGGATCAGTCCGGTGTCCGTGAAGAAATGCTCCAGTTCGGAGTATGTGTCGGTCATCGTGTCGTAGGGCCCGATGTGGGTCGCTTCCGCCAGACGCCCGGCCGGCAGGCTCCCCGGCACCACGTTCCCGGCCGGTGCGATGGCCGAGGCGACCGGGAAGCCTGCTTCGACGTCGACGACGGCACCGGGCGGGCCGTAGTACTTCCCGAAGGGGGCTCCGGCGGGCTGCACGCCCTGCGCCCGCAGTGCTGCCATCGTGTCCTCGAAGGCGCGGGAGAAGAAACCGGTCAGCTCCGTCATCGGCACCCGCTCCCGGACGCCTGCTGTGAGTTGCTCGTCGTGCTCCGTGATCCGGATCGTCGCCATGGACCAACCCTTGTTGCGCAGGTCCTGTCCGCACAGTGCCGAAGGACCCCGGAGGGTCAGGATGCCGACGGCTCCTCGAGGATCTTCAGGAGGGTGGCGTCGTCGAGCTTCTGCCAGGGCGAGGCGTCCGAGCCCTGGACCGCGGCCTCGGGGCTGTCGCCCTGGCTCCACCACTTCGCCTCGTACACGCGGCCCTCGACGAGGATGCGGTCGCCGCGCTCGTACACCTGCTTCGGGTCCCACCCGGGGTAGAGGTCGGCCGGGGCGGTGATCGCCGGGACGGGCCGCTCGTCGGGCAGCACCGGGCCGAGCAGGGTCCACGGGGTCTCCTCGGCCTGCAGCACGGGGTTGTTCGGGAGGTCGCCCTGCGTCCAGTACTTCGCCACGTACACGTTGCCCTGCCACACCACGCGGTCGTCCTCGCGGTACGTACCGACGTCTGACCAGATGGGGTACGGGCTCGTCTCGGGGTCGTCCTCGACGAGTTCCGCCGGGGTCTCCTCGGCCACGGGCTCGTCGGCGAGCGTGGCGGCGCGGCCCTCGAAGTCCGCCCCGAGAATCGGCGCGAAGCGCTGGCCCTGTTGGTCGATCCCACTGCAGGAGTCCGAGACCACCGTGGTGTCGGCATAGTTCTCGCTGCACGTGGCGTCGCGGTTCAGGGACCAGAGGGACATGCGTCCCACGCCGCGTTCGGCGGCGAACGCATTGAACGCCTTGGCGTCGTCGAGCGTGAAGATCTCGCCCTTGACGTCGTTCTGCCCGATCATCGGTGTCAGCCCGATCTTCCGCCACGCGGCCTTCGGCCCGATCTCGATGCCCGCTCGTTCGTAGAGCACCTGCACCTGCCGATGTGTGGCGTCCGCGGCGTTCTGCGAAGCGGCGAGCATGCTGGTGCCCTCGGGCCGGCTTCCGCCGTAGTCCATGGTCATGACGTTGATGCCGGCCAGATCGACGCCGGCCTCCAGGAACTGCGCGACGGCGGCAGTGCCGTCCGCGGTCAGGCCGGTCGGGGCGACCGGCAGGGTCAGCCATACGTTGAGCGGTGAGTCCGTGCGGGCCCGTTCGGCCTGGAGCGTGGCCATGGCCTCCGCGCGGCGCTCGCCGGCGGCGACGTCCTTGAGGTTCTCGCCCTCGATGTCCAGGTCGATGGTCGCCAGCTCGTAGCGGTCGATGACGTCGGCGTACGCGTCCACCAGGTCTCCGGGATCCGTGCAGGCGGTCGCGAGCTCGTCGTTCAGGAGCCCGCCGAAGGACACGATGACCTCACCGCCGTCCTGTGACAGCCGGGCCACGCGACGGTCGAGGTCGAGGGCCGTCTCCGCCTCGTCCAGGCCGTAGTAGGTGCCCCACGACGGGGTGCACGGATCCTCCGTCGACGCGACGACGAAGGACAGCACCACGCTGTCGCCGTTCTCCGCGGCGGGGTCCTCGAACGCGTAGGAGGGGGTCGCCGTGACGTCGACGTAGCCGGCGAAGAAGGCACCGGTGCCGTCGGCGGCCCTCGCATCCTCCCAGCGGTTCCAGCCGGTGAGGCTGCCCACGGCCACGGCTCCGACGACGACGGACAGAAGAAGCAGGCGGAGGAGAGACAGTCTCCGGCCAGGAAAACGTGCAGACACAGGAACCCCAGATGAAGGCCTCGACAGGAGGCGGGAGTGCGCACCCAGATGCGCGAGACGCTTGAAGCGTATGGGAAATTCCGGCTCCCGTCATTGTTTTGCCTAACGCTCACCATGGTCCGGCCGATGGTGGAGAGTGACGCTCCATGTCGCGGGGTGACGTCATGCATCCACCCTCCCGCCAACTGCCGAGGTAGCCATGTCCAGATCCAGCGATGCCACCGAGTCACCAGCACCTCGAGTCGGCAGCGCCGCCGTTCCGGACGGGACCGCGGGCATGAGTGCGGCCCCGTCGTCGGGCACAGCAACCCTCGCCGCGGCGCCCCCGGCCGCCCCCGCGCGTCGCCGGCAGTGGGGCGCGGAGCGGCGCTCCGAGCCGCTGTCCATCGTGCACCCCACGCCGTCCTCACGGAAGATCGCCCTGGGTCGCCTCGGCATCGTGGTCACGGTGCTGGCGTGGCTGACCTACATCGTCACGACGATCCTGCGGCAGTTCGCCAACAACCCCGACGCGGGTTTCCGGTTCCAGGTCGAGGCGGTGTCGTACCTGATCGTCGTCACGTTCCTGACCTTCTCCGCGCTCATGTACCTGCTCGCGCGCCAGGGTGCGCTGTACCGGTTCCGCGACCACCGGCGCGTACCCCGTGGGGAACTGGACCGCCACTTCGCCGATCACCAGGAGGGCATCACCGTCCTCGTGCCTTCCTACGCGGAGGAACCGGCCGTCGTCCGGGCCACCCTGTGGTCCGCCGCCCTGCAGGAGTTCCCCAACATCCGTGTGGTCCTGCTCCTCGACGACCCGCCGCACCCCACCGACCCGGTGATCCGGCAGCGTCTCGACGCCACGCGCGCTCTCACGTTCGAGATCGAGTCCGCCCTGCTCGAGCCGTCCACGCGGGCAGGCGCCGCGCTGGCCGGGTTCGAAGCCGCGCTGGCCGCCCGTGGCGCGGACGCGCCGTCGTCGGCCGGTGACCTGCCCCCGCTCATCGCGGCCTACGAGGACGCTGCTGTGTGGCTCGAGGGCATGGCCGACAGCGAGACCGTGGAGGACCACGTGGACGAGTTCTTCGTGGATCTCGTCATCATGGGGCTGGCCCGCGAGCTGCGCCTGACCAGGTACGCTCTCAACGCCGCACTGGCGCAGGGGCAATGCCCGGAGCCTGAGCGCGTCCGCGAGCTGTACGTGCGCCTCGTGCGGATCTTCAACACACGGCTGGAGACGTTCGAGCGCAAGGCCTACGCCTCGCTGTCCCATGAGGCGAACAAGGCCATGAACCTCAACGCGTACATCTCCCTGATGGGCCACCGCTGGCGCAGGGAGCACGTCGCCACCGGAACGGTGCTGCGTCCGATGGCGGAGGGCGAGGGCGCGGACGACGACGACGTCCTGGACGTCCCGGATTCCACCTACCTGCTGACCCTCGACGCCGATTCCCTGCTGCTGCGCGACTACTGCGTGCGGCTCGTCCACCTGCTGGAATCCCCCGGCAACGAGCGCATCGCCGTCACGCAGACGCCGTACTCCTCCTTCCGGGGGGCACCCACGCGGATCGAGCGGGTGGCCGGCGCGTCGACGGACATCCAGCACATCCTGCACCAGGGCATGACCTACTACGGGGCCACGTTCTGGGTGGGGGCGAACGCCGTGATCCGCAAGCGCGCGGTGGAGGACATCGTCGAGGTCGAGAACGTGGGCGCCTTCGAGATCAAGACCTATATCCAGGACCGCACCGTCATCGAGGACACCGAGTCCAGCGTGGACCTCGGCAGCCACGGGTGGACGCTGGTGAACTACCCCGAGCGCCTCAGCTACAGTGCCACGCCGCCGGACTTCGGCTCGCTCGTGGTGCAGCGGCGCCGGTGGGCCAACGGCGGGCTGCTGATCCTCCCGAAGCTGTGGAACCAGCTGCGACAGCGCCGCCATCTCCGCGAGCAGGTGCTCTTCCGGGAGGTGCTGCTGCGCGTCAACTACATGGCGTCGATCGCGTGGGCGAGCTTCGGGCTGCTGTTCCTCCTCGCCTACCCGTACGACAGCAGGCTCCTGAGCCCCGTCGTGTTCCTCGCCGCCGCACCGTACTTCCTGGCCATGGGCAGCGACCTCCGCGACTGCGGGCACCGCTTCTCGGACATCTTCCGCATCTACGGGTTCAACCTGGTGCTGCTGCCGGTCAACCTCGCCGGGGTGCTGAAGTCCATCCAGCAGGCCTTCACGGGGGAGAAGATCCCGTTCGTCCGCACCCCGAAGGTCAAGGACCGCACCGCGGCGCCCGGCCTGTACGTCGTCGTCCCGTATGTGATCGTGGCCTTCTCGCTGTTGACCCTGGCCCGGGACGTCCTGGAGCAGAACTGGGGCAACGCGCTGTTCGCCGGTCTGAACGCCGTGCTGGCGGCCGGCGCCATCCGCGCGTACATCGGCATCAAGAACTCGGCCGTGGACATGGGGCTCGGGGTGCTGAACTGGCTGTACGTGGCGCCCCGGGTGAAGAAGGTCGAGGAGTCGAAGGTCGTCGACAAGACGCCGGAGGAGGCGGACTGGGAAGCCATCCTCTACCACGGTGACCGTCGCCTCAACCGGGACCTGCGCTCGGGTAACGACCGCCGCCGTCGGGCCGGGGTGCGGTAGGCCGTATGTGGGCCGCGGCCCCATCGTGAACGTGAGGGAGCCCCGGGACGACCGGTCCCAAAGCTCCCTCACTGCGGGATGTGGCGGTCAGGCCACGCAGCCCCCGAGCAGGATCTGGCCGTCGATGGCCCTGATCTGGCCCTGGACGACGCCGAGCTTGTCCTGAAGCGTCCTGACCGTGGCCCGTTGCGCGGCGATGGCGTCCTTGTTCGCCTTCTTCTGCGCCTCGAGACCGCGGAGGACCGCCTGTGCGTCCGTGACCTGCTGGTCGAGCGTGGTCAGCTGTCCCTGCAGGGTCTTCAACTGGGCCTCGGTGGCACTGATCTCGCCGTTCAGTCCGTCGAGCTGCGTGAGGAGCGGCGCCACCCGGCTCTGGAAGGCGAGCACCTCCGACTCCGTGGCGGTGATGCGGGCGTTCAGCCCGGCCAGCGCGGCGACCAGCCGGTCGATCTCGGCGTTCAGAGCGCCGATCTCCGCCTGCTTGTCCGCGAGGGCCCGCGCGGAGGAGTCGGCCGCGGCCTGGAGCGTGGGCAGACGGTCCTGCAGCCCGGCGAGATCGGCGGTCTTCTCCACGACAGCCGCGGCCGCTGCGTCGCGACGGGTCTCGGCCTCCGCCAGGTCGGTTCGCAGCCCGTCGAGCACGTCCTTCTGGGTGGCGATCGCCGCCTCGGCTGCTTCGACCCCGTCGGTGAGCCCGGGAAGTGCTGCTTCGAGGTCGGCGAGGACCTGTTCCTGCGCGGCGACGGCCTCGCGGGCTTCCGCAGCTGCGGCCGTGAGGGCCGGCAGCTGGCCCTCGAGGGTCGTGACGTCGTCCTGCTGGGTGGCGACCGCAGCCGTGGCCTCGGTGAGGGCCGACTGCAGCGCGGGGAGCTGACCCTGCAGCGTCTTCACCTCGGCGTCCTTGGCGACCACGGCGGCGTTCGCCGTCGTCAGGGCCGTCTGCAGGGGTGCTCCCTCCTGCTGCAGGGCGCTGCTCTCCGCCTGCTTCGCCAGCAACTGCCCGTTGAGGGTGTCCACCTGGCCCTGCAGGGTCGTCAGATCGCCCTGCAGTCCGGCGATCTGGGCGTTCTTGTCCGTGATGCTCTTATTCACATTGCCCAGTTCCGCCTGCTTAGCTGTGCGCTCGGCCTCGAGCTCCCGCTTGGTTGAGCTGTTGCCCTTGATCGCGTCGATCTGCTTGGTCAGCGCTACGAT
The DNA here is from genome assembly GCF_054511075.1 of Arthrobacter sp. TMS2-4. Lineage (NCBI taxonomy): Bacteria > Bacillati > Actinomycetota > Actinomycetes > Micrococcales > Micrococcaceae > Arthrobacter > Arthrobacter sp. TMS2-4. Next base: position 8,855 of record NZ_JBTNDI010000005.1, read on the forward strand.
CTCGCCCTCGAGGGTCCCCTTCCGGTTCTGCAGCGTGGTCAACTCGCTCTCCGCGGTAGTGATGGCCCCCTGCGCGGCCGTGATCTCGCTGTTCCTGGCGGCGATGTCCTTCTGCAGCTGCGCGATCTCGGCGGAGACTGTGGCGATGCGGGTGCTGTTGGCGGTGACGGCGGCGGCCGCCGTGGCGGCGTCTGCGCGGAGGGCTACGAGTTCGCCCTCGGCGTCATCGATGCCACCCTGCTGTGCCATTACGGCGTCGGCGGCCTGTGCTGCTGCGGCTTCGAGGGCGAGGAGGTCCGCCTGTGCGGCTGCGATGCCACCCTGCTGTGCCGTGACGGCGTCCGCGGCTGTCGCAGCGTCGCCCTGCAGGGTCGTCAGCGTCGAGGTGGCAGCCTCGATCTCCGCCTGCTGGGCATCGAGGGCTGACTGCGCCGTGCTGCCGGCGGTGACGACCTGTTCGAGGCGGGCCTCGGCATCGGTGACGGCCTGCCGGGCCTCGTCGACGGCGGTCGCTGCCTGCTGCGCCGTCGCCGTGAGGGTTGCCAGTTCGCCCTGCGCACCTGCGATGGCGTCATTCTGCAGCGTGACATCGGCCGCTGCCCGGGTGGCCGCGGACTCGAGGCCGGCGAGCTCAGCGGTGGCGACACGCAGCGCGGCCTGCCGGGTCTCGACCTCGACCGCCGCCGCGAGGGCCTGCGTCCCCAGGTCCTCCGCTGTGGCCCGGGCGGCCGTCAGTTCCGTCTGGAGCGGGGTCAGTGCTGCGACGGCGTCGGCGTGCTGCGATTCGAGGCCGGCGAGCTTCGAGGTGGCTGCCTCGATGGCTTTCGCGGTGCTCGCCTGCTGCTCGACGAGCGCGGCGAGGTCGGTCGTCGCGCTCGTCAGATCCGTATCCAACTGCGCGCTTTCGGCCTCGAGCGCAGCGATTGCCGCGGTGGCGTCGTCGACCTGCCCCTGGAGGGTGCCGGCCGTGGTCTGGAGTGCCGACCGTTCGGCCTGCAGCGCAGAGATGAGGTCCGCGTTCTTGCGGGCCGCGGCCCGCAGGAGGTTCTCCTGCACGGTCCCGCGATGGGCCAGCTGGTTCACGACGCCGTTGCACACCCCCGCCGTCGGCCCGGCCTGCGCGGACGCCTGGGGAGCGAAGACCAGGGCTCCTCCGAGGATCCCGGGGAGGAGGACGGCGCTCGCGAGGCGGCGGGTGAGGGCGGATCGGGTGATGCTGGTGCGCACGTGGACTCCTGGGGGCTGGGCGGCATCGTTGCCTCCCACAACGTACGGAGGACAGTTCGCACAGGAAACAGTGCTACCTACCTAAGAACCCGGACGACTACTCGGTCTCACACGTAGAACTACCCACCGGGCTCGACAGAAAAGACGGTAGTTGTCAGGCGCCCGCAGGTGTCGCCGGAGGGGCGGTGGGCGCAGCGGCGCGCTCCCGTGCGTCCAGGGCGTCCAGCGCAGCCAACGGGGACAGGTCGGCGAGGGCCGCCACCGTCATCAGGGGTGTGCCGTCCATCAGGGCCTCCGCGACGGCGTCCTGCAGTTCCGTCGTCGTGTGGGGGTCGGCCAGGATCGTCTCACCGGTCGCAGCGGAACGGCGTTCGGCGGCCTGGATCCGGTCGAGATGGCGAGAGTTCATGGGACCTCCTTGGCTGGATAGTGAGTCCAAGCGTGGGCCCGCGCACCGATCCTGCGAAAGTCTGCCCGGCGGAACGAAAAGGCGTGCATTGTGGCACGTGATGTGATCGGGCAGGTCTAGCAGTGCTCCGGGGGGGGGGCGGATGATCGGCCCGTGAGGAGGCTCCGGATCTGCCCGGGGGCGTCGTCGTGCGTCGACCGGATGTCCTCGAGGTCGATCAACGGGCCTCAGGTGCCGCAGTACGTCGTGTACGCCCCGAAGTCGTCCGGCGCTCCGGCGGCGTAGCGCTCCCGGCCGGGCTGCTCCTCGAACGGTTTCGTGATGACCTCGAGCAGGCTGCCGAGCGGCTCGAGGTCGCCGGCCGTCGCGGCGTCGAGGGCCTCCTCGACGAGATGGTTGCGCGGGATGTACACGGGGTTGACGTGGTCCATCGCGTCGGCGTCGGGCGAGTGGGCGAGCCAGCGGGCGGCCCAGGCGTCGAAGGCGGCGACGTCGAGCACCCTGTCCCGCGCCGGTCGCGCGTCGCCACGGACCACGGAGGCCAGGCCCCGGAAGAAGGACGTGTAGTCGACGTGGTTGTCCTGCAGCAGGGTGAGGACGTCGTTGGCCAGTGCCGACGCGACCACGTCGTCGACGTCGTCGGGCAGTCCCAGCTTGGCCTTCATCCCGGCCAGCCAGGCGGCGCTGTAGTGCGGGCGGAACGCCTCGAGTGCGGCGACGGCGAGGGGGACCGCCTGCTCCTGGTCGTCGGCGATGAGGGGGAGCAGGGTCTCGGCGAGCCGCGCGAGGTTCCATTCCGCGATGAGCGGCTGGTTCGCGTACGCGTAGCGGCCGTCGCGGTCGATGGAGCTGTACACCGCGGCGTAGTCGAAGACGTCCAGGAAGGCGCACGGCCCGTAGTCGATGGTCTCGCCGGAGATGGTCATGTTGTCGGTGTTCATGACGCCGTGGACGAATCCGGTGAGCATCCACTGCGCCACGAGCGTGGCCTGCGCCGCCACGACCGCTTCGAACAGGGCGAGGTAGGGCTTTTCGGCCCCGGCGGCAGCGGGGTAGTGGCGGCTGATCGCGTGATCCGCGAGCCGTTCGAGGAGGTCCTGGTTGCCGGTGGCGGCGGCGTACTGGAAGCTGCCGACCCGCAGGTGGCTGCCGGCCACACGCGCCAGGACGGCACCCGGCAGCATCGTCTCGCGCCGCACGTCCCGGCCGGTGGCGACGACGGCGAGCGAGCGCGTGGTCGGGATGCCCAGTGCCTGCATGGCCTCGCTCACGATGAACTCACGCAGCATGGGCCCGACGGCGGCGAAACCATCACCGCCGCGTGCGAAGGGCGTGCGACCGGATCCCTTGAGGTGGAGGTCGCGGAGGCGGCCGTCGACGGCGGTGACCTCGCCCACGAGCAGCGCACGGCCGTCACCGAGTCCCGGGTTGAAGCTGCCGAACTGGTGGCCCGCGTAGGCCTGCGCCACCGGCGTCGCACCGTCCGGCGCGGCCGTGCCGACCAGCAGCGACAGTCCCTCGGGAGACCGGAGGAACGCCGGGTCGAACCCGAGCTCCGCGGCGAGCGGCTCGTTGAGGACGAGGAGGGCGGGGTGCGGGGTGGGCGCGGCCTGCCATGCGACCGCCATCTCGGGGAGATCCCGCGCGAAGCGCCCGTCGAAGGTGACCCTGGAATCCGTCGGCACGCTCATCCCTCCACCGTACGCCGGAGTGCCACGCTGCCGGACCCTCGGCGGGAGGGTTGCAGGACGCCGGCTTTTCGGGTCGGCCGTCGTTCGCCCGGACATTCGGAGATGACGGGACGGATGACGTAAACTAGTAAGCCACCTGATTTTCTCGGGTACCGATGTGCAACCAAAGGAGACCATCATGGGAATCAGCAACAAGCTCAAGAACGCTGCCGGCCGCTACCTCGGCAACAAGACATCCGGCACGACCGGCAAGTCGGCCGGCGGAGTCAATGGCCGGCGCGGCACGCCGGCGTCGACAGGCAAGGGCGGCGGCCTGCTCCGCGGCCTGCTGAACCGCCGCTAGCAGCCGGACGCGGGGACCTGATCCTCCGGGATCAGGGCCCCGCGTCGTTAAAGGCGCCTCGCCGGCCGCTGATCATCCGCCGATGGCGAGGCGCGCGACCACCATGCCGCCGTCGTCGATCCTCAGGACGGCCCAGCCGATCCCGCCGAAAGCATAGATCGAGACGGGCACGAGCAGGCACCATTCGCGGAGGGATCCGGCGTTGCCGAGGACGGGCGCCGCGATGTTGCCGTTGGGGCGCCACATCTGCGCGACGACCGGCATCTTCGCGAGGCTGCGCGGCCTCCTGAGCCGGAGCGGGTAGACGGGGTTGCAGCCGCCGGTGGTCAGCATGTCCCCGAGGATGTGCACCACGACGCCGATGCCCACGGCGAGCGGGAACCAGAACTGCTCCTCGGGCGCGAAGGCTGTGATGAACGCACCTGCGGTCAGGCCCACGGCCCACGGCGACTTCCGCATGCGGTCCGGAATGATCTTGAGCGCTTTCGCCGCGAAGGAGACCAGCAGTATGGTCAGCAGTCCCGCACCGGGGTAGATCGTCCCGAAACCGGCGGTCTCGGTGGTCCACAGCCCGGCGACGAAGGCAACGGCGACGAACGCCGCGACGCCGAGCAGGGAGTGGGTCCCGCGCCGGTGGCCGCCCGAGATCGCGCCGACGCCGGCACAGAACAGGTTGGACAGCGGCGGTAGCGAATGCGCGATCGTGGCACTGTGATGGTCGGCGTCGGGCAGGAGCGCCGCACCCGCCGTGACCAGGGCGCCGGTGAGCACGCCGACAGGACTGACGTCCAGGAGTCCCAGGCCCAGGGTGACCGACTCGGGCAGGGCGGGCAGCCACCGGCCCACGGGCACCTCGATCCGGGTGGTGGCGGCGACCCAGGCGGCAGCGCCGCAGGCAGCATGGTGGGCGCCCATCATGGTGGGGAGTCCTTCCGGTCGAGACCACGCCGCGCTGCAGGGGCGGCCGGCGATGAGAGTCCATCGTGCCGCGCGCCACCCCCATTCCTCGACGCGCTTCCTCGGGCGGAATGGTGTCGACGAGGCCCGGGTTCCCTTCATATGCCCTTTCCCTTCCCCGCGCTCTCGGTCCTCGACCGCGCCCAGTCCCGGACCGGCTCCTCCGACGCCGACGCCCTGCATCACGTGATCCTCCGGGCGCAGCGGGCGGAACGGCTCGGCTATACGAGGTTCTGGGTCGCCGAACACCACGGCGTGCCCGGTATCGCGGGGTCCGTGCCCGCCGTCCTGGCAGCTGCGGTGGCCTCGGCGACGACGTCGATCCGCATCGGGACCGGCGGCATCATGCTGCCGAACCACACGCCCCTGGTGGTCGCGGAGCAGGCCGCGACGCTGAATGCGCTCACCGGTGGCCGGTTCGATCTGGGCGTCGGGCGGTCGCTCGGTTTCACGCCCGCCGTCCGGACCGCGCTCCGGGCCGACCGGGAGGCCGCCGGCCGGTTCGAGCAGGACCTCGCCGATCTCCTCGCGTTCCTCGGTGGCACCGCTCCGATCACGGCGCGTCCGGCGGACGGCGGCCGGACACCCGTCTTCGTCCTGGCCACGGGCCACGGGGTGGACATCGCTGCGCGGGCCGGCCTCGGCGTCGTGCTCGGCGGACCGGCCCTGGTCCGGGACGCCGATCCGGTGCTCGAGCGCTACCGGGAGTCCTTCCGGCCGTCCCGGTGGTGGGATGCGCCGCACGTCACGGTGTCGCTGAACGTGGCCGTGGCGGCCACGAAGGCGGCGGCCCGGGAGCTGCTCCTTCCCGAGGCCAACGCGCTCGCGATCTCCCGGACGACGGGGTCCTTCCCGCCCCTGAGCGCCGCTACGGCTCTGCTGACGGATCGTCAGGAGGGGCTCGTGCGGGAGTCGCTCGCCGCGGCTGTGTACGGGACGCCGGACGAGGTGGAGCAGCAGCTCGCCGCGCTCCACGACCGCACGGCTGCGGACGAGCTGATGATCAGCGGTGGTGCGCATGACCTCCAGGCGCAGGCCGTCTCGGACGGGCTCCTGGCCGCGCTCGCCCGACCCCGTCTGCCCACTGCACGCGTTCTCGACTGAGGCCCGCTGCGCGCCGATAGTAAGCCTGCTTGTTATTCGGGGACGAATGACCCTAGTCTGTGGTCAACACGCCGCTTCCCGCGGCACCACTGACGACAGGAACCCCCATGCTCACGATGCACGATCTCGATCCCCTGCTCGGCCACCGCACCACGGTCGTCACGGACGAGGGGGACAGGGTGGGGTCGGTCGGCGAGGTATATCTGAACGACGTCACCGACGCTCCGACCTGGGTGACCGTCCACACGGGCCTGTTCGGAACGAAGGAGTCCTTCGTTCCGCTCGCAGGCGCCACGGTGCAGGGCGACCAGCTCGTCGTCGCGTATCCTCGCGACCTCATCCGGCGCGCGCCGTCCATCGAGCGTGACGGGCACCTCAGCCCCGAGGACAAAGGTGTTCTGTACGCGCACTACGGCCTCGACGAGACGACGGCGGCGACGGCCGGAGGCGATGCCGGCGGAGGGGTCACCGAGGAAACCGAGGAAGGGGAGCCGGCAGGACAGGACGGGGTCACGCGTGAGCGGCGCGGCAACGGCTCACCCTGGATGGTCCGCTCCGAGGAGCGGCTGCGCGTCGGGACCCAGACGCACGAGGCTGCCCGCGTCCGGCTGCGGAAGTATGTGGTCACCGAGGAGGCCCGCCTGACCGTGCCGCTGCTGAAGGAGGAGCTGGTGATCGAGCGGGAGCCCATCACGGCGCGCAACGCGCCGGTGGACGAGTCGCTCTTCCGTGAGGAGATGGTCGAGCTGGTCGGCCACGAGGAGCGGGCCGTGGTCCTGGGCACGGAGACCGTACCCGTCGAGCGGGTCCGATTGGCCAGGACCACCGTCGCGGGCAGGGCCACGGTGAGGGAAGTGGTGCGGAAGGAACGCATCGTCACGAGTGTCGATGGCGACGCGTCGATCGGTTCCGACGCCGACGCCGGCGACCTAGGGGCTCGCCCCCGCCGGTCCGGTGGCCGCCTGCGCGGGAAGGCTGCAGGGCGCAGCCAGGCCGCACCGGGCGACGAGCGGTCGGACGGGACCGTCACCAGCAGTCCCAATCCGCTGCTGAAGGGCAAGAACAAGCGACGCTGACGGGCGCGCAACCCGTGCACGGCTGTCCGACAATGTGCAGGGAAGGGCGCAGGAGCGAGCTCGCGACGATCGGAGGAGGAGCATGAGTGTCCCCACGCCGGCTGATGACGCCATCGCGTCCTATCAGGCTTCCTTCACGGAGGCGCGCGGGTTCCTGAACTTCGCGAGTTTCGGGCCGCCGTCGCGCGCGGTCCGGCAGCGGGTGCAGTACCTCATGGAGCTCGCCGGCGATGGACGAACCGGGATCAATGGCACCCTGTACGGGGAGGACCGCCGCGCCCGGGAATCCTTCGCGAGGCTCAGCGGCTTCCCCGTCGAGAACGTCGGGCTCACCGGCAGTACCTCGCTCGGCCTGTTCCAGGTGGCGTTCGGCCTGGCCGGCGGCTCGGTGCTCGTCAGCGCCGGCGAGTTCCCCGCCAACACCTACCCCTGGCTCCGCACCAGCGCCGCGGGACGGGCGCGCGTCGAGCTCGTCGGCGGCCCCGGCACCCGCATGACCCCCGACGTCGTCGCCCGTGCCCTGACTCCGGAGACCGTCGCGGTCAGTGTCAGCGCCGTCGACTTCCGCACCGGTTACCGCGCGGACCTGGCGGGGATCCGCGCGGTGATCGGCCCCGACCGGTTGCTGGTGGTGGACGGTATCCAGGCGTTCGGTGTCGCGGACCTCGACTGGACCCGGGCGGATGTCCTGATCGCCGGCGCGCAGAAATGGATCCGCGCCGGCTGGGGTGTGGCTGCCCTCGCGTTGTCGCCGCAGGGCATGGAGCGGATCGAGCCGCTGCTCACCGGGTGGACGGGCGTCACCGATTCCGGGAGGTACGACGGCGAGGAGCACCCGCCGCTGCCCGGAGCCCAGCGCTTCTCCATCTCGAACCTCTCGCCCTATGCGACGGGTGCGTTCGCCGAAGCCCTGGCCCTCATCGAGACGGTGGGTGTGCTGATGATCGAGGGGGTCGTCGCGGACCATGCCCAGTCGCTCGTCGGGCATCTCGACGCCGTCGGGGTACGGGTCCTCTCGCCGCGGGAGCGGTCGGATGCCGCGGGGATCGTGGTGGCAGGCATCCCCGGGCGCGCGGCCGAGGCCCACGCTGCCCTGGCGGACGCCGGCATCACGGCGACGCTGCACGGGGATCGCCTCCGCTTCTCCGTGCATGCGACCACCTGCTCCGCGGTGTTCGGTGAGGCCGCCGGGGTGCTGGCGCCGTTCGTGTGAGGTCGGCCGCGCCGTCGTCCCCGTGTTCCGTTCGGCAGGGGGCAGGCAGACGGCGTGTCCGGACCGACACGCGGTCCGTGGTGGACACGCCAGGAACGACGGCGCGCACGGCCGGCCACTGCAGGGGCGGGCGGCACTATACGACCACGCTCCCCGGTGCACCAGAGTGCAGCAGGAAGATCGGCCACCGGGAGCGCCCGAGGGCCGAAGTGTCCGAACCCGATGCTACGGTCCGACCAGAACGTGTGACTCAGGCAACATGTTCGTCGTCGTAGGGCGCCGGGTCGGTGTTCTACACCGGCTGGGACATTTCACAGAGGAGAACCCTTGAATTCCATCACTCGTACCCGTGGGCTGCGGTGCGCGATGGCGCTTGCCGTGACCGGCGCCGTCGTCCTCGCGCCCGTGAGCGCGCAGGCCACCCCCGTCCGCGCACCCGCCGCGCCGTCGTCCTTCACGTCCTCGCCCAGTGCCGACGGCTCTGCCGAGAGACTCGACGACCGCTCGGACCCCGCGGCCGATGCGCGCCGTGATCTCAACCAGCAGGCCCTCGGGAAGGTCATCGCCGGAGAAGCGAAGGTGGAGGACCGGAACGGCTCGAAGGCCGTCAAGATGGCTCCCGGCCAGTGGGCGCAGTACGGCCTGCAGGACAGCGACCAGATCCTGTCCTTCCTCGTCGACTTCGGCACCGAGATCGATCCGCGCTTCCCCGCGTCGGCCGCCGGACCCACGCACGGCGCGATCAAGCAACCGGACCGCGCCGTGGACAACTCCACCTACTGGACGGACTCCTTCGACCGCCAGCACTACCTCGACATGTTCTTCAGCGATGAGGGTGAGTCCCTCAAGGGCCTCTACGGGGAGATGTCCAGCGGCCGCTACACGGTCGACGGCGACGTCAGCGACTGGGTGACCGTCCCCTACAACTCGGCCAGTTACGGCGAGACCGAGAGCCAGGCCGACATGACCCGCTTCGTGCAGGACACCGCCGACGCCTGGTACGACTCGCAGATCACGGCCGGGAAGACGCCCGCCGAGATCGACGCGTACCTCGCCACCTTCGACCAGTGGGACCGCTACGACTTCGACAAGGACGGCGACTTCAACGAGGCCGACGGCTACATCGACCACTTCCAGGCCATCCACGCCGGCGAGGGCGAAGAGGCCGGGGCGCCGTCGTCGGCCATCTGGTCCCACCGCTGGGCCGTGGGCCAGGCGGGCCGCGGCACCACGGGCCCGTCCGCGAACCCCTTCGGCGGCATAAAGATCGGCGGATCCGATCTCTGGATCCGCGACTACACCACCGAGCCCGAGAACGGTGGCCTGGGTGTGTTCGCGCACGAATACGCCCACGACCTCGGCCTGCCCGACCTGTACGACACCAGCGGCGGCGAGAACAGCACCGGCTTCTGGTCGCTCATGAGCTCCGGCTCATGGCTCGGCCACGGCGACGGTTCGATCGGCACCACCCCGAACCACATGGGCGCCTGGGAGAAGCTGCAGCTCGGCTGGCTCGACTACGAGGTCGCCACGGCCGGTGAGAAATCCACCCACAAGATCGGCCCGTCCTTCCACGCCACGAAGGCCCCGCAGGCCGTCGTCGTGAACCTGCCGAAGGACGCGGCCGGCAAGAACCGCTTCTACATCGCCGAGAACCGCGTCTACGCGGGCTACGACGCCACGCTCGCCACCGGCCCGTACAACTTCGGCTGGGGCATCACCGCGCCGGACACGGTGGAGCACTACGCCTACCAGGACGGCATGAGCATCACCTACTGGAACACCGCCCAGAGGAACAACAACACGCGCCAGCACCCGGGCGCAGGCCTCGCCCTGCCCGTCGACGCCCACCCCAAGGCACTGACGTGGTCCGACGGCTCGATGGTCCGCAACCGCATCCAGAGCTACGACGCCACGTTCGGCAAGCAGGCCACCGACGCGCTCAGCCTCAATCGCGAGACGGCGGCGGGCCTCACGACGCTCACCGCGCCGTCGCAGCCCGGGGTCGCCGTCTTCGACGACACGGACCCGAACGCCTACTATGACGCCACGAACCCGCAGGGCTCCGTCGTCGTCGCCGGCACCGGGACGACGATCGAGGTCGTCCAGTCCAACTCGACGGGCATGCTGACCCTTCAGGTCCGCTAGTTCCGAGGATCCACGCACAGCAGGAGCCGGGAGGTCACTCCCGGCTCCTGCTGTGCGTGGCCCCGACGATGCGGGGAGGCGTCAGCCGCGCCGTCGTTCCCGAGTTTCATTCGGCAGGGGGCCGGCAGACGGCGTGTCCTGACTCGCAACGCGGTGCGTGGTTGCACAGCCAGGAACGACGGCGCGCACGGTCGGCACTGCAGGGGCGGGTGGTGCCGTGGGATCAGTGCGTGCCGCGCGGCCGGCGCGGTTGGGCGACGACGGCGATCGCGAGCGCGAGGAGCAGGGCGACGATGCTCAGGACCCCGGCGACCGTGTATCGGAGCGAAGTACCTTCGGGAGGTGCTGCCTGGAAGCCTTCGGCCTGCTCCGCCGGGTCCACCTCCTCGGCCGGGACCACCTTGTCGACCCGGACCTCCTCGACGGGGGTCGGCGCCCCGGAAGTCGCCGCACCGGTGTCCGAGGGCGCCGGCGCTCGTGGCGCCGGCTGGTCGATGACGACGGCCTCGCCGGCGCCGGGCTGCTGCCCACCGCCCGGGGCGGGGATGCTCTCCGCTTCCTCGGCGGGGTCCGTTGCCTCCGGCGTCGCGTCGCCGGTGGTGGACGGTGGCGGTGCATCCGGCGTCGGAGAGTCCAGGGTGGGAGCGGCCGGGGTGGGAGCGGCCGGCGGGGCGACGGGATCCGTCGGTGCCTCAGCAGGCGGCGGGACCGTCGTGTCGGGCCCTTCCTCGGCGGGCGGTGCTGTGTCCGCCGGCGGGTCGATCGGCGTCGTCGGCTCGCTCGGGGAGGGTTCCACGGGTGGCACGGGTGGCACGGCCGGTGTCGTGCCGGTCATGGCAGGGAAGGGTGTTGCGGATCGGGCGGGCACCGGATCGGACGGCTGGGGTGCTGGAGCGGGGGAGGCGACGGCGGCCGCGGGACCGGACAGCAGCAGTCCGATGCTGATCACCAGGGTGGAAAGGGTTGTGGAGGCGCGCATGGCAGAGGGGAACTCTCGAATGACTGTGGTGCATGGAGGCGGGACGGCCCATCAGCAGTGCAAGCTGACTACGTCATCCATGCTACGCGTCGGGCGTCAACCATCCCATCACGATCTTCCGCTGGACAGGTGGCGTCGGACTCATTCCCTGCTGGTTCCGGGGATCGGGACCAGTGCATCCCGGCCGGCGGCGCGGGCGTGCGGAGGCTGGAACACCACGAAGCGGTACGCGAGGTAGCGGAACACATTGCCGAGGAGTACGCCGACGACGTTCCCGGAGACGTTGTCCGCGAGGGGGCTCCTGAAACCCAGGACGTAGTGCGAGACGAAGAGGCAGGCCGTTGCGATCCCGAGGCCCAGCAGATTGGTCAGCCCGAAGAGCAGTGCTTCCTGGCGCTTCGCCCTCCCCCCGAAGTCCCGGAACGTGAAGCGCCTGCTGCCCCACCAGGACACCCCGGTCGCCAGGGCGACGGAGCACACCTTCGACGAGATGGGGCCCACGCCCAGCCCCGAGGAGAGGATGTTGAACACCGAGATGTCGACGACGAACGCCACGGCCCCGACGGCGGTGAACGATCCCAGCCGTCTCCAGGCAGCGCGCACGAATCGGTCCCCTCAGTCGATGACGGTCCAGTCTAGGCTCCCGATCGGAGGGCCCCTGAGGGGCTCGCCGGGGCTGCCGCGCGCCGGACGCGCCGACCGGCCCAGCCGGACACCACCTCACTACAGCAGTGAGTGGCCGCCCAGCCGGTGGTAGGAGCGGTTGTGGTAGACCAGCGGCGCTTCACCCGCACCGTCGTCGCCCTGCTCGATCGCCACGACCTCCGCGGCAAGGATCATCGACCCGCCGACGGGAAGCCTGTGCCGGACGCGACACCGCAGTGCCCAGGGCGCCTCCACCAAAAGGGGTTCGCCCGTTGGCAGCGGTCGCCAGTCCACCGCCGGGCCGAAGCGGTCGGCGCCACGCGTCGCGAAGAGCTGCGCGATGCCCACCTGGTCGGCGCCGAGCAGATGGACCACCAGGGTGTCCGCCTCGATGAGGGCCGCCGCCGACGACGACGCCGTCGAGACCGAGAAGGCGAGCACCGGCGGCTCGGCGGAGACGGAGGACACGGAGGACGCCGTCAGCCCGACCGGCCCGTCCACTCCCTGGGCGGTGATGACGGCGATGCCGGCCGGGTGGGTGCGGAACGCGTCCTTGAAGAGCTCGGCCGTGGCGATCGCGGGGCCGGTGGGAGTGGTCATGGCGTCAACGCTAGAACCTCAACAGAGGTTGAGGTCAAATCGGGGGATCGGGGTCCAGGAGGGTGGATGGAACACCCCTGGACGCGGCGGCGTCGTCGGGGTTCACGAAGCCGCACGCGGCCAGGGACAGGCAACCGCACCCGATGCAGCCGTCGAGGCGGTCCCGCAGGTGCTCGAGCTGGGCGATGCGCTTGTCGATCTCCTGCTGCCACGCTGCGGAGAGCCGCTGCCAGTCCGCCTGGTCCGGGACGCCGTCGGACGGCAGTTCGGCGAAGGCCCGCGCCACGGTGGCGAGCGGGATGCCCGCGCGCTGGGTTGCACCGATGACGGCGACCCGGCGGAGGACCGAGCGGTCGTACCGGCGCTGGTTGCCGGCCGTGCGGCGGCTGGTGATCAGGCCACGGCGTTCGTAGAAGTGCAGCGCTGAGACGCTCATGCCGCTGCGCGCGGCGAGCTGGCCGACGGACAGGTCCTGGTCGCGGGTCACGGAGGCCTCCTTCCTGCTGCGGTACCGGGTGCCAGCGTAGCGGCGAGGCCACCGGCCCCGCCCGGCGCGGGACCGGTACCTGACGGGGGCGCCGGTCGGTCAGCCGAGGTGCCACCCGGACAGGTCGAGGACGCGGTCCGCCCTGTCCCGGGTGGCGGCCACGCGGGCGGCGTTGGGTTCGTCCACCCGGCGGACCCAGTCCTCGGCCGCTGCCGGTGTCTTCCCGAACCGGATGTGCCGCGCAACGAGGCGCCGGCGGCGCAGCCCCGCCTCGACGTCGACGAACCACACCTCGTCCAGGTGGGTCCGGGCCTCCCGCCACCCCGACGCGTCGAGGAGCAGGTAGTTGCCCTCGGTGATGAGCATCGACGACGACGGCGCCACCGGCAGGGCATTGGCGAGGGGCTGCTCGAGCCCGCGCTCGAACGCCGGCGCGTAGACGGTGTGGTTGGGATCGTCCGCCAGACGTGCCAGCAGCGCGGCATACCCGTGGGCATCGAAGGTCTCCGGCGCTCCCTTGCGGTCCAGCAGGCCGAGGGCCACCAGGGCCTGGTCCGCCAGGTGGAACCCGTCCATGGGGACCAGGGCATGGCGCTCGGGGTCGAGCCCTCGGACGGCCTGGGCGACCGTGGACTTCCCTGCACCCGGCGGCCCTGTGATTCCGAGCAGAGTCCTCCGGCCGCGCACGGGTTCGGGCAGGAGTGCGCTGAGCTCCTCGATGCTGCTGACACTCGTCATCGCCGCGGATCCTCCTCCTGCGTCGCCTGCCCGGCCGGCGTCGTCCCCGCGTCCATCATGCCGTACGGGCCTTCCGCCGGCCGGGCAGCTAGCCGGCGGGGCGCAGGGACGTGAGCATCGTCCGGATCCGCTGGTACTCCTCCGTCTCCATGTAGGCCTGCGGCGTGTCGATGTGCATGGGCTTGCCGGGATAGATCTCGTACGGGTCGTAGACGCCGCCGAATGCAGCCCCCGAGGGCGGCCACGTGAAGAAGTGGGCGATCGGGCAGGCGGTCGGCCCCTCTGGAAGGGGCGCGGAGGTGATCCCGTAGGCGAGGGTCGATGCCGCCATCGGATCGGTTATCGAGGGGTCCGTGCGGCCTTCGAAGACGAACGTCGGGGTGCCCGAGGCCTGGGCCAGGGCGGGCAGCGGCTCCGAGTCCAGGAGCGCGTACGGCACTTCCGCCGGACACACGGCCCCTGTGACAAGGTCGGTCTGCAGGGACGCGAGCCGCCGGCCGGCGTCGTCCTCGACGGCGACCGCCACTCCCTGCGGCGGGGTCGGGGTGGACGCGACCACGGCCCAGTCCGCAGGATGGTCGAAGGACAGGGCGCCGTCCGGGGTGGTGTAGGTGGCCCACCCGGCGTCGCCGTCTGCGCCGTCGTCGGGCGGGGTTTCGGACGGGGTCTCGGACGGGATCTCGGACGGGATCTCGGACGGCGGGCCCGTGGGCGCCGGCGTCTCGGCGGGTGAGGTTCCGGGTGCCGACACGACATCCTGCGTCTCCCCGGTGTCGGGGGTTGCTGGATCGGCGCCGGCCTCGGGAGGGGCGCAGGAGGACAGAAGAAGAGCGAGGCACAGAGCCCCGGAGGACAGCAGTGCGGTGCCTGGACGACCCATGGGTACTCCTTCGTAGCGCGGGTGGGTCGCTCCATGATGCTGCTGTCCGGACGCCGGGTCCATACCACGCCCGAATCGTTATCAGGACAGCGGGATCATTACCGAACCGTGTGTGAAACGTGACGGACGCGGGTGGCAGGATCCGCGGAACGCCCCGGCAGAAGCACTGGACCGGCGGTGCCACCGGTGCCAAGGTTGGTCCATGGTCAGCGAAGACGATGTGCGGTCCGTCTGCCTCGCCCTGCCCGGGGCCTCGGAGCGGCTGAGCTGGAGCCGGCCCGCGTGGTTCGCCCGGAGCCTCTTCGCCCGCATGTGGGACGACACCGTCCTGACGATCAAGACGGAGGAACGGGACGCGCTGCTCGCCTCCCAGCCGGGCGCGTTCTTCGTCCACCCGCACCACGAGCAGTACGAGTCGCTGGTGCTGGTGCGGCTCGGCCGCATCGATCTCGAGGAGTTGACCGAACTCATCGACGAGTCCTACCGGATCGCCAGCCGGACTGCGCGGCGACGCTAGCGCGGGTGCCCGCCGCGACCCGCCCGTTCCGGCTGCAGGTGCGTGGGCAGGACGCTGCCCGGGGCGCGGCTGCGGATCAGCAGGAGGTTCCGGGCGTGTTCGTGGAGCCGCCGATCCTCCTCCGACCTGGGCACCCACGCCGGCACGGGGACGGCTGTCCCCTCCTCGTCGCGCGCCACCATGACGGTGAGGCACGTGGTGGTCAGCTGCATCTCACGCGACCTCGGGCTCCCGGAGCGGACGTGCACGGCAATGTGCATCCCCTTGTTGCCCGTATAGACCAGGCGCGCCTCCACCTCGACGACGTCCCCGATATGCAGGGGCTTGAGGAACCGGACGCCGCCGGAGAACACGGCCACGGTGTCCAGTCCGCAGTACCGCGTGGAGCAGACGTAGGCGGCCTCGTCGATCCAGTCCATCACGGTTCCGCCATGCACCTTCCCTCCCCAGTTGACGTCCGTGGGCGCCGCGAGGAACCGGAGGACCGTCCGTTCAGCGGTGCTGCCGTCCGTATATTCCTGACGGCGCATCTCCTCGACGATCTCCTTGCGGACCCCGATGCGCGCGACCGCATGGTCGCTCTCCCGGCGTTCGTCCTCCGTTCGGGGTTCGAAGGGCGGCACGGGGACGGGCTTGCCGTCCGGCCCCACCGCCACGAAGATGACGAGGCACTCGCTGCGCCTCCCGCCGTCGTCCCCGGTCACCGATCCGGAGGAGACACGCGTGCGGATGTGCATGGAGGAGGTTCCCGTATGGACGATCGTGGCCTCCACCTCCACGAGGTCGCCGACCGACACGGGGTCCGCGAAGTGGATGTTCCCGACGTAGGCGGTCACGCAGTAGGTCTTCGCCCAACCGACGGCGGCGGCGTAGGCGGCTTTGTCCACCCATTCGAGCACGGTGCCGGCGTCCACCGAACCGCTGTGCCCGAGGTCGGTGGGGGACGCGAGGAAGCGGAGCGTGACGGAGTTCGACGGCGGAGCGGCGGGACGGGGCAGGGATTCCATGCCCCAGTATCACCCGGCCCGCGTCACAGCCCGAGGTCGACGACGGCCACCCCGCCCGCGGACGTGTCGCCGGCCATCGCGAGAAGGGCGTCGGGCACGGCGTCGAGGGCGATCCTGCGTTCGATGAGGTCCTGCGGGCGCAGCCTGCGGGCGGCCACGAGGTCCAGCAGGCCCGCGTAGTCGTGGGCGGGCATGCCGTGGCTACCGAGGACTGCGAGTTCCTTCCCGATCACGGCGCTCATCGGGATCACCGGGTCCGCGGGGAACAGGCCGATCTGCACGTGCCGGCCCCGGGGGCGCAGGGACAGGATGCCGACGGCGGCGGTCTCCTCGCGGCCCAGCGCATCGACGGACACGTCGACGCCGTCCGGGGCGGCTTCCCGTACTGCGTCGAGCACGGCGGCCCGGGAAAGGCCCGCCGAATGGACGGTGTCCAGCGCGCCGAAGCGGGCGGCGCGCGCGAGGGCGTCCTCGTCGATGTCGACGCCGATGACGCGCGCGCCCAGCGCCACGCCGATCATGACGGCGCTCAGCCCCACACCGCCGCAACCGACCACGAGGAGGGTCTCGCCGGCGGTCAGCCGCGCCTGGTGCACGAGCCCGCGGTACGACGTCGCGAACCGGCAGCCGAGCAGGGCGGCGGCCCCGGCGTCGAGGGATTCCGGAACGGTGATGAGGTTCGTGTCGGCGTCGTGCAGGGCCACCAGATCGGCGAAGGAGCCCCAGTGGGTGAAGCCCGGCTGCGTCTGGTTGCGGCACACCTGGCCGTTCCCGGACACGCATTCGGGGCAGCGCCCGCAGGCGCAGACGAACGGCGTGGTGACGCGCTCGCCGATCGAGAAGCGCCGGACGTCACTGCCTACGGCCTCGATGGTGCCCACCAGTTCGTGGCCCGGCACGTGCGGGAGGCTGATGCCGTCGTCGTGCCCCAGCCAGCCGTGCACGTCGCTGCGGCACAGGCCGGTGGCTTCGACGCGGACGACGACGCCGCGCGGCGACGGGAGGGGGGCGGGGACGTCGCGGAGGACGGGACGGGCGGAGAACTCATCGAAGCAGACGGCACGCATCGCACTATTGTGCCCTGCGGCGACACCGCCCGTGGCTGACCTGCCGGATCAGCCCGCGCGGAGCCGGTGCCGTTCCCGACGGCCGGTGACGGTGTCGGTCGCGAGGCTCAGGGCCAGGCCCGCAGCGACGATCACGATCATCGTGAACGGGAGGACCTCGAGCCCGGCACCGTCGAGCAGGAGCCCGCCGAGGAGTGCACCACCGCCGATGCCGATGTTGAACGCCGTCGTCTGCAGGGCGGCCGAGAGGTCACGCGTGCGGAAGGAGGCCGTGCGGAGCATGCGGGTCTGCAGCAGCGCGGGGATCCCGCCGAACGCGGCACCCCAGACGATGACGCCGATGAGCACCACGACGGTGTTGGAGGTCGCGAGGGTGAGGGTGAGGACGGCGGCCATGACCATCAGGACGACGACGCCGAACGCCTTCCTCGGGAAGCGGTCCGCGGCGTAACCGGCGCCGACGAGGCCGATGATGCCCGCGCCGCCGTAGAGGAACAGGACGAGGGCGACGGACCCGGGCTCGAAGGCCGAGACGTCGGTCAGCCAGGCCGCGATGTACGTGTAGAAGGTGTTCTGGCCGGTCAGCAGGATGAGGATGACAACGCATAGCAGGATGACCGCCCGGAAGCTCGGGTCGCGACGCAGCGGGACCCGTTCCTCACCCGCTTTCCGTTCCACGTAGTGGTTGACCGGCGGCAGGAACTTCACGATCACCAGGGCGAGCAGGGCGACGACCACGCCGATGATGGTGAACGCCGCACGCCAGCCGAGGGCGTTCCCGATCGCGGTGCCCACCGGGACGCCGAGGACGAACGCGGCCGTCCCGCCCCCCGCGGTGATGGCGACCGCCTTGCCCAGCTGGTGCGCCGGGACGAGGTGGGCGGAGTAGGCGGCGACCACGGCCCAGAACAGCCCGTGTGCCAGGCCGCCGAGGATGCGCGCGGCAACGAGCACGCCGTAGGTCGGGGCGATGGCCGCGAGCACGTTTGACACGGCGATCACGAGGAGGACGACGACGATCAGGGATTTGCGCGAGAAACGTTGCGTCACGGCGGCCAGGGGTGTGGTGGCGACGACGACGGTCCCCGCGAAGATGGTCACGAGGTAACCGGCCGTCGAGATCCCGACGCCGAGGTCGCGCGCCATGGCCGGCAGGAGGCCGGTGGGCAGGAACTCGCTCGTGACGGAGACGAAGATCGCTCCGGCGAGGGACAGCAGCCCGAGATAGGGGAACGGCGCGGTGGTGGTCACCTTCGCGGTGGAAACAGACAAGGGGTACCAATCGTGGGATATCCGGGGGTCATCGCCCCGGGTGCACCGTTGAAGACCGGGAGGCGTACAGGATCGTGCCCAGCAGCGGCGCGACTCCTGCAGCAACGCCGCCGCCCCGCCGGGCATTCCCACACCGGCCCGGCACCGTCAGGCCGTCGTGCGGCACCTCCCTCTAGCGCGCTCCACCGGCGCGGTCGGCGTCACCGTCACCGTCATCGACGTCGTCCTCGTCCTCCGCGCCGCTGTCGTCCCCGTCGTGCGGGGGCACCAGCGCGAGGCCGGGGCCGGAGTCCCGGTCGTCGAGCTCGTCCTTGACTTCGTCCTTGCGGGCCGCCGTCTCGGGGTCGACTTCGCCCTCCGTCGCGAACTCGTGGTCGATCTCCCGGTGGACCTTGCTGTTGAGGACTTCGACGTCCTCGTCCTGCAACCGGCCGAGGTCCTCGGGGAACGGCTCGTCGGGGGAGATCCTGCTCTTCATGTGCATCCAATCTGCCGGCTGTGGACGCGCGGCAACGTCCGAATGTTAGTGGCCGGCAGTGGGTGGCAACAAGCAGGAGGCTTACTGATGGCTCAGGCCGGCCCCCGGCGGCGGGTGGGCCGCCGCGGCGGGTGCCCCGACCCGGGGGTGCGTTCCGCCGGGTCAGGGCCGTAGGCCCGGGTCTGTCTCACGCGGCAGGCGCGGAGTGGCGCCTGCCGCGGCCTGAACCGCTCTCCGGTCAGGGCGTGTGTCGCGGCTCCGGGTCGGGGGCGAACTCCGCGAGGGCAGGAAGTGCCCGTCCGTCGAAGTCGAACATCGCCTGGTTCTCCCACGCGTTGCCGCTCGCCGGATCCGCCGGATCCCAGCCGTTGCCCTCGACGGCGGTCCAGGCGGGTTCCCAGCTGACGACGCCGATGCCGCGCCCGCCGGGCGCCGACGCGACGACGTCCTGCACGGCGCGGAAGTTCGCCGCCTGGCCCTTGGGGCTCGCGGGGTATCCCGGCACCAGTTGCGACTCGCGCGCGACGACGTTCTCCCAGGGGTCGACAGGGTTGTCGGCCAGCGTGAACGGGTAGGAGTTCTCGACGACGAGCACGTCCCGGTCGTAGCGTGCGGACAGGGTTGTGATGGCGTTCTGCAGGTCCGCCATCGAGCCGTGCCAGTAGCCGTAGTAGGACAGCCCGATCGTGTCGAACGCGACGCCGCGCGCTGTGACTTCGTCGAACCACCAGGTCAGGCCGCCGATGCCGTTGTTGATGTTGGTCAGGTGCAGGACGACGTCGGTGCGGTGATCGACGTCCTTGACCGCGCGGGAGCCGGCAGAGAGGAACAGTGCGAGGTTGTCCCACTGCGCGCCGTCGACGCCGTCGCCGGCGATGACGTCCCAGGTCTGACCGAGGGGCCAGAGCATGCCCGGATTGATTTCGTTGCCCACCTGCACCGCGTCCGCCGTTGCCCCGGCGTCCTTCAGCGCGGTCAGTACCGCGTGGGTGTGCCGGTAGACCTCGTCGGCCACGGCCTGGGGACCGAGGCCCGCCCAGGCGGCCGGCATGCCCTGGGCGCCGGGATCGGTCCAACGGTCGCTGTAGTGGAAGTCGACGAGCACCTCCATCCCGGCGGCCTTTGCGCGCGTCGCCGTTGCCACCACCTCGTCGGTGGTGTTGTAGCCGTCGGCGGGATCCACCCACACCTTGAGCCGCACCATGGTGGCGCCGGCGTCGGCGAAGGCTCGGACGGCGTCGACCGGTCGGCCGGAGGCATCGAGGTAGACGGCGCCGTTGTCCTCGTTCTTGACGAGGTTGGAGAGGTCCGCGCCGCGCACCGCGCGGGAGACCTCGCCTGCGGTGAGGCTCACGTCGTCGACGACCACCCAGTCACCGGCCGTACCGCGTGTCTCGATGACGATCTCGCAGGATCCCTTCGTCACGTACGCGTCCGCGGCGATGGTCAGCCACGCGCCGTCCTGTGCGGTGGACGGGACGACGGTTTCGCCGTCGGTGCCGCAGTTCCGCAGACCGATGCGTGTCGCCGCGAGTGATCCCTCCGATTTCACGCGGGCGGACACAGTCCACCAGCCCTCCGCCAGTGGGCCGGTCTTCTGGCGTGCGGTGACCGTCCCGTCCCCGGCGAGGCGCTGGGCGAGGTGTGCCCCCTCGGCGTCCGTCTCGACGCCCGTGGAGCGCGGGCTGCCGGTGGTCTTCCAGCCGGCGAGGCCCGCGTCGAACCCGGGGTTGACGAGTGCACCCGGATCGGGGGCCGGAGCGGCGCTGGCGGGGGAGAGTCCGGAAGGCAGGGCGACGGCGGCGAGCAGCATCGCGGCAGCCACCGTCCTCGACCGCCGGCCGGGGGTCATACGGGCGGGTGTCCATCGGTTCTTCATGCGTCCTCCTTGACGTGGGACCCCACGGTTGGGGCCCGGGTGGGGTTCGGGGTCACGCCTCGCGGTGCTCGACGACGGCGCAGGCGCTTGCGGCGAGCGGATCTCCGGGCGCGACGGTCCGTCCGCTCACGAGGTCCGTCCCACCGACCGGCAGCGTGACTTCGCCTCCGGTGTGATTGAGCACGAAGGTGAAGGCGCGGTCGTCCGAGGTCCGGGTGACGATCTCGACACCCTCCCCGGCCGGTCCGTCCGGGATGCCGGCCGCGGCGAGGGCCTCACCGAGCAGGCCATCGAGCGCCGGGGCGGTGGGGCGTGTGGATAGGTACCAGGCGGTGCCCCTGCCGAAGGCATTGACGGTGATGGCAGGCTTGCCCGCCGCAGGTCCGGAGCTGTAGCGGGTGTGGGGCTGAGCCCCGTCCAGCTCGAGGTCCTCGGCCCACATGTCCGCCGTCGCGCCGTCGTCGAGGGTCACGGTCTCGTGCTCGCGCAGGGGAAGCCATTCGGCGACGGTCAGGCCCAGGATGCTCCGCAGTTGCCCGGGATGCCCGCCCGCGGGCACGGCGTCGTGGTCGTCGACGATGCCCGAGAAGAAGGACACCACGAGGTTGCCGCCTTCCGCCACGAACGCCTCGAGGTTCCGGCGGGCCGCGGCCGAGACCGCGTAGAGGGCGGGGGCGAGCACGAGGTCGTACCGGCTCAGGTCCTGCTCGGGATGCGCGAAATCGACCGTGACATTCCGCCGCCACAGGGCCGTGTAGTAGGCCTCGATGCGCTCGCGGTGATCGAGGTCCACGGAGGGGCGCCATTCCAGGTCCTGCGCCCAGAATGACTCGGTGTCCCACAGGATCGCCACCCGGGCGGTGACGGTGGATCCTCGCACCGCGCCGGCTCGCCCGAGCGTATGTCCCAGTTCGGTCACCTCGCGGAAGATGCGTGATTCGGTGCCCTGGTGAGGGACCATCGCGGAGTGGAATTTCTCGGCGCCGAAACGGGACGCCCGGAACTGGAAGAACATGACCGCGTCCGCGCCGCGGGCCACGTGGCTGAGGCTGTTGCGCAGCATCTCGCCCGGCTGTTTGGCGACGTTACGGGGCTGCCAGTTCACCGCGGAGGTGGAGTGCTCCATGAGCATCCAGGGTCTGCCGCCGGCGAGCGAGCGGGTGAAGTCGGCGTCGAGCGCCAGGAGGACGTGGTTGTCCGTGCGTTCCGCGGTCAGGTAGTGATCGTTGGCGACGACGTCGACCTCGCGGGCCCAGGACCAGTAGTCGAGGGACGGGCAGCTCGTGGCCATGAAATTCGTGGTCACGGGCAGATCCGGGGTGTGCTCCCGGATGATGTCCCGCTCGAGGACGTAGCACTCCAGCAGCGCGTCGGAGGTGAAGCGCTTGAAGTCGAGGCGGTGGGCCGGATTGACCACGGTGGCGCTCAGGCGGGGGGCATCGATCTCGTCCCAGGCGCCGTAGCGCTGGCCCCAGAACGTGGTACCCCAGGCGTCGTTGAGCGACTCGAGCGACCCGTAGCGCCGCGAGAGCCACTCGCGGAAGGCGAGCACCGACGGCTCCGAGTAGCACTCACTGATCGGTGCACCGTACTCGTTGTGGACGTGCCACATGCGCAGGGCCGGGTGGCCTGCGTAGCGGCGGGCCAGCTCAGCGGTGATGCGGGCTGCGTGGCGGCGGTAGTCCGGGGAACTCGGCGATGCCATTCCGCGTGATCCGTGGCCCAGAGTCACCCCCTCACGGGTCACGGGCCGGGCCTGCGGGTACTTCTTCCAGAACCAGGCGGGAGGCGCGGCCGTCGGGGTGCCGAGATCGACGTCGATGCCGGCCGAGGCGAGCAGCTCCAGGATGTCGTCCAGGAAGGTGAAGTCGAACTCGCCGTCCCGCGGTTCCAGCAGGGCCCACGAGAAGATGCCGATGCTGACGAGGTTGATGCCGGCGTCCTGCATGAGGGCGATGTCCTCGAGCCAAACGCGCCGCGGCCACTGTTCGGGGTTGTAGTCCCCGCCGTACCGGAGTTCCCGAGTCCCACCGGGCCAGGATCGTGTGGCAGGAGCGGTGCTGGTGTTCGGAACGGCTGTGCCCGCGAGGGCTGCCCCGGTGGTGACCTCGGTGTGGTCAAGTGACATGAGAAATCCCCTTCGACTGTGTGCGCTCCCAGTTTTAGCACGGACATCTCCGTAGGTGATAGCCCGGACCCACCTTCTTGACACGAGTAAAGGTGCCGTGCGCTACTGGAACCGCTCACAGTCTGGCGCCGCACTCGTTCGAGGGGCGTACAGGATTGCTTTCGACAAGGAGGACGAAATGCGTTCAATTCTTCGCGTCGGTGCCATGGCTACCGTCGCTGCCACCGCACTGCTGACCGCGGGATGCTCGAGCCCCGCCGGGGAGACGGCCGGCGCCGGTGAGCCCGATGCGGAGGGCCCCGTGGAGCTCAGCTTCTGGGCCTGGGCGCCCAACATCGAGAAGGTGGTGGAGATGTGGAACGAGGAGAACCCGGACATCACCGTCACCGTCAGCAAGCAGGACGGCGGCGACCCCGCCATCACCAAACTTCTCACCGCGATCAACGCCGGCAGCGGCGCTCCGGACCTCATCCAGGCCGAGTACCAGAAGATCCCCACCCTCGTGGCCTCCGATGCGCTGGCGGACATCTCCGACGGTGCCGGTGACCTGGAGGACAAGTTCTCCGAGGGGGTCTGGGACTCCGTGACGCTCGGCGGTGACGCCCTGTACGCCGTGCCCCAGGACTCCGGGCCCATGATGTTCTACTACCGCGAGGACGTCTTCAAGGAACTCGGCCTCGAGGTGCCGACCACCTGGGAGGACTACGCCGACGTGGCCCGCGCCGTCCACGCCTCCGACCCCAAGCGCTACCTCGGCACGTTCTCGGCGAATGACGCCGGCTGGTTCGCGGGTATGGCCCAGCAGGCCGGAACCTCTTGGTGGAGCATCGACGGCGATGCCTGGGGCGTCGACATCGACAGCGAAGCCACCGAGAAGGTCGCCTCGTTCTGGGGCGGCCTCGTCGAGGAGGGTGCCATCGACAACAAGCCGATGTACACGCCCGAGTGGAATGCGGGCCTCAACGACGGCAGCCAGGTCGGGTGGCTCAGTGCGATCTGGGCTCCGGGGGTACTCTCCGGCAATGCCGCCGACACCGCAGGACTGTGGAAGGCGGCACCCATGCCGCAGTGGGAGGGCGAGGAGGCCACGGGCAACTGGGGCGGATCCTCGACGGCGGTCACCTCGCAGAGCGAGCACGTCGCGGCCGCGACCGAGTTCGCCACCTGGTTGAACACCGATCCCGCAGCGGTCCAGGCGCTCGCCGACGTCTCCAATGTCTACCCTGCGGCAACCGAGGAGGCCGAGGCCGCTCTGTCCACGGCACCGGAGTTCTTCAGCAACCAGCCGGACTTCTACGACGTCGCCGCGGACGTGGCCGAAACGGTGCGCCCGTTCACCTACGGGCCCAACGTCAACGTGGCCTTCAGCGCCTACAACGACGAGTTCGCGAAGGCAGCCGAGGCGAAGACGGAATCCGCCTTCGTCGACGCGCTCAAGGCCATGCAGGAGATCACCGTCACCGATCTCGAGGACAACGGCTTCAACGTCAAGTAGTACCGGCACCAGTGGTGCCGCCGTCCGGAACGGGGCGGCGGCACCGATGTTCGAAGGGGAACACCGTGAGCGTTCAGCCAGCAGTTTCCGGTAGCACCGGCGTCCCGAAGGGGGCCGACCAGGCCGGCCCGCCATCGTCGCGCGTCGGCGGTGCCAGCCGCAGTCCCGGGCGACGCCCTTCGTGCCGCTTCAGGTCTCGGGTCCTGACGCCGTATCTGATGCTCGCTCCCGGCATCCTGCTGTTCACCGTCTTCATGGCGGCGCCCATCTTCTACACGCTGTACCTCAGCTTCCAGCGCGTCGAGGTGTCAGGGCTCGGGCTCGGCTCGGGCGCACGCAAGCAGGTCTTCGCCGGCCTGGACAACTATGCGGCGGCGCTCGGTGACCCCGAGTTCGCGGCCAGTGTGGGCCGGGTCCTCATGTACGGCGTCATCCTGATCCCATGCATGCTGGGGCTCGCGCTCCTGTTCGCCCTCCTCCTGGACTCGCGGCGATCCCGGGCAACAACCTTCACCCGCGTCGCGATCTTCCTGCCCTACGCGGTGCCGGCGGTCATCAGTTCCCTGCTGTGGGGCTTCCTGTATCTGCCCTCCGTCAGCCCCTTCTACCACCTCACCGAACGCCTCGGTATCGCGATGCCGCAGATCCTGTCCTCGCAACTGATCATGTTCGGCATCGCCAACATCGCGCTTTGGGGCGGGGTGGGCTTCAACATGATCGTCATCTACACATCACTCAAGGCCGTCCCGAACGACATCTACGAGGCGGCACGGCTCGACGGCGCCTCCGAGATGCAGATCGCGCTCCGGATCAAGATCCCCATCGTGACGCCGTCACTCATCATGACGGCACTGTTCTCCATCGTCGCGACCCTGCAGGTCTTCGCCGAGCCGACCACCCTGCGGCCGTTGACCAACACGCTCTCCACGAGCTGGACCCCGCTGATGAAGGTCTACCGTGACGCGTTCACCCGGGACGACATCTACTCCGCCGCTGCGAGCTCGATCGTCATCGCCGCGGCGACCCTGCTGATCTCCTTCGTATTCCTCCGCGTCGTCCAGAAGCGCGCCTTCGGACAGGAAGACTGACATGGCCGACACCCTTACCCCGCCCGTCCCGGCGTCCCCGCTGACGCCGTCACTCCGCCCCCGACGCGACAGCGTCCACGGCCACGAGAAACCGAGTGCCGTCGCCACGGCCCTGCTGCTCCTGGGGGCGCTCTACTGCCTGCTCCCGGTCTTCTGGGTGGTCATGGCCTCCACGAAGGACGGATCCGAGCTCTTCTCCACGAACACGTTCACCCCCAGCTCCCACCTGTTCGACAACATCGCGGAGCTCAGCGGCTACCGTGACGGCCTGTTCTGGCGGTGGATGGCGAACACTGCCCTGTACGCCGGGGCAGGTGCGATCGCCTCCACCGTCGTCTCCGCGCTCTCCGGCTACGTGCTGGCGAAGTTCGCCTTTCCGGGCAAGGGTGCGGTGTTCAACATCCTCCTCATGGGGGTGCTGGTTCCCGGCGTCATCCTCGCGATCCCGCAGTACTTCCTGATGGCGCAGCTCGGGCTCACAAACACCTACTGGGCCGTCTTCCTGCCGCAGATCATCAGCCCGTACGGCATCTACCTGGCCCGCATCTACGCGGCCGCCGCCGTCCCGACCGACGTCATCGAGGCAGCACGGACGGACGGCTCCAGCGAGCTGGGCATCTTCTCCCGCATCGCCATGCCCATGATGCTGCCGGGCCTGGTAACCATCTTCCTGTTCCAGTTCGTCGCCATCTGGAACAACTTCATGCTGCCCTACATCATGCTGGGGGACGACACCCTGTTCCCCATCACGGTGGGGCTCAACGGCTTGCTGAACCAGGGAGCGTCCGCCCCGGCGCTGTACACTCTCGTGGTCACCGGCGCCCTCCTGTCCATCCTGCCGCTCATCCTCATGTTCCTGCTGCTGCAGCGGTTCTGGCGCGTGGACCTCGCCGCCGGCGCCGTCAAGGCGTGAGCCGGGCGGACGATACGCTATGTCCGTGACCAGCACCCGGGGCTCGAAGCGGCCCACCATCGACGATGTCGCGAAGGCGGCAGGCGTCTCCCGGGGGACCGTGTCGCGGGTACTCAACGGCGGACACTGGGTCAGCCCCGATGCCCTCACCGCCGTCGAACTGGCCATCAAGAGGACCGGTTACCGGATCAACCCCCACGCGCGCAGTCTCGCCACGAGCAAGGCGAACACCGTGGCCTTCCTGCTCAGCGAGACGCAGGAGCGGCTCTTCGAGGACCCGAACTTTTCCATCCTGATGCGGGGAGCCTCCGAGGCACTCGGCGAGCACGACGTCTCGCTGGTCCTCATCATGGCCGGCACGAAGGACGAGCAGCGCCGTGCCCGGGATTTCATCACGGCCGGGCACGTCGACGGCGTCCTCCTCGTCTCCTCGCATGCCCGCGGCCAGTCCATCGTGGGCGAGATCCACCGATCGGGCGTTCCGATGATCGCCTGCGGGATCCCGCTCGGCTTCGAGGGCAAGATCGGCTACGTCGCGGCCGACGACGCAGCGGGAGCGCGGGACATGGTCGCCTACCTGCGCGATCTGGGCCGCACGAGGATCGCGACGATCACGGGGCCGATGGACACCTCCGGCGGCGTGGGCCGATTGCGGGGGTACCGGGACGGGATGGGTGGTGCCTTCGAGGAACGGCTGGTAGCACCGGGCGACTACAGCCGGGAGAGCGGCCGGCAGGCGATGCGGGAGTTGCTCGATCGGGCGCCCGACCTGGACGCGGTCTTCGCGGCGAACGACCTCATGGCCGCAGGAGCCCTCGAGGTCCTGCGTGCGGCGGGTAGACGCGTGCCGGAGGACGTCGCGGTAGCGGGGTTCGACGATTCACCCGTTGCCACGTCCTCGGATCCGGCCCTGACGACCATGCGCCAGCCCTTCGTGCGCATCAGCCACGAGATGGTGCGGATCCTGCTCGGGGTCATCCGCGGCGAGGACCCGGCGGCGATCATCCTGCCCACCCACCTGGTGCAGCGCGCCTCCACCGGCGTCCCGGGCGATCCCGCGTAACCGACCCCTACGGTTCGGCCGGTTCCCGTCCGTGGTCCTTCGCGTAGGCCCCGAAGGCGTCACCGTTCGCCGAGGTGACGAACCCGTCGCGCAGCTTCGCCCCGAGCTCGTCGAGGGCGCGCCCCAAGCGGGCGGCGCAGAGCTGGACGTCACGGGATGTCGAGGTTGCGGCTGCCTGCTGGATGCCGACGGCGACCCGCACCTGGCGGGCGAGGGACAGCCGGGGGTCCTCCTCCTGGAAGTAGTACGTCTCGGCGTGCTGGGTGAAGTCGATGCGGGCGACCACCAGCTGCGCCGTCAGGGTGTCGAGGACACGCGTGACGTCCCGGGCATCGAGGCGTTCCAGTGCGGCCGAATACTCCACGTCAGCCAGGCCCTTGAGTTCGAGGGCGAGCGAACGGCGCCGGGACAGCGGCGGATAGATCTGCGTGAACCAGGTGAGCGCGGCGGTGAGCAGGGCGAACCCGGCCAGTCCTTCGAAGGGGCTCGCGAAGCGGATCCACGGGTCCGTTGCCACCACGTCGCCGAACCCGAGCGTCGCGAGCGTCACGCTCGAGATGTAGGCCGCTTCGAGGAGGTTCGCATACCGGGCCGGGTCGATCCCGGGCGAATAGGTGAATCCGGCGGGGACGTGCGGCAGGTAGACCAGCGCCCACCCCACCACCTGCATCACGAGCCACAGGATCAGCACGGCGACCATGATCGCCGGTCCCACCGCGGAGCCGAGGCGATGACCGATGCGTCGCGACACCGCCCAGAGCGAGCGCATGACCCAGCGGCTCAGGAATCCGGTGCCGCTGGGGTGGAGCAGGGACTGATAGGTGTCCAGGAATCCCATGATGATCAGGGCGATCCCGGCACTCGTCACGACTGCATCCATGTCCGCCTCCGTCTCCTCGCATCGGGTCGTTCCGCCCGGCGCCACCACAAAGGCTACTGTGACGGATGGCACTCGATCGTCAGTACCCTTGCTAGGCTCAGCGGGATAATTACGACTTCGAGGGGACAGCATGAGCTCCGAACGCCTGACCACGGACGCCGACGAACTCGAGAAACCGAAATGGAGACTCGTGGGCCCCGGCCTCCTGGCGGCGGCCACGGGTGTCGGCGCGGGCGACCTCGTCGCCACGCTGATCGCCGGCAGCCAGTACGGTTACGCCCTGCTCTGGGCCGCCGTGATCGGCTGCGCGCTCAAGATCATCCTCGTCGAGGGCGTGGGGCGCTGGTACCTCGCCACGGGCAAGACCATCTTCCAGGGCTGGCGCACCCTCGGAGCGTGGACCAGCTGGTACTTCGGTCCCTACATCATCATCTGGGGCTTCGTGTACGGGGCGACGGCGATGAGCTCCACCGCCCTGCCCCTCCAGGCGCTCTTCCCCGCCGTCCCGCTCAACGTCTTCGCAGTGGCCTCCGGCCTCCTGGGGCTGGCCCTCGTCTGGTTCGGCAGGTACGGCCTCTTCGAGAAGATCATGACCGTGATGGTCGGCATCATGTTCGTCTCCGTCGTCGGCTCGGCCATCCTCGCCGTGCCGAACGTCCCCGCCATGCTCACGGGCCTCGTCCCCACCCTCCCCGCGGGCTCGGTGTTCTACGTGCTCGGCCTCGCGGGGGGCGTCGGCGGCACCATCACGCTCGCAGCCTACGGGTACTGGCTCCGGGAGAAGGGCTGGAACAAGCCCAAGTGGATGAAGGTCATGCGGGTGGACAACTCCGTGGCCTACACCATGACCGGTGTCTTCGTCGTCTGCATGCTGATCCTCGGCGCCGAACTCCTCTACACCGCGAACATCTCCCTGCAGAGCGGCGACCGCGGCCTCCTCGACATGGGCGCCGTGCTCGAGGACCGCTACGGCGTGGTCTGGGCGAAGGTCTTCCTCATCGGCTTCTGGGCGTCGTCGTTCTCCTCGCTCCTCGGCGTGTGGCACGGCGTGAGCCTGATGTTCGCCGACTTCTGGGCGAACTTCCGCAAGAAAGCCGACGACCTGTCCGACGACGACGCCCCCGGATCCCACAGCAAGCCCGCCCGCGCCTACATGCTGTGGCTGACCATCCCGCCGATGGTCCTGCTGCTCCTCGGCCGCCCGTTCTTCCTGATCCTCGTGTACGGGGTCCTGGGCTCCCTCTTCATGCCCTTCCTCGCGATCACCCTGCTGGTGCTGCTGAACAGCACGCGCCTGGCCAGTCAGTGGCGGAACAAGTGGCTGTCCAACGTGTTCCTGGCGGTCACCACCATCGTGTTCCTCGTCCTCGGCATCAACGAGTTGGTCGGCGCAATCAGCGGGGGCTGACCCCGGGGACCGCTGCGTGCCAGACTGGGACCATGCTCGTAGCCTTCAGTGTCGCCCCGTCCGGAACCTCCGATCTCTCCCGCGACACCCCCGACGGATCGGTGCACGACGCCGTCGCCGCTGCGGTCGCCGTCGTGCGGGAATCGGGCCTGCCGAACTCCACCGACGCGATGTTCACCACCATCGAGGGGGAGTGGGACGAGGTCATGGCGGTGGTCAAGCACGCCACGGAGGCGGTGGGCCGCTACGGGAGCCGCGTGTCCCTGGTGCTGAAGGCGGACATCCGCCCCGGCAGGACGGGCGAGCTGACCGGCAAGGTCGAGCGGCTCGAGGCGGCGCTCGCCGAACAGGAGCAGTTCGAGGGCCACTCCTAGGCCCGCCCCGCCGCGGCGCTCAGCCGTGGCCCAAGGCCACTAAGCTGACACCGTGACACTGCCCCCGCCGACGCTGCCCTACGTGATCCGGCGGGCCACCCCCGACGACGCCGATGCGTATGTCCGCACGCACGTCGCCGGGCTGCACGAGACGTACGAGCACATCATGCCGCCGGAGTACCACGCGCACTACGACGCCGAGGTGCCCACCCTGATCGAGCGCCGCCGGGCCGCGTTCGAGGAGGCGGCGCGGACGCCCGGTGCTGCGCGGAGCTGGCTGGCGTTCGACGACAACGGCGGGCCGGTCGCCATCGCGACCTCCGGCCCCGGCCGGGACGAGGACCGCCCCGACTTCGAGCTGCATCACATCTACACGCTGCGGTCCACGCACGGCTCCGGCCTCGGGCAGCGGCTGCTGGACACCGCCATCGGCGCCCGGGCCGCATACCTCTGGATCCTCAACGGCAATCCGCGGGCCGAGCGCTTCTACGTGCGCAACGGCTTCACACCCGACGGCACGTCCATGCTCTGCGGACCCACCTGGCACCACCGGCCGATGTTCCGCATGCACCGGCCCGACCACGCATGAGAAAGCCTTCGACCATGGCGAAACCGGCAGGCCCCCGCCCCGAGATCGGCGAGTTCCCGATCGACACCGGGACGTGCGAGCTCGAGCCCGACCCGTACAGCCCGAACGGCTGGGTGCTGCGCGTCAACGGCGTCCCCAGCTCCCACATCGACCTGGACGATCCGCTGCACCTCGACTTCGAGTACATGCACTGGATCGCCTCGCTGGTCGACGCCCGGTGGGCGCGGTCGGAGCGCCTCCGGGTGCTGCATCTCGGGGGAGGGGCGTGCTCGCTCGCACGCCGGTTCGCGGCGAGCCATCCCCACGCCCGCCAGGTCGTCGTCGAACTCGACGGCCGGCTCGCGGATCTGGTCCGGACCTGGTTCGACCTGCCGCGGGCCCCCCTCGTCCGCATCCGGGTCGGAGAGGCCCGCGCCGTGACGGAGTCCCTCAGCGAGGGCAGCCGTGACCTCGTGATCCGGGACGTCTTCGCCGGGTCGGTCACCCCGGCGCCCCTGACGACCGCGGAGTTCACCCGTGCGGCCAAGCGTGTGCTCGCGGCGGACGGCGTCTACCTCGTCAACTGCGGGGACAGCCCGAACCTCGCCTTGGCCCGGCGGGAGGCAGCGACGATCGCCGCCGAGTTCCGGCACACCGCGATCATCGCTGACCCCGCCATGCTCAAGGGGCGCCGCTACGGCAACGTGATCATCGCCGGCAGCGACGCACCCCTTGCCGATGCCCCCGGGCTGGCCCGGGAGCTGCTCGGCGGTGGCGTTCCCGCCCACCTGTGGCAGGACGCCCGCGTCCGGTCGTTCGCCGTGAATGCGCAGCCCTTCACGGACTGAACGCCCGCACGGCGACGCCGCGCCGTCAGCCGCGGCCCCGGAGTTGCGGCTCCATGGCCGCGGTCGAGCGTCGGAGGGCGTCGACGACTGCGGCGATCGCCGGCTGGCGCAGCGCGTCCGCCCGCACCACGAGCCAGTAGTCGAGTTCCTCCGCGACGTCGCCGGGAAGGAGCCGGACGAGGTCCGCGTGCCGATCGGCCATG
Organism: Arthrobacter sp. TMS2-4; assembly: GCF_054511075.1. Taxonomy (NCBI): domain Bacteria; kingdom Bacillati; phylum Actinomycetota; class Actinomycetes; order Micrococcales; family Micrococcaceae; genus Arthrobacter; species Arthrobacter sp. TMS2-4. The sequence goes on from NZ_JBTNDI010000005.1 coordinate 40,540, forward strand.
AAACAGGGCAGCAGGCCGATCCCGGCGCCCGCCCGGGTGGCCTCGACGTGGACGAAGACGTTGGTCGAACTCACGGCGTCGCGCATGGCCGGCAGGAGCCGCCGGGGCGCGTCGAGACTGTCCACCTGCAGCATCGCGTCGATGAAGTACACCAGTTGGTGCTCCGTGGCCTCCTCGAGCGTGGCCGGCGCCCCGTGCGCGTCGAGGTACTCCCTGGATGCGTACAGCCCCAGGACGTAGCTGCCCAGCCGCTCCGCCTCCGCCCGATGCACCTGCGGTTCGCCGACCACCACTTCGAAGTCGAGGCCCGTCCGGGTCTGCGAGGCACGCCGGGTCGCGGTGACGATCTCGATACGCAGCAAGGGGTTGGCGGTCCGGAGCCGGGCGAAGGCGGGAGCGGCGATGAACGCACTGAAGCCGTCGGTGGCACTCATCCGCACCACTCCCGACAGCGCGCCGTCACGGTCACCCAACCGGGCGACCGCCTCCCCGACCGCGGCCGCAGCGTCCGCCGCCCGCCGGCCCAGGTCCGTGAGTTCCCATCCGCCGCTGCCGCGTGAGAGCACACGCCCGCCGAGCGCCTTCTCCAGGGCCGCGACCCGCCGCGACACCGTGGTGTGGTTCAGCCCCAGCGACTCACCGGCCGTCGTGAAGCGTCCGCTTTGGGCGACGGCGAGCAGCACCAGGAGGTCCTGCGCGTTGGGCTGGGGCACATCTGCAGTATTGCAGAGCAGCGGTGCCGATCTGGTCATTGGCGGGCCGGAAGGCCGCGGGGATACTCGAACAGAACCAGCGGCCCCCTACGGGCCCACACCCATGTCAACGTCGACAGAGGAGATCCCATGAGCGTCAATCAACGCGCGAGTACCCCGCCACACCAGAAGCCCGACGAGACGTCGGGCCTGAAGCGCATCGTCGGCGCCGCCATGGTCGGGACGGTCGTCGAGTGGTACGAGTTCTTCCTCTACGCCACGGCGGCAAGCCTGGTCTTCGGCACGTTCTTCTTCCCCAACGCCGGCTCGGAACTCGACGGCATCATCGCGGCCTTCCTCACGTACGCCGTGGGCTTCGTGGCCCGGCCGCTCGGTGGAATCGTCTTCGGGCAGATCGGCGACAAGCTCGGCCGCAAGCACACGCTCCAGGTCACGATCATCCTTGTGGGCGTGGCCACCTTCCTCATGGGATGCCTCCCCGGGTTCAACACCATCGGCTACTGGGCCCCGGCCCTGCTGGTGGTCCTGCGCTTCATCCAGGGCTTCGCCGTCGGCGGCGAGTGGGGCGGCGCGGTGCTCCTCGTCGCCGAGCACAGCCCCAACCGGTCCCGCGGGTTCTGGTCCAGCTGGCCGCAGGCCGCCGTCCCGGTGGGCAACCTCCTGGCGACGCTCGTCCTGCTGGGCATGAGCTGGATCCTGCCGCAGGACGAGTTCCTCAGCTGGGGCTGGCGCGTGGCGTTCTGGGCCTCCGCGATCATCGTGGTGATCGGCTACTACATCCGGACCCACGTCAGCGAGGCGCCGATCTTCCTCGAGGCCCGCGAGAAGATCGAATCCGAGAAGGCGGTCAGCTACGGCGTCCTCGAAGTCGTCAAGCGGTACCCCAAGGGCGTCCTCGGCGCCATGGGCCTGCGGTTCGCCGAGAACATCCTGTACTACATCATCGTCAGCTTCACGATCGTGTACCTCAAGACGGTCCACCAGTACGACACCTCGCAGCTCCTCCTGGCCCTCCTGATCGCGCACGTGGTCCACTTCGCCGTCATTCCACAGGTGGGCAGGCTCTCGGATGCCTTCGGCCGCAAGCCGGTCTACCTCGTCGGCGTGGTTCTCGGCGCCACCTGGGCGTTCTTCGCCTTCCCGATGTTCGACACCCTGAACCCGTTCCTGATCATCCTGGCGGTCACCATCGGCCTCGTCTTCCACGCCTTCATGTACGCGGGACAGCCGGCCATCATGTCGGAGATGTTCCCCACGCGCATGCGCTACTCCGGTGTCTCCCTGGGATACCAGGTGACCTCGATCCTCGCGGGATCCCTCGCGCCGATCATCGCGACGGCGCTCCTGCAGAAGTACGACAGCTGGGTCCCGGTGGCCATCTACCTCGTGATCGCCAGTGGCATCACCCTCGTCGCGGTGCTGACCCTGAAGGAGACCCGCGGAACCTCCCTCCGCGAGGTCGACGCCGAGGACGCGCGCCGTCACGGTCTGGACGAGCCGGTCGCAGGACAGGTCGCGCCATGAGCACGACGGCGTCCCAGCCGGTGACCGCCGTCGCCCCGGGCCCCCTGTCCGGGCGGCGTGCCCTGGTCACCGGCGGTGCGAGCGGCATCGGTGCGGCCTGTGCCCGCGCACTCGCCGGACGCGGGGCGCACGTGGTGGTCGCGGACCGGGACGGGGCCGGGGCGGGAAACCTGGCCGCCGATCTCGGGGGGGAGGCGTGGGCGGTGGACCTCCTCGACACGCGGGCCCTGGAGGCGCTGACGCTCGAGACGGACATCCTCGTGAACAACGCCGGGATCCAGACCATCAGTCCGCTCGAGGAGTTCGACCCCGAGGACTTCCGCCGCATCCAGCGCCTGATGGTGGAGGTGCCGTTCCTCCTCATCCGCGCCGCGCTCCCGGGGATGTACGCGCGGGGCTTCGGCCGGATCATCAACGTCTCATCCGTCCACGGGCTGCGGGCCTCCCCGTTCAAGGCAGCCTACGTCGCAGCCAAGCACGGACTCGAGGGGCTCTCCAAGGTCACGGCCCTCGAGGGCGGAGCCCGCGGCGTCACGAGCAACTGCGTCAACCCCGGCTACGTCCGGACGCCGCTGGTGGAGCACCAGCTGGCGGACCAGGCTCGCGTGCACGGCATCAGCGAGGAAGAGGTGCTCGAGCAGATCATGCTCACCGAGGCCGCGGTCAAGCGGCTGGTGGAGCCCGAGGAGGTCGCCTCCCTCGTCGCATGGCTGGCGGGCGACGACGCCGGGATGGTCACCGGGTCCTCCTACGTCATGGACGGCGGCTGGTCCGCCCGCTGACGTCCGACCCCGCAGGGCGGGCGACGACGGTGGTCCCCCGGCCGCCGTCGGCCCTTCCGCCCCGTGGCAGCACCCGTTCGGTGGGAATGGTCGCCCATTCCCACCGAACACGTGCGTTCAGCGGGCGGTTCGTGCAGCGTCACGGCCCTGACGGGTCGGACGCGTCACGGCCCCGACGGGTCAGACGCCGAGGATCTCCTCGATCGGGCCGATGCCGAAGAACACCACGAACGCCGCGGCCACGGCCCACATCAGCGGGTGCACCTCGCGGCCGCGGCCCTGGATCGCACGGATCAGCACGAAGGCGATGAAACCTGCACCGATGCCGTTAGCGATCGAGTACGTGAACGGCATCAGGGTGAACGTGAGGAACGCCGGGATGGCGATGCCCCAGTCGTCGAAGTCGATGCGCCCCACCTGGGCCACCATCATGAAGCCCACCACGACGAGGGCCGGAGCCACGGCCTCGAACGGCACGAGGCTGATGAGCGGCGTGAAGAACATCGCCAAAAGGAACAACAGCCCGGTCACGACGTTCGCGAGGCCCGTCCGGGCTCCCTCGCCGATGCCCGCGCCGGATTCGACGTAGATCTGGTTGGACGAGACGGACCCGGCGCCGCCGGCCACCGCCCCGAGGGCGTCGACGATGAGGACGCGGTTGACGCCGGGAATGTTGCCCTTGGCGTCGACGAGTTTCGCCTCGTTCGCGAGCCCCACCATCGTGCCCATGGCGTCGAAGAAGATGCTCAGGAGGATGGTGAAGGTCAGCAGCACCGCGGCGGTCGCGCCGAGTTGCCCGAAGGCGCCGAAGAGGCTCACGTTGCCGACGAGGCTCAGGTCGGGAATGCCGACCCACGAACCGGACGGGAGCTCCGGGACCACGAGCGACCAGCCGGCCGGGTTCGGTTCCTCGCCGGGTACGAAGCTGGCTCCGACGTCGAACACGGCTTCGAGGACGACGGCGAGCACCGTCGCGGCGAGCACGCCGATGAGGATGGCCCCGCGCACCCTGCGGACCACCAGGGCGATCGTCAGGATCAGGCCGAAGACGAACACCAGGGTGGGCCACCCGATGAGGACGCCACCGAAGCCGAGGCCCACGGGCACGGTGGTGTTCGCGACGTCGGGGATGCGGCGCACGAAGCCCGCGTTGACCAGGCCGATCAACGCGATGAACAGGCCGATGCCCACCACGATCGCGGTCTTCAGGCTCCCCGGGACGGCGTTGAAGACGGCCGTGCGGAACCCGGTCAGGACCAGCACCAGCATGGTGAGGCCCGCGAGCATGACGAGGCCCATGATGTCCGGCCAGGTCAGGCCTGGGTTCGTCGCGACGGTGATGGCCACGAACGCGTTGACGCCGAGTCCCGTGGCGAGGGCGAAGGGGTACTTGGCCCAGGCGCCCATGACGATGGTCAGGATGCCGGCCACGAGCGCGGTCACCGCGGCGACGCGCTCGATACCGAGCTCGGTCCCCGAGGAATCGGCACCCGCGAGAATGAGCGGGTTGAGCACCACGATGTAACTCATGGCGAAGAAGGTGGCGAGTCCGCCCCGGATCTCACGGGAGGCGGACGACCCCCGTTGGGTGATGAGGAAGTAGCGGTCCAGCGCGGAACCGGTTTTGAGCATGGGAGGTCCTAGGGGGAGGGGCTGGGTCGAGGTGATTCTATCCCGGCAGGCCGTCCCGGTCCCGATCGTGACGGACCGCCGGGGCCCAGCGGTCCGTCAGGGACGCGCCGTAGGGTGGAGGCATGCCTGCCTTCCTCCTGCCCTCCCGGCCTCCTGTCCCCGCCCACAGTCGCCGCCGTCGTGCCGACCGGACCCTCGCGGCGCTCGTGCCGGCCGTCCTGCTCGCGCTTGCCGCGCTCCTGGGCGGCGGGGGAGCCGCGACCGCGCACGACGAACTGACCGGGAGCACCCCCGCGGAAGGTGCCGTGGTGGACGTGCTGCCGCCGGGTCTCGAACTCAGCTTCTCCAGCGTGCCGTCCGGGATCGGCGCGCAGATCCAGGTCCTGGACGGTTCCGGGGAGGACTGGGCGGACGGCCCCGCGGAGATCATCGATCGCTCCGCCACCCAGCCACTGCGCCCCGGGGCGCCCGCCGGCGAGTACACCGTCAACTGGCGCGTGGTCAGCTCGGACTCCCATCCCATCGAGGGCTCCTTCGCCTTCACCACACAGGAGGACGGGGCGACGACACCGGACACCGCGGGCACTGCCGGTCCGCTGGACGTCCAGGACGATCAGGCGGACGAGACCCAGCAGGCCGGCGTGAGCGACTTCCCCTGGAGCGTCGTCTTCATGATCGCAGCGCTCGTGGCGATCACCGTCGTGCTCGCCGTCACGGCGCACAAGCGGCTCGGCGCCGACAGGTAAGGCCTGCCGACAGGTAGGGCCTCTAGAGGGAGGAGATCACCGGGCGGTGCGCCATGCGGTCCAGGGCGGACGGGCCCTGCTCCACGATGGCGTCGCTGACCAGCTTCGCCTGGCGGACGATGTCCCGCGTGGAGGGCGTCAGCAGTTCACCGACTCCCACGAGGTACAGCCCGATTGAGCGCAGGGTGTCCCTGGCGTCGCGGCCGATGGCGATGTCCATCGACCGGAGGAGCCGGCGCAGCTCGTTCTGCGGGAACTTCGTGAGGACCACATGGTCGGCGAGGAGGACCCCGTTCGCCGTCTGGACCGCCCACTTCTTGCGCCCGTTCGGAGGCTTGATGACCCGGGGGTGGCCGATGATGCAGAGTTGCTCGGCCACGGTGGTCTGGCGGACGTCGATGTGATGGGCCGTCGCGTAGCCGCGCAGGAGGCGCATCAGTTCTGTGCGCTCGGTGAGGGAGACGGAATCCGTCATGACGGTGCGCAGGGGCCCGGAGTCGGAGCACTCGACGCTCTCGACGACAATCGCGTCGACGCCGCGGCGGCTGAGTTCGCTGGCGACGGCGAGGCCCGACAGTCCGGAGCCGATGACCACGGTGCCCGTCTGCTCCGCCGCGCCGGGCACGGTCGCAGAGCGGGCCGGGTCTAGCGGCAAGGGATCCACCGGTTTACCTCCACACGAAGCACGAATTCCGCACGGCCGGCGCCTCTTCCGGCCGTGCGGACTCCTGGCTGCAGACGGGTCAACCAGGAGCACTGCGTGCGGGGTTCCCACCTGCCGTGCAGGCCCCCGCGACGGGTCACTGCAGCCTATATAACATTTCGGACACTGGATAGACCGATCATCCACCGTGCGCTAGAAAGGGTGCACCGGCCGCTTTCCGCCGTGCCGGGTGCAACCGAGGGAGGCCTGCCGTGAGCAGCGAGAACACAGAAGGCTTGCCGCAGGAACTGATGCAGCACGGAATCGTCGTCGGCGTGGATGGTTCCGACCAGAGCATCTGCGCGCTGTTGTGGGCCGCGCGTGAAGCCGGTCGGCGCGGTGCACCGCTCTACGTCGTGACCGCCTACACGGTGCCGGTCTTCGCGGCGTCGAGCATGGACGCCGGGTACGCCACCGTCGACGACGAGGTAATCCGGGAGAGCGCGCAGGCCGTTCTCGACGAGGCCGTGGCCCGCCTGGAGGGTATGGCGCTGGAGGTGCACCCGCGGATCGAGACCGGTGACGCCGCGGGCGTGCTCCTCGATCTCTCGGCGGAAGCGGAGCTGATGGTCGTGGGATCGCGCGGCCGGGGTGGGTTCGTCGGCCGTCTGCTCGGTTCCGTGAGCAGCGCCCTGCCCGCGCACGCCAAGTGCCCGACGGCGGTCATCCCCGTCTGCACCGGGGCGCGCCTCGGCCACCCGGAGCTCGGCAGGAAGCAGGGGAGGGACAGGGACGTCCCGGCTGCCGCCGTCGAGCCGGTCGTGGTGGTCGGTGTCGACGGGTCGGAGCAGGCCCGCATGGCCTCGCTCGCCGCGGCCGAGGAGGCCCGGTCCAGAGGATTGCCCCTGCGGGTCATCTGCTCCGTGGCGCCGTTCAACGGGTCGCTCGCCTGGGTCCCCGCGCCCGTGGACCGGACGGCGCTGCATGCAGACCTCACCGTCCAGCTGGCCGCCGGCCGTGATTGGCTGCAGAGCCACTATCCCGACGTCGCCATGACGGTGGACCTCGTGGACGGGCCGCCGGCCGAGGTGCTCATCGAGGCGTCGGCAACGTCGGAACTGCTCGTGGTGGGCACGCGCGGGCGCGGGGGCTTCACCGGTATGCTTCTGGGCTCCACCAGCCAGGGCGTGCTGCACCATGCCCGCGGGCCGGTGCTGGTCGTCCCGGACCGGGCGGATCCGCGCCTCGAGGACCGGAGTTCCTTCGGCCCCATGGTCCCGCAGGCCGGCTGACCGGCCGCCTGTCCCGGTGCGTCAGCCCCAGCCGAGCTGGTGCAGCCGTTCGTCGTCGATCCCGAAATGGTGCGCGATCTCGTGGACCACGGTCACCAGGATCTCCTCGACGAGCTCCTCCCGGGAGCCGCACAGGCGCATGAGGGGCCCGCGGAAGATGCTGATGCGGTCGGGCAGCGACCCCGCGTCCCACCAGGAGTCCCGTTCCGTGAGGGGCGTGCCCTCGTAGAGGCCGAGCAGTTCGGTGTCCGCGGGCTCGCCCGGGTGAGGCTCGTACTCCTCCACCACGAAGATCGCCACGTTGGTCATGGCACGCGCGAGATCGTCGGGGATGCGGTCGATGGCGTCGTCGACCGCGTCCTCGAATTCCTCACGTGAGATCTCGAACGGCACGCCCCGATCGTACCCACTCCGGTCGGGGTCGAAGATTTTGTGTAAACGGGAATGTGCCTCTATAGTTCTAAAGGTCCACGACAGGGAATGATCGGCCGGAAATGCTCGTTCTCCGGCAGGTCGCAGGAACCCGGACTGTGGTTCAGGCCCCCATCGTCTAGTGGCCTAGGACACCGCCCTTTCACGGCGGCGACACGGGTTCGAATCCCGTTGGGGGTACGCATGAGATGCCCTCGTGGGCGGTCAACCGGAGCGAAAAGTGCTGGTAGGCTGGAACTCTTGCAAAACAGCAAGTGAAGTTAGCAAGGCCCTGTAGCGCAGTTGGTTAGCGCGCCGCCCTGTCACGGCGGAGGTCGCGGGTTCAAGTCCCGTCAGGGTCGCTCAGGCGGCCGGATTCCCCCGGGGAAGCCGGCCGGGCTGGATACGGTGATCATCCGCAAGATGGTCGCAAGGCTCTGTAGCTCAGTTGGTAGAGCGTTCGACTGAAAATCGAAAGGTCACCGGATCGACGCCGGTCGGAGCCACCGCTGATAACCCCGCAGTTCCCCACGGAACGCGGGGTTTTCTCGTATGCACCCACCTCTGCACCCACTTCCCAGCGAACGCCGGGGTTCCCCCCGTACGATGGCGGCGGAACGAGGCCGGTATGGCGCGGGCCGCAGCGTCCTGGCACGGCAGGTTGCCTCAGGGAATCACCTGGGATAGTTCTGGAGTCACCGGGGGTCGGACCGCCGGCATCGCACCGACACGAGAGGGCACCAGTGAGAATCCTGCGTTCCGCTGCCGGGGTGTGCGCGCTCGTCCTGGCCCTGTGCGGATGCGGTCAGGACGACCCGACGTCCGCCGAGACGATGCTGACGATGCCGCCCAGCCCCTCCCCGCAGCCCAGCGCCGCCGCTCCGTCACCCGACGGCGTGGCCGGGGCGGGAATTACGACGCCGGACCCCGCGGCCGCCGACCACTGTGTCGTCGTCGCCGGCGGCGTCACCACCGCCATGCTCGCACCCCTGACCCTCCGCTCCGGGGAGGCCCCCGGCGAACTGGCTGCCCTCGAGCAGCAGATCCTGGAACTCCGGGACAAGGTGCCCGCAGACCTGCACGACGATTTCACCACGCTCGCTCACTCCGTCGAGGCGCCTCCCCGGGGTTCGGGCACCTTCGACGAGAAGGCATTCCGGCACGCCATGGTCCCGGTGCAGGACTGGCTCGGTCGGCACTGCACCCACCCCTGACCGGCCGCGGCGTGGCTTAGGCTGGGGCACGAGCGAAAGGGTGTTCCTGCGATGACTGATCAACCCATGGGCCGGCAGCTTCCCGTCCCCCGGCTTGCGGCGGCCGGGAGGACCGTGATCGGCGATGCCGCGGCGGTGAAGATCGCCGCCATCGCGGCGCGGGCGGTTCCCGGCGTGCATGCGCTGGGGCCCGGCAGCGGACGCGCGCTGGGCGCCATCCGCGACGCCGTCGGCGCCAACGACCTCGCCCAGGGCGTCAAGGTGGAAGTGGGCCAGACGCAGCTGGCCGTCGACATCAGCCTCGTCGCCTCCTACGGGTTCGCGTTGAACGCGCTGGCCGATGCCGTCCGCGTCGCCGTGTACGAGGCCCTGACGGAGCTCGTCGGCCTCGAGGTGATCGAGGTCAACGTCGAGATCCTCGACGTGCACCTGCCGCCTCCCGCGGATTCGAAGCCAACGGAGCGCGTCCGCACCACGGGTTCCACCCAGTTCCAGCAGTCGGTCGAGTGAGGCACCCATGAACCCCACTGTCGTCGGCATGGCCGTCGGAGTCGTCCTCGCCTTCGCGGCGCTCGTGTTCGGTTTCTGGGGCTTCCTCCTCACACTCGTCCTGGTGCTCTGTGGAGCCGTCGTGGGGCGCATCATCGAGGGCAAGCTCGATCTGCGCGGCGTCTTCGACGCCCTGACCGGCCGCCGCTCGTCGTCGTGACCACCGAGTCCGTTCCGGCGCACGCGAAGCACATCCAGCCGGCGACGGCGGTGCCGGGGCGTCCGCCAGGCCATATCCTGGCCGGCCACAACCGCATCACCACGCAGGCCCTCACCAGTACGGCGCAGGCGGTCGCCGCCGGTGTGCTCGGCGTCCAGCCGGCGCAGGTCCGGGCGACGTTCTCCGATGACCGCGGTCTTCTCGCGCTGCTCCTCACCTTGCCCCTTCCGGTTCCGCCGCTGGCCCGCGTGGTGCGGGAACCCGACATCGTCGGGACGTTCGGCGGACCACTGTGGGAGCGCGCGGACGCCGCGCGGGCTCCGATCCTCGAGCGGGTGCAGGACCTCACGGGGGCGCGGCTCAGCCGCGTGGACATCCGCATCATCGGCAGCACCGTCACCAGGGGGGCCCGGGTCCTGTGAGTATCGACCTGCCCGACCGGACGACGCCGCCGACGACCGCGCGCCTCGTGCGCCGGGAGCTGCACTCCTCCCGGGCCACCGCGTCTGTGGTGACCGCCATCCTGCTGATCGGAGGCTGCCTCGTCCTGCTGCTGGAGGCCGTCCTGCGGGCGGTAGGGGACGAGCCGTTCCTGCTCGACCTGGACGCTGCCGCGGCGTGGTTCGGCGCCCTGCCCGGCGGCGTGCCGGCATCGTTGCTCGGAGCCGGCTCCGTCGTCCTCCTCGTCTCCGGCCTGCTGCTGATCCTGCTCGCCGTCCTGCCGGGCCGGCGGACCCGCTATGCCATCCCCGATGACCGCGCGGCCGTCGTCGTCGACGCCGAGGTCGTGGCCTCCTCGCTCGCCCGCAGGGCGCGGATCGCTGCGGGAGTGGGCCCGGAGCAGGTCCTCGTCACGGTCGGACGCACCGTGGTCAGGGTGCAGGTCCGGCCCACCTCGGGGATCCCGGTCGATGCGGACGCGGTCCGTCGGGCCGTCGCGGACGACCTCCATCGATCGGGTGTGAGCCCCGAACCGCGAATCGCCGTCGACGTGACGGACACCGGGGTGATCGGGCAGTGAACACGACACCCAGGGGGCTCAACCGCGCAGTGCTCGCCGTCGTCGGGCTCCTCCTGTCCGCCGCGGGGGCCGCGGGGCTCGCTCTGCTGACCGTGCCCGGGGCCGCCTCCTGGTGGGCAGCGGCGGCGCCGCGGGCCGGCGAGGCCATCGACGGCGTACGAGCGCGGACCACGCCCGACGGTCAGGACGACACCTGGCTGTGGCTGGCACTGGCGGCCGCCCTGCTGCTGCTGATCGTGCTGCTCGTCCTCTGGATCACCGCGCAGGGGAGGGGGCGAACGGGCATCTTCGCGTCCACGGAGGACAGTCGCAGATCCGGATCCGGCCTGGGCCGTCCCGTGGACGCCGCCACGGCCGGCGGTGCCGCCGTCGCCTCCACCGTCGTCGGGACGGTGACGATCACGGCGGCGGCCGCCGAACAGGCACTCAAGGCCGCCCTGCTGGAGCGCCCCGACCTCGCCGCGGCGTCCGTCAGCACCTGGTCGGTCCGGGGCGTGCCGGGCCTGCAGGTCCGGGTGTTCCCTCGCAAAGGGGTGCCTCCCTACGTGATCGCCGAGGAGGTGTCCCAGCTCGTCGAGGCGCTGGACCGGATCACGGGGTATCGCACACCGGTGCTGATCAGTATCCGGTCGGGCGCTCGCGTCAGGTTCTCGAGATCGGAACGCGTCGCCTGAACCGTGAACTGGATCACATTTGAGTATCGAAACGCCTCGGGCGCCCGGAATGCTTGTGACGCCAATATGTAAGCGCTTACTGTTGCGTTACCAATTCGTGAGGCGGAACATCCTCGGGGCCCGGCGCGTCAGCTGCAAGCCCGGACACAGACGTACCGCCCGACAAAGGAGTCTGTTTCAATGGCGAACATTCGCTCAAGGAAATTCGTGCTGCCCGTCGCAGCACTCAGCGTTTCCCTCCTCGCGCTCGCCGGCTGTGGTTCGGAAGGGTCGGACAGCGCAGGAGGATCCGGTGACGCGGACTGCGCCGCCTACGAGTCCTACGGGACCTTCGACAACGCCGAGGTCAGCGTGTACTCGACGATCGTCGACATCGAGGCGGAGCGGCTCGAGGAGTCCTGGGCGGACTTCTCCGAGTGCACCGGCGTCGAGGTGGCCTACGAGGGTTCCAAGGAGTTCGAGACGCAGATCGGTGTGCGGGCCCAGGGCGGCACCGCTCCCGACCTCGCGATCTTCCCGCAGCCCGGACTGCTCGCAGCCCAGGCGCAGGGCGGGTTCCTCAAGCCTGCGCCCCAGGAGGTCTCGGATCTCGTCGACGAGGGGTGGTCCGAGGACTGGAAGAACTACGGCACGGTGGACGGCACCTTCTACGCAGCGCCCATGCTCGCCAACGTGAAGGGCTACGTCTGGTACGTACCGGCCACGTTCGAGGAGAAGGGCTGGGAGGTTCCCGCCACCTGGGACGAGATGACCGAGCTGTCCGAGCAGATCGCCGACGAGGAGGAGATGAAGCCGTGGTGTGCCGGCTTCGAGTCCGGTGAGGCCACCGGATGGCCGGGTACCGACTGGGTGGAGGACGCAGTCCTGCGCGAGCACGGCCCCGAGGTGTACGACCAGTGGGTCGCACACGAGATCCCGTTCAACGATCCGAAGATCGTGGCGTCCTTCGACCGCGTCGGTGAGATCCTGAAGAACGACGACTTCGTCAACGGCGGCTTCGGCGATGTCCGTTCGATCCTCTCGACGCCGTTCGCGGAGGCCGGCCAGCCCGTCCTGGACGGGGACTGCGCGATGCACCACCAGGCCTCCTTCCAGGCCGTGAACTGGCCCGAGGGCACCAACGTCGCGGAGGACGGCGACGTCTGGGCCTTCATGACCCCGCCGATCGACGCATCGCAGGGCACGGCCATCACCGGCGGCGGCGAATTGATCGGTGCCTACGCGGACCGTCCCGAGGTGCAGGCGCTGCAGGCGTACCTGGCGAGCGCCGAGTTCGCGAACGCCCGCGTCTCCCAGGGTGGTGCGATCAGCGCGAACAAGGGACTGGATCCGGAGCTCGCGCAGTCGGACCTGGATCGCCAGTCCATCGAACTGCTGCAGGACCCCGAGACCGTGTTCCGCTTCGACGCATCCGACCTGATGCCGGGTGCGGTCGGCGCGAACTCCTTCTGGAGCGGCATCGTGAACTGGATCAACGGCTCCTCCACCGAGGAAGTCACGCAGACCGTCGAGGACAGCTGGCCCTCCTCCTGATCAGGTAGCAGCGGGGGAACTTTCCAGGGCGCCCACTGCACCGCCTCCCCCATTCACGCTCCAAAAGCACGCCAGGAGGCTGGGCTGTGGAAGATATTGCAGACAAAGGTTTACAGGTGGTGGTGGGTCTCGCCGTCTTCGCCGCCATCATCGGGCTCATCATGCTGGTGGTGGACCGGGCTCCCAAGTCCGGGCGGGAGAAGATCCAGATCGCAGGCTTCCTCGCACCCGCCCTCATCCTCCTCGCCGTCGGACTCGTGTTCCCCGCGCTGCAGACTTCGTACCTCTCCCTGACCGGCCGCAACGGGGAATTCGTGGGGCTCGACAACTTCGCCTGGATGTTCACGCAGCCCGAAGCCCTGGTCACCCTGCGCAACACCGTCATCTGGGTGGTCCTCGTGCCGCTTCTCGCCTCCTCTATCGGTCTGGCCTACGCGGTCTTCATCGACCGGGCCCGCGGGGAGAAGGCCCTCAAGGCACTCGTCTTCATGCCCATGGCGATCTCCTTCGTCGGTGCCGGCATCATCTGGCGCTTCGTCTACGCCTACAAGGGCCCCGAGCAGGATCAGATCGGCCTCTTCAACCAGATCCTCGTCTGGTTCGGACAGGAGCCGAAGCAATTCCTGCTCGATGCACCCGAGAACACCCTGTTCCTCATCGCCGTCATGATCTGGATCCAGACCGGCTTCGCCATGGTGGTGCTCTCTGCCGCCATCAAGGGCATCCCGACCGAGATCGTCGAGGCCGCCCGGCTGGACGGCGCCAGCGCCTGGCAGCAGTTCCGTAACGTCACCATCCCCACCATCCGCGGCTCGCTGATCGTCGTCGTCACGACCATCACGATCGGGACGCTGAAGGTCTTCGACATCGTGCGGACGATGACCGCGGGGCAGTACGAGACATCCGTGGTCGCCAACGAGATGTACACCCAGGCATTCCGGGCGGGGGAGCCGGGCCGCGGGGCCGCGCTGGCCCTGGTCCTCTTCCTGATGGTGCTGCCGGTGGTCGTGTACAACGCACGGCTTCTCCGCAAGCAGAAGGAAATCCGATGAGCACTGTCCCACTCGAGAACCAGGACCTCCTGTCGGACGTCGAGGACGACGCCGGCCAGAGCCGCCCACCCATGCAGAAGCGGGTCCGGCAGCGTCTCACCTCGCGCACCGCGACGGCGGCCGCCGTCATCATCGCCGTCATCTGGACCATCCCCACCTTCGGCCTGTTCATCTCGTCCTTCCGGCCAGAGGACAACATCAAGGGCAACGGTTGGTGGAACGTCTTCGCGGACCGCCAATTCACCCTGGAGAACTACGCGGACGTCCTCAGTCCCGGCGGCAGCCAGTCGCCCAACCTGCTGTCCTACTTCGTCAACTCGCTGGCGATCGTGATCCCCGGGACCATCTTCACTCTGGTCCTCGGATCCATGGCGGCCTACATGTTCGCCTGGGGGCGCTTCCGCGGCAAGGATGGGCTCTTCATCTTCGTCTTCGCCCTGCAGATCGTGCCCCTGCAGATGGCATTGATCCCGCTCCTGCAGCTCTTCACGCGGGTCCTGGCGATCGGCGATTTCCAGCTTCTGCCCAGCGGCACGTACGCACAGCTCTGGGTGGCCCACACCATCTTCGGTCTGCCGCTGGCGATCTTCCTCCTCCACAATTTCATCGCCGAGATCCCGGGAGAGGTGATCGAGGCGGCGCGGGTGGACGGCGCCGGGCACAGCACCATCTTCTGGCGCATCGTCGTCCCGCTCGCCACGCCCGCACTGGCCTCCTTCGGCATCTTCCAGTTCCTGTGGCTGTGGAACGACCTGCTGGTGGCCCTCGTCTTCTCCGGCGGTGGTGCGGACGTCGCGCCCATCACCCAGCGGCTCGCCGAGCTGCAGGGCTCGCGCGGCGGTGAGTGGCAGCGCCTGACCGCGGGGGCCTTCGTGTCCATGATCATCCCGCTCGCCGTGTTCTTCGGGCTCCAGCGGTACTTCGTGCGGGGCCTGCTGGCCGGTGGCCTGAAGGGCTGACCGGTGACGAGCATCGACGACGTCGCGGCGTCCCTCGGGGTCTCGACGGCCACGGTCTCCCGTGCGCTGCGCGGGCTTCCCGGTGTCGCCGAGGAGACAAGGGCGCGGGTCACTGCGACGGCGAGGCAGCTCGGTTACGTCCCGTCGTCGGCCGCGTCGGGTCTCGCGTCCGGCCGCACCATGGCCATGGGCGTGCTCGTGCCGGTGATCGACCGCTGGTACTTCTCCGCCGTCCTGGAGGGCGTGGACCGTCAGCTGCGGGCGGCCGGGTACGACCTCATCCTCTTCAGCCTCGGTGGCGCGGGCGCGAACCGGGACCGGGTGTTCCACCGCTCCATCCTCCGCAAGCGCATCGACGCGCTGCTGGTCATGTGCATGCACCTCACCGAGGACGAACGGACGGCCGTCCAGCAGCTGGACTACCCGAACATCGTGGTGGGCGGCGCGGTGGAAGGGGTCCGGCATGTCGGGATCGACGACGCCCGAGCAGCCCGCGACGCCGTGGAACACCTGATCGGGCTCGGCCATACGAGGATCGCCCACATGCGGGGCGGCGGCTCCTTCGACATCGACTTCGAGGTGCCGCGCCTCCGCGAGAGGGCCTTCCAGGAGGCCATGAGGGACCACGGGCTGCCGGTCCGCGAGGACTGGTCCGCGTTCGGCGACTTCCGCTTCGCCACCTCCCGGACGTCGGCGCTGGAGATGCTGGCCGACCCGGCGGACCGGCCGACGGCGGTGTTCTGTTCCTCCGACGAGATGGCGTTCGGCGTGCTGAAGGCCGCGGCGGAGCTCGGCATCGCCGTACCGGGTGACCTGTCCGTGATCGGCATCGACGACCACGAATTCTCCGAGCCCATGGGCCTGACGACCATCCGGCAGGATCCCGAGGACCAGGGCGCCTACGCGGCGGACCTCCTGCTCGGGGAGCTGCTGCGCAATGAGCCGGCGGACTACCCGCCCTCGCGGCCCCACACGCTCGTGGTGCGGGGCACGACGGGACCGGCGAGGGCCTGAGGACGACCGCCGTCGCGCGCGGTCAGGAGGCCCGGGCGAGCTGGCGGATCGGGATCCATCGCGAGGCGAGGCGCCGGTAGGAGGCGGCGGCGCCCATCATGTCGGCCTCGGCCAGGCTCTCGATCCCGAGACGCACGTCCATGGGTGAGTCGTCGGGGAACACGCGGTCGGCGACCGGTCCGTAGTCGACCTCGACGACGGCGTCCCGCCGGAAGACCTCGAGCCACTCGACGATCTCCGTGAGCTCGTCCAGCAGGTCCATCTCCGGGGCGCCGACCGCCAGCTGGGCGATCGAGCGGCGCCCGCGGTCGATGCAGTCGCCGATCCGCGCCGTGATCCGGACGGTGCTGACCCGGCCGTCGTCCTCGACGACCTCCGTCAGATCGTCCTCGTGGATGAGGGCGAACCAGGCGAACGGCACGCCCCAGGTCGCCGACCGTGTGTAGAGCTTCGCGACGGAGTCGGCGAAGGTGTCCGGGTCCAGCCGCGCCTGGTGCGCCTCGCGGGCGATCTCCGGGACGAGGACGTCGATCAGGGGCCCGCGCAGGCTCTGGTCCAGCGACTCGGCGGCGAGCGTGGTCCGGACGGCGAGCTGGTTGGGGCAGTAGTAGGGCGTCGTCGTGCCGTTCAGGGTGGGGAAGTGCGTGACGCGCACGAGGTCCGACTCGTGGTGGGGGAAGGGGTCCGAGACGGTGCGCAGGATGCGCCGGAGCGACTGCTCGTGCTCCATCTCCTCGGTGAGCTCCCGTTCGCGGGCCCGTTGCTGGAGGATCGCGAGCTGCTGGGCGTCGGAGAAGGCGTCGAGGGGCTCGTAGATGCGCAGGTAGGAGACGTACGGGAACGGTCGGATGACTCGACCCAGTCGGCTCACGGTCCGCTGAGTTCCACGACGACGGGTGCGTGGTCCGAGGCGCCCTTGCCCTTGCGCTCCTCCCGGTCCACGAAGGCGCCTGTCGCCCGGGTGGCCAGGGCGGGGGAGCCGAGGACGAAGTCGATGCGCATGCCCTCCTTCTTCGGGAAGCGGAGCTGCTTGTAGTCCCAGTAGGTGTACAGGCCGGGCCCGGGGGTGAACGGCCGCGCGAGATCGGTGAACCCGGAGTCGAGGAAGCCCTGGAACGCGGCGCGCTCGGCGGGGCTCACGTGGGTGTAGCCGCCGTCGACGAACAGGTCGATGTCCCAGACGTCGTCATCCTGCGGTGCGATGTTCCAGTCGCCCATCAGGGCGATCTGCGCGTCGGGGTCGTCGGTGATCCACTGCTGCGCGTGACCGCGGAGGGTGTTTAGCCAGTCGATCTTGTAGGGCATGTGCGGGTCGTCGAGCGCCCGCCCGTTGGGGACGTACAGGCTCCAGACCCGCACTCCGCCGCACGTCGCCGCGATGGCCCGCGCCTCCTGCACCTCGTCCGCGCCGGGCTTCCCGAAGGCGGGCTGGTCGGGGAAGGTCCGTTCGACGTCATCGAGCCCGACGCGGGAGGCGATCGCGACGCCGTTCCACTGGCTGAGGCCGAAGTGCGCCACCTCGAAGCCGCTGTTCTCGAACAGTTCCCAGGGGAAGTTGTCGTCCTTGCACTTCGTCTCCTGGATGGCCAGGACATCGACGTCGGACCTGTCGAGCCACGCTTCGACACGGTCGGCGCGGGCACGGAGGGAGTTGACGTTCCAGGTGGCGATCTTCACGCCCCCTACGTTACCAACGGTGCTGTTTACTCACGCCACCAGGTGTCGAACACGGTGACGGGCACCGTGCGCTTGTGCCGTGTGATCCAGTAGCGGTGTTCGATCGCCTTCGCGGCATCGGCGTCCACGGCCCGGCCCTCGAGGTAGTCGTCGATCTGCTCGTAGGTCAGGCCGAGTTCGTGTTCGTCCGTCTGACCGGGCGCCTCGTCCAGCAGGTCCGCCGTCGGGACCTTGTCGTAGAGCGCAGCCGGTGCTCCGAGTTCCTTCAGGAGTGCGCGGTTCTGGCGCTTGTTGAGGCCGAAGAGCGGCAGCACGTCGGCTCCACCGTCGCCGAACTTGGTGAAGAATCCCGTGACCGACTCGGCGCCGTGGTCCGTGCCGATGACGAGCAGGTTGTGCTGCCCGGCGACGGCGTACTGCGCCATCATGCGGGCGCGGGCCTTCGTGTTGCCCTTGGTGTAGTCGGAGATGCGCTCGCCCGTGGTCTCCGCGTATTCACGCTGGATGCCGTCCACGGCGGGCGCCACGTTGAAGACCTTCGAGGTGCGCGGCTGGATGAAGGCGAGGGCCGCCTGGGCGTCCTCCTCGTCCTTCTGGACGTTGTAGGGCAGGCGCATGGCGATGAAGTCGGCATCCGCCCCCTCGGACCGCAGTTCGTCGACGGCGAGCTGGGCGAGCCTGCCCGCCAGGGTGGAGTCGATCCCGCCGCTGATGCCGAGGACGAACCCCCGCGTGCCTGTGGACCTGACGTAGTCCTTCAGGAAACCGACCCTGCTGCGGACTTCCGCCGCCGGGTCGATGGTGGGCTTGACGCCCATTTCCTCGATGATCCGTGCCTGGAGTTCATGCATGAGCCAAGGCTACTCCGCGTCTATTTCTACAAGGTTACGAAATGGCCGGAATCACACTCCGTGCCGCCGCGGCGGGTGCACGACGACGACCGGGTGCACGACGACGACCGGGCGCACGACGACGAGGGTGCCGCGCCGCGTGCCCTACTGGCTGAATGCCGCGTCGAAGGACGTCTCCGACGGCGCGAAGTCGAAGCCCTTGAGGAAGGCGAGGGCTTCGGGTGCTCCCTGCAGCCTGTCCATGCCGGCGTCCTCCCACTCCACGGAGATGGGGCCCGTGTAGCCGATGGCCGTCAGCGCCCGGAAGCTGTCCTCCCAGGGCACGTCGCCGCGGCCGGTGGAGACGAAGTCCCAGCCGCGCCGCGGGTCCCCCCAGGGCAGGTGGGAGGACATGATCCCGTTCCGGCCTCCGCCCATGCGCATCTTCGTGTCCTTGCAGTCCACGTGGTAGATACGGTCCTTGAAGTCCGAGATGAAGGCCACGGGGTCGATCTGCTGCCACATGAAGTGGCTCGGATCCCAGTTGAGGCCGAAGGCGGGGCGGCGGCCGATGGCTTCGAGGGTGCGCTGCGTGGACCAGTAGTCGTAGGCGATCTCCGAGGGGTGGACCTCGTGCGCGAACCGGACCCCGCACTCGTCGAAGACATCCAGAATGGGGTTCCAGCGGTCCGCGAAGTCCTGGTAGCCGGCGTCGATTACCGTGGACGGCACGGGCGGGAACATGGCGACGTACTGCCAGATGGAGGATCCGGTGAAGCCCACGACGGTGTCCACGCCGAGCTTCTTGGCGAGCCGCGCGGTCAGCTTCATCTCCTCCGCTGCGCGTCCGCGCACGCCCTCGGGGTCGCCGTCGCCCCACACCTTCGGCCCGACGATCGCCTCGTGGCGGAAGTCGATGGGGTCGTCGCAGACGGCCTGGCCCTTGAGATGGTTCGAGATGGCCCAGACCTTCAGCCCGTTGCGTTCGAGGATGTCGAGCCGGTCCTGGATGTAGGCGTCGTCGTCCCACCGCCAGGCATCGAGGTGGTCGCCCGAGACGGCGATCTCCAGCCCGTCGTAGCCCCATTGGCCGGCGAGCTCGGCCACCTTCTCGAAGGGGAGGTCGGCCCACTGGCCGGTGAACAGGGTGAAGTTGCGGGTCATGCGGACTCCTTGGGAAGGGGGTGGTCTACGGCTGGGCGGCTGGATCGAGGGCGACGACGGCGCTCCGGGCGCCGGCGCTCTCCTCGACGGCGGCGAGGACGCGCTGGATCTGCAGTCCGGCCTCGAAGGAAGGTTGTGGCGGCTCGCCGGTCCGGATCGAGGCGAGGAAGTCGCGGAACTGGTGCGTGAAGGTGTGCTCCCACCCGATGATGTGACCCGCCGGCCACCATCCCTCGAGGTAGGGGTGGCCGGGCTCGCTGACCAGGATGCGGCGGAAGCCCTGTTCGGTGGCCGGCCCGGAGGCCTCCATGAACCACAGCTCGTTGAGGTTCTCGAGGTCGAAGCGCAGGGCCCCGCGCTCGCCGAAGACCTCGATGTGCAGCCCGTTCTTCACCCCGGTCGCCATGCGTGAGACCTCGACGGTCGCGACGGCGCCCCCGGAGAGCTCGGCGGTGATCCAGGCGGCGTCGTCGACCGTCACCGGCTCCGGCCCGCCCTCGCCCGGGCGCTGCCCGACGAAGGTCCGCAGCCGCCCGGAGACCTCGGTGACCTCCTGGCCGGTGAGGAACTGCACTTGGTCGAGGGCGTGGGAGGCGATGTCGCCGAGGGCACCCGACCCGGCGGTCTCCCGGCGCAGTCGCCAGGTCATGGGGGAGTCGGGATCCGAGAGCCAGTCCTGCAGGTAGGCGACCCGCAGCTGGCGGATGGCGCCCAGCCGCCCGTCCGCGATCAGTGTGCGCGCGTGCGCGAGGGCGGGTACGCGCCGGTAGTTGAAGCCGACCATGGACTGGACGCCCCGCGCCCTCGCCTCCGCCGCGGCGGCCACCATCTCGGCGCCCTCCTCGAGGGTGTTGGCCAGCGGCTTCTCCACGAGGACGTGCTTGCCCGCCTTCAAGGCCTCGATGGCGATCTCGGCGTGCAGATAGCCGGGCGTGCAGATGTCCACGATGTCGACGTCGTCGCGGTGGATCACCTCGCGCCAGTCGGTGGCGAAGCCCTCCCAGCCGTAGCGCGCGGCGGCCTCCGCTGCCTTCTCGGCATCACGGCCGACGACGACGCGCCGCGCGATGGCGGGGACGTCGAAGTGGCTGCCGACCGTCCGCCAGGCTGCCGAGTGGGCCTTGCCCATGAAGGCGTAGCCGATCATGGCGACGCCGAGGGGCCGGGCGGCGTCGGCGGGTGCGGGCACGGGGCTCGTCATGGGGTTTCTCCTTGTGGGGGTGGTGCGTCCCGGGGCCGGGAGGGCTCCGCGTGGCGGAGGAAGGTCAACCCATTCTCTGCCAGCAGGTCCTGGGATGGGGCCAGGGGACGCCAGATGGCCGCGGCCGTGGCGATGCTGGCGTTGTGTGCGGTGAAGCTCTCGATGGTCAGCCCTCCCTGGTACCGGACGTCGTCCAGCGCCCGGAACAGCGCGGGCCAGTCGGTCTGGTCACCGCCGGGCGCGCCGCGGTCGTTGCCGCACACCTGCAGGTGGACGAGGTGTGCGCCGGCCCTCCGGAGGGCGTCGGGCGTGGACCGTTCCTCGATGTTGAGGTGGTAGGTGTCCAGGGCCAGCCCGACGCCGTGGCCGAGGAGCGGACCGAGCGCGTCGATCGCCTGTTCCACGGTGTTGATGAGGGAGGTCTCGTACCGGTTGAGCGGTTCGATCCCCAGGACGACGCCGGCACGGACGGCCGCCTCCGCCACGGGGGCGAGGTTGCGGCGCAGTTCCGCGTAGGCCTGCGCGCGTTCGGCGTCGTCCATGCGCCAGAGCCGCCCGGTCTGCGCGTAGAACGGCCCGCACACCGTGGTGGCCCCGATGCCGCCCGCGAATCCGACGCATCCGAGGAGGTACTGCTGGGTGCTCCGGATGGTGGCGTCGGGGGCGCCGACGAGGTCCCGGCCGGGCGCCATGGCCCCCACCACGTAAGGTCTCAGACCCGTGTCCGCGAGGACGTCCCGAACCACCTCCACCGTGAGGTCGCCGACGTTCTCGAGGGGCAGTTCGACGGCGTCGAAGCCCATCGCGGCGATCCGGCGCAGGAGGGGAGGCAGATCCGCGTCCGTCAGCGGCGACGTCCAGACCCAGGTGTTGACGCCGATCGGGCGGACGTAGCCGGTGTCCACGGTCCTGCCTCCTTCCTGTAGCGGTGGGATTGCGGTCAGGGGATCTGGCGTTCCTGCCAGACCTCCGGGTACCCCGGCAGGTCCTCGCCGCCGAACTTGGCGTAGTGGCCGTCCGGCATGCCCTCGTTGGCGGCCAGGAACTCCGCGCGCTCGTCCTCGGTGATGGGCGACTGGGGAAGCACCCACTCCGCCGGGATCTCCTCGCCCTTGAAGATCTTCTCGAGCGCCAGCAGCGGCGTCCGCCACTGGAAGTTCGAGTAGACGGGCGCGAGGCCGTCGATGCCGGTCTCCTCCCACTTGCGCAGGAAGCTCATCTCGTCCTCACCGGTCATGACGGGCAGTTCGGCCCCGGCGTCCTCGAAGGCCTCGATGGCGGCGACGGCGCCGTCGCCGGCGTCCATCCAGACGCCCTGGACGTCGCCCTTGGCCAGCTCGTCCGCGATGATCGACTTGATCTCCACGGGGTCCGCCCCGGTGAAGTAGTCGACGGCCTCGATGCCGTTCTCCTCGAAGATGCGCTCGGCCGCGGCCCAGCGCTGCTCGAGGACGTCCACGCCGGGGAGGATCCGCAGGGCGACCACCTTGTCTCCCTCCTCGAGACGCTCGCTGAGGAATTCGGCGGTGTCGATGCCCCAGGCGAAGCCGCCGATGGGATGGATGAAGGTCAACGGGCAGTCGGTCTGCACGCCGCGGTCGAACACGATCACCGGCTTCCCCGTCTCACAGGCCCGCTCGACGGCCGGCGTCATCGCCGCCGTCGAGTTGGGGGAGATGATGAAGGCGTCGCAGTCGCCGTCGGAGATGAAGTAGTCGATGTCGGCGATCTGCGTGTTGTCGTCGTCCTGCGCGTCACGCGTCTCCATCTCGGAGATGACGCCGGACTCCTGCAGCACCTTCAGCTGCTCGTTCATGGTGATCCAGCCCGTCTGGCGCCACGGGTTGGAGATCGACGCGTTCGAGAAGCACGCCTTCTTGGCCCCCTCCGAGGCGAACGACGAGGTGTCCGTCATCTCGCCGTCGATGTACTGCAGATACGGCTGCTCGGGATCGCCCTCGAAGGTGGCCGAGCGCTGTTCGTCCTGCGTGTCGTACACGGCCTGGTCGAACCACTCCGTGCTGTCCCCGGTGGGCTGCTCGGCCGCCGCGGACTCGCCCGCTGCGGCCTCGGACGCCGGCGGGTCCTCGATGGATGAATCGGTGGTGCAGGCCGTCAGGGCGAACAGCGTCGTCGCTGCGATCACCGTGACCTTGCCCAGGATGCTTCCACGCATCATGTTCCTCCCTCAGTGGTGCCCGGTGCGGGCTGTGGTGCTGCTATCGGACGGTGCTGGTCATGGGCCTGGGTGCTGGAGCCGCGCCGCTTGCGCTGCCAGGTCCGGGCGGCCGCGGCGACGGCGACGATGATGATGACGCCCTGCACGGTGTCCCGCCACGTGGACTGGACGCCGAGGAAGTTCAGGAGGGTGAAGAGCAGCTCGAGGGCGAACGCCCCCGCGGCGGCGGACAGGACCCAGCCGCGGCCTCCTCCGAGGACCACCCCGCCGAGGACGACGGCGGTGATGGCGGTGAATTCGTAGCCCTGGCCCACGGAGGGGTGCACGCCTGCGTACCCGACCAGGATCACCCCGGCCACCGTCGCCGCGAGCGAGGACAGCATGAAGGCGCGGGTGCGGACCCACCAGACCGGCGCGCCGGTCAGGGCGGCAGCCTGCGCGTTGTCGCCGATGGCGATCAGGGTGCGTCCGTAGGGTCGGCGCATGAGCCAGAACGCGCCCGCCGCGATGACCGCGAGGAGGAGGACGGGGTAGGGGATCACGTCGAGGACGGGGACGTCCTGGATGCCGCCGCGGCCGATCTGGCGGAAGGTGTCGGCGGGATTCCCCGTTGCGGCTCCGCCCGTCCAGTACAGGACGAGGCCGAGCAGGGCGAGCATCATCCCGAGCGTCGCGATGAAGCTCGGGACCTTCAGAAGGGTGGTCACGAGTCCGTTGACGAGTCCGATGAATGCGCCGAACACGATCATGAGGACCAGGACGGGAACGGTGCGCGATTCGTCCTGGCCGACGAGGTTGCCGGCGATGATGACCTGCGCGGTGACGACGGATCCCATGGACAGGTCGAACTCACCGGACACGATGACGAAGTACTGGCCGATGGCGGCGATGGCGATGGGAGCCGTGCGGCCGACGAACCGGATCAGGGATCCCGGCTCGCCGAAGGAGGGGTTCGCCGCCAGGACGGCGACGAGGAGGACGACGACGAGGACGAAGACCCCGCCGCTCGGGGAGCGGAGCGCCCGGGCCAGGCGCTCTCCCCGCGGGGACCGGTTCTGCTCGAGGACGGCACGGCCGGTGGCGACGCTCATGCGGACACCCCGTTCCGTGCGCCGCGGCCCGCGTCGTCGGCCGGTCCGTCGTCGTGCCGGGCTCCCGTCGTCGGGGGATCCTCGCTGTGCGGGACTCCGCGTCCGAAGCGGGCCTGACGGTGCACGACCGTGCGCCGCGCGTAGACGGCGACGGCCACCACGATCACGACGCCGCGGACCACGTCCTTGAGGAAGGGATTGACCTGCAGCACGCTCATGATGTTGTCCAGCATGGCGAAGATCAGGACACCACCGAGGGTTCCCACGAGGGAGCCCTTGCCGCCGGCGAGGAGGGTGCCGCCGAGCACGACGGCGGCGATCGACAGGAGGTCGTAACCGCCCTGCGAGCCGATGGTCGGGCTCCCGACGCCGAGCCGGGCGGCCAGCAGCAGGCCCGCCAGCCCGGCCAGGAGGGAGCAGATCACGTGGGCCGCGACGACCGGCGTCGCGGTCCTGATCCCGGACATCCTCGCGACCGAGGCGTCGCCGCCCACGGCGTACATGGCATGCCCGAGGCGCGTGGTGTTCAGCATGAGCAGGACGACGGCGGCGCACGCGAGCATGATGAGGGTGGAGACCGGGACCGGCCCGATGCCGGTGGCGCCGACGAGGCGGAAGGCCAGCGGTGCCTGGCCCGAGCTGCCCTGGTAGTTGGACCCGAGGTAGCCGCTGACGATGAGTCCCATCCCGAGCGTGGCGATGAAGCCGTGGACCTTCAGCCCGGCGACCACCGCTCCGTTGGCGAGACCGATGAGCCCGGAGACGAGCAGCGCGGCGAGCACGGCGGGCAGGATGTTCCCCGGCTGGTTCGCCATGATGCCGGCTCCGATGAGGCTCGAGAGGCTGATGACGTACGGTACGGAGAGGTCCAGGCTCCCGACGAGGATCACGAGGGTCTGCCCGATCGCGATGAAGCCGAGGATGCTGGTCCCGGTGAGGATGTCGGAGATGTTGCCGGGGCTGAAGAAGCTGCGGCCCGTGGAGCCCACGAGGACGGTACCCGCGACGATCGTCAGCAGGGCGACGAGGTAGACGATGTGCGTCGAGGTCAGGCGGGTCACGAGGGGACCCCCCGCGCGCCCGTCGCGAGGTGCAGGATCTGCTCCTCGGAGGCGCCGGCCGGCGCCTCGCCGGCGACGCGGCCGTCCCGCATGACGATCACCCGGTCGGACATGCCGAGCACCTCGGGCAGTTCGCTGGAGACCATGAGGATGGCCTTGCCTTCCCGCGCCAGGCGGCGCATGAGGGTGTAGACGGCGACCTTCGCCCCGACGTCGATGCCGCGCGTCGGTTCGTCGAGGAGCACGACCTGCGGATCGATCGCGAGCCACTTGGCGAGCACGACCTTCTGCTGGTTCCCGCCGGACAGGTACTGCACCTCCTGGTCGAGGTCGCGTGCAATGACCTCCAGGGAGGAGAACACACCGGGCGCTTCGCGGCGTGCTGCTGCCGTGCGGCCGGGATGAACGGACCGCACGACGCTCAGCGCGTTGTCGATGATGGACTGGTTCAGGCTGAGGCCCTCCGCCTTGCGGTCCTCGGTGATCAGGGCGACGCGCTGCCGGATGGCTTCCCGGGGCGAGGCCGGCGGGTGGTCGCGCCCGCCGAGGGTCACGGTCCCGCGGGTGAACGGTGCCGCGCCGAAGACCGCGTGGACGAGCTCCGAGCGGCCCGACCCCTGGAGCCCCGCGACCCCGACGATCTCCCCGGCCCGCAGCGTGAGGTGGATGTCGTCGAGCTGGTCGTTGCCGGCGCCGCGGACCTCCAGCAGGGCGTTCCCGACGGCGGTCCCCGGCACGGGGTCGGGGAAGAACGCCGAGATGGGCCGGCCGACCATGGCCCGCACGAGTGAGGCGTCGTCCAGGTCCGCGGCGGGCGACGACGTCACCACCCGCCCGTCCTTCAGCACGGTGATGGTGTCGCAGAGGTCGAAGACCTCCTTCAGGCGATGGGAGACGTAGAGGATCGCCGTCCCGCGTTTCCGGAGCCGGTCGATGATCCCGTACAGCAGGTCGACCTCCGGGCCGGCGAGCGCGGCCGTCGGTTCGTCCATCGAGATGATCCGGGCGTCGTAACTGACGGCCTTGGCGATCTCCACGATCTGCTGCTGCGCGACCGAGAGCGAACTGATCACGTCATTCGGCCGGATGTTGGTGATGCCGAGTTGCTCGAGCAGCGAAGCGGTGTCCCTGGCCATGGCCCGACGGTCCACCAGGAGCCCTTTCCTCGGCTCCCGCCCCAGGTAGATGTTCTGCGCCACGGTGCGCTCGGGCAGCAGGTTGAACTCCTGGAAGACGGTGGAGAGCCCTGCGCGCCTCGCCTGCAACGGGTGGGTGAAGGTGACGGGCCGCCCGTCGATCTCCACCGTCCCGGCATCGCGCACATGCACGCCGGCGAGCAGTTTCATCAGGGTGGACTTGCCCGCCCCGTTCTCGCCGACGAGTCCGTGGACCTCTCCGGGGAACAGATCCAGGAACGCGTCCTCGAGGACCGGCACTCCGAAGAAGCTCTTCGAGAGTCCGGTGACGTGCAGGACCGGAGCCGGGTCCCTGGTGCTGCTGACGGCGTCGTCCACGCGCCCACTGTGACATGGACCACCTACTTTTGTCGATAGGCATACAAAAGGTGCTCGTGCTTCAATGGAAGTGTGTCCATCCCGCAGCCCGCCCCGGCACTCACGAGCCACGGTTCACGCCCGCGGTCCGCTGCTCCATCGCCGTCGGGCGCCAGCGACATCTTCCAGGTCCTCCGGGACGGCCGGCCGCGCACGCGTGCCGAACTCGCCCAGATCACCGGACTGGCCCGCTCCACCGTCGCTGCCCGCGTGGACGTCCTCACGGGACTCGGCCTCGTGTCGCCCATCGGCGGCGTCTCCACCGGAGGGCGGCCGCCGTCCCTGTTCGCGCTGAATCCCTCGGCGCGGGTGGTCATCGGCGCCGACCTCGGGGCCACCCACGCCGTCGTCATCCTGGCGGACCTTGCCGGCGAGGAGCTCGCCCGGGAGCGGCAGGACATCAGTATCGCGGACGGGCCCGACGCCGTCCTCGGGTGGTTGGTCTCGGCCATCGGTCGGCTGCTGCGCGCGGCGGAACGCACGGAGGATCTCGCGGCCATCGGCATCGGGCTACCCGGGCCGGTGGAGCACGACACCGGGCGCCCGATCAACCCGCCGATCATGCCGGGCTGGGACAGGAGTGACGTGCCGGGGATCGTCCAGGCGAGCTTCGACGTCCCCGTCCTCGTGGACAACGACGTCAACATCATGGCGCTGGGCGAACAGAGCAGCAACTGGCCCGACGTGGGCGACCTGATGTTCATCAAGGTGGCGACCGGCATCGGCGCGGGCATCATCTCGGGCGGCGTGCTGCAGCGAGGGGCGCAGGGCACGGCGGGCGATCTGGGGCATGTCCGTGTCGCCTCCGCGGGCGAGGCCCCGTGCCGCTGCGGGAACACCGGCTGCCTCGAAGCCGTGGCCAGCGGCCCGGCGCTCGCGGCCGCCCTCGGCGCGCGCCCTGGCGTCGCGGGCAGCCAGGACGTGATCGACCTCCTGCGGTCCGGTGACGCCACGGCGCTCCAGGCCGTCCGGCAGGCGGGCCGCGACATCGGTGACGTGGTGGCGATGTGCGTGAATCTGATCAACCCCTCGATCGTCGTGATCGGCGGTTCCCTCGCCCAGGCCGGCGAGCACCTGCTCGCCGGGATCCGGGAGGTCGTGTACACGCGGTCGCTGCCGCTCGCGACGGAGCACCTGCGGATCGTCCCGTCGGTCTCCGGCCAGAGCGCGGGTGTCGCCGGTGCGGCGGTCCTGGCCATCTCCCATGTCCTCTCTCCGGAAGCGATCGACGCCGCGAGTGCGATCGGCGGGTGACCGGCGTCGGCCGCGTGCCGGCTGCGGGGTCGTTGCCGGGCCGCGCGGCTGGAGTGGCAGGCGTCGCCGTCGACCTCCACCACGAGGAAGCCCTCCAGGAGGAAGGCCCTCGCGGTGTCTCCGCGCCGCAGGGAACTCTCGACCATCACGGCGGCGTCGACGGCCGGAAGACAGTGCAGTGCGTGGAGCAGGGCATCGGTCGCCCGAAGGTGGACAACTCCGGGCCGGTTCGGAACGATCCCGGGGGATCGGTCCCCGGAGGGGTGTATCCCGTCGCGACACGCCGCCCGCCGCGCAGTGGACCCGGCCGATGTCCCCGGGCCCGGTACGGCCCGCGCGGCGACGTGCGACGCGTCGGCAGGGCCTCGATAGACTGGCCGCATGACCGCCGAGACCGCGCAGACCGCCGACCGCTCCCGCCTCCTGGAGCTCATCAAGGAACTCGCCGTGGTCCACGAGCGCGTCACGCTCTCGAGCGGGGTCGAGGCCGACTACTACATCGACCTCCGCCGGGTCACGCTGCACCATGAGGCGTCCGTGCTCGTCGGACGCGTCATGCTCCAACTGCTCGACGACGCCGGTATCGCCTTCGAGGCCGCGGGCGGCCTGACGATGGGCGCCGATCCGGTCGGCACCGCCGTGATGCACGCCGCGGCGCGGGACGGCCGACCCATCGACGCCTTCGTGGTCCGCAAGACCCAGAAGACCCACGGCATGGCCCGCCAGGTGGAGGGGCCGGATGTGGCCGGGCGCCCCGTCGTCGTGCTCGAGGACACCTCGACCACGGGAGGGTCCGCCCTCACCGCCGTCGAGGGTGTCCGCCGGGCGCGGGGCGACGTGCGCGCCGTCGCCGTGATCGTGGACCGCGACACCGGGTCGAAGGAGCGCATCGAGTCCGAGGCCGGGGTCCCCTACCTCTTCGCCTTCGGCAAGGACGAACTGGGTCTCGCCTGACCGGGACCGCGCACGGGCACGGTCCGGACCTCCCCATGCAGGACGACGACGGCAAGGTACTGCAGCAGGCGCGGAGCTTCCGTGAGTCCTCGCGTCGGTCCTTCCTGATCGGCAGCGCCGCGGCCGCCGTGGTGACGGCCGACCTCGTCACCACGCGCCTCATCCAGGGCGAGCGGGACCAGACGCGCATCCTTCCGCTCGACGACGAGGACGCCCGCGCGCGGTTCCCCGACGACCGGTGGGTCCTCTTCCCCGGTTACAAGACGAGCTGGGAGGAGGGGCTCTGGATCCTCAACTCGTTGCGTCCTGCCCTCAGCCGGCGGGGACAGATGGCGGTGATGGGCTACTCCAACCGCGGCCTGGACATCAACAACGTCGTGGCCACCATGAACCGCTACGTGGACAACTTCCGGCTCGAGCGGCTCTACTTCTACGGCCACAGCTTCGGCGGCATGGTGGCCGTCGAGGTCGCGGCGCGACTGCGTGACCGCGGCATCCCCGTGGAGCTCATCTTCCTCGACTCCTCGCCGTCCAGCCGCTACGACGTCCGCGACCAGCGCATGTTCGACGGCGTGGTGCGGCTCTACGAGGCCGGGGTGCGCGTGCCGATCAGCCTGCGCGGCACGTACGAGCTCGGCGAGCGGATCGTCCACAAGAACGAGCGCACCTGGAGCCAGATCGTGGACCAGACGCTCGAGCAGCTCTCCCCCCTCGCGCCCAGCAGCGAACTCATCCAGACCCAGTCCTCGTACATCTACCACTTCGACGTCTCGCGGTTCCGGCTCTCCCTCGGCGACACCAAGGTGGTCTTCGCGGGCAACCCGGACGACGGCGTCGTGAACTACCTGACGGCGCGCGCAGGCTGGGCGCGCTCCCTGCCGGACAACGTGGTCTCGACCGATCACCGCACGGATGGCGCACTGCCCGCGCACGCCAGCCCGCAATGGAACCCGTTGATCTACCAGGAGATCGTCTCGGCCGTGCAGCGCGAGTACGTCCCGGTCCCGCGCGGCGGCGGCTGGAAGCGCTTCTTCTGAGCCGGGCCTAGACCTGGTCGATCAGCTCCGCCACCGAGCCGCAGATCTGCGCCGGACGGAAGGGGTAGGCGTCGATGTCCGCCGGCTGGGTGATGCCGCTGAGCACGAGGACCGTGTGCAGGCCCGCCTCCATGCCGGCGATGATGTCGGTGTCCATGCGGTCGCCGATCATCGCCGTCGTCTCCGAATGCGCGTCGATCTGGTTCATCGCGGAGCGGAACATCATCGGGTTGGGTTTGCCGACGATGTACGGGTCGCGGCTCGTCGCCGCCGTGATCATGGCCGCGATGGCCCCCGTCGCGGGCAGGGGGCCCTCCTTCGACGGACCGGTGACGTCGGGGTTGGTCGCGATGAACCGCGCGCCGTCGAGGATGAGGCGGACCGCCTTGGTGATCGCTTCGAACGAGTAGGTGCGCGTCTCGCCGAGTACCACGTAGTCGGGATTCGTGTCGGTGAGGACGAATCCGGCCTCGTGCAGCGCCGTCGTCAGCCCTGCCTCGCCGATCACGTACGCCCGTCCGCCCGGCAGCTGGTCCCGCAGGAACTGGGCCGTGGCCAGCGCCGACGTCCACAGGTTCTCCTCGGGGATCTCGAGCCCGGACGCCTTGAGGCGTGCCGCGAGGTCGCGCGGGGTGTAGATCGAGTTGTTCGTCAGGACCAGGAAGCGCTTCGAGGTGGCCACCCACCGTTCGATCAGTTCGGCCGCGCCCGGGATGGCCTGGTTCTCGTGCACCAGGACCCCGTCCATGTCCGTGAGCCAGCACTCGATGTGTTCGTTCTCGCGCATGGGGCGTCCTTTCCAGGGTGTGCGGGGAGCTGCCACTGCCAGTCTTCCACCTTCGGTGCCGTCTACGCTTGAACGGTGAATGAATCCCTGCCGGAGACTCCCGACCAGCCCGACGCCCCCGGGGCACCGGGCCCTCCCGTCGGCGTCGGCCCGTGGGAGGGCGAGGCGCCCGACGGCGAGCACTGGGACCGCGACCTGCTCGCCTCCGGGGACACCCGCAATGTCGTCGACGCGTACCGGTACTGGACGCACGAGGCGATCGTGGCCGACCTCGACGAGCGGCGGCACGGCTTCCACGTGGCCATCGAGAACTGGCAGCACGACCTCAACATCGGTTCCGTGGTGCGTACCGCGAACGCTTTCCTCGCCCGGGAGGTGCACATCATCGGACGACGACGCTGGAATCGGCGCGGCGCGATGGTCACCGACCGCTACCAGCACGTCCGCCACCACCCCACCGTCGCGGACTTCACCGCGTGGGCCGCGGCCGAGGGGCTGGCCGTGATCGGGATCGACAACTTCCCGGACTCCGTGCCCCTGGAGACCTACGACCTCCCGGAGAAGTGCGTGCTCGTGTTCGGGCAGGAGGGCCCGGGCCTCACGCCGGAGGTCCACGACGCGGCCGAGGCGACCCTCTCGATCGCGCAGTTTGGGTCCACCCGGTCCATCAACGCGTCCGCGGCCGCCGCGATCGCGATGCACGGCTGGGTGCGCCGGCACGTGTTCGGCCAGCCCGTCTGACCCCGCGTCATCCCGGACCTGACCCACTGCGCCGGGCAGGTCCGCTCGCTAGGATGAAGCGAAGCACTCACCACCACGAAGGAGTCCTCAGTATGCCTATTGCAACCCCTGATGTTTACGCCGAGATGATCGACCGCGCCAAGACGGGCGGCTTCGCGTTCCCGGCCGTGAACGTGACGTCTTCGCAGACCCTCAACGCGGCCATGCGCGGCTTCGCCGAGGCGGGCTCCGACGGCATCGTGCAGGTCTCCACGGGCGGTGCGGCGTACTGGTCCGGCGCGAGCGTCAAGGACATGGTCGCCGGCTCGCTCGGTTTCGCCGCCTTCGCCCGGGAGGTCGCGAAGAACTACGACGTCAACATCGCCCTCCACACTGACCACTGCCCCAAGGACAAGCTCGACGACTTCGTGCTGCCCCTGCTCGCCGCGTCCGAGGAGGCCGTGAAGAACGGCAGGGACCCCATCTTCAACTCGCACATGTGGGACGGCTCGGCCGAGACCCTCGAGGAGAACCTCCGGATCGCGCGCGAGATCCTGCCCCGCGCCGCGGCCGCGAAGATCATCCTCGAGGTCGAGATCGGCACCGTCGGCGGCGAGGAGGACGGCGTCGAGAACGCCATCAACGACAAGCTCTACACCACGGTCGAGGACGCCCTCGCGACCGTCGACGCCCTCGGCGCCGGCGAGCACGGCCGCTACATCACGGCCCTGACCTTCGGGAACGTGCACGGCGTGTACAAGCCCGGCGGCGTGAAGCTGCGCCCGGAGATCCTCAAGGAGATCCAGGACACGGTGGGCCAGAAGATCGGCAAGGACAAGCCGTTCGACCTCGTGTTCCACGGCGGCTCCGGCTCCTCGGACCAGGAGATCGCCGACGCCGTCTCCTACGGCGTCATTAAGATGAACATCGACACGGACACCCAGTACGCGTTCACGCGCCCGGTTGCGGACCACATGCTCCGCAACTACGACGGCGTCCTGAAGATCGACGGCGAGGTCGGCAACAAGAAAACCTACGACCCCCGCGTCTGGGGCGCCTCGGCCGAGGCCGGCCTCGCCGCGCGCGTCGTCGAAGCCGCCGCGTCCCTCGGGTCCGCCGGCAAGAAGCTCTAGCGCCGTGTCGGACGAGTTCCGCAGGAACCTGCTGGGCCCCGAGCCCACCCTGCTGCCCGAGGAGCCGGACGTCGTCGGGCGCTTCGCCGCGGGCGACGAGGCCGTCGATCTGGCCGCCGCCCACCCGACGTCGTCGCTCGTGTGGGCCGTCCTCGCGGACGAGGCCTACGCGGAGGGCCGGACGATCGAGTCCTACGCCTATGCGCGCACCGGCTACCACCGCGGTCTGGATGCGCTGCGGCGCAGCGGCTGGCGCGGTGCCGGCCCCATCCCGTATTCGCACGAGCCGAACCGTGGCTTCCTGCGGGCGCTCTTCGCCCTGGGTCGGGCCGCGGCCTCCATCGGCGAGATCGAGGAGGCGGAGCGGATCGCGGTGTTCCTCAGGGAATCGGATCCGGAGGCCAGCGCGCAGATCGCCGGCTGACCTGACGCGATGACGGAGAAGGCGGGTCCCGCTGCGGCGGCCCGCCTTCCCTGCTGTCCGGGCCGAGCAGGTACCACCTACTCGCTTCCGGAGCCGAGAATCGAGTAGTGCTCATCCTTGTGCCGGTGTTACCAACGCGACCACTGTTAAAAGAACCACGCACTGTGGTGAGGCGGATGGGAGTAGTGGTGAGCATGGCTATGAATGTGAGTACCAGTGATCTGTACACGGTGGCCGAGGTTGCCGCCATGATGCGGGTGTCGAAGATGACCGTCTACCGCCTAGTGCAGGCCGGGACGATCCACAGCATCCGGTTCGGACGCTCCTACCGGGTACCGCAGAGTGCGGTGCGGGAGTACATCGCCTCGACCAACTCGGGGTCCGACTACTCCATCTGACGCATGACGGACGGGACGGTATGAGGGGCTTCGCCCGGTTCTTCCCTTCCGCGCCCGGTCCCGGAGTTGCCGGGGACGCCGGTCTCTTCGGGCCAGGGTCGACGGTGTGGCGCGTCGCGCGTGAGCGGCTGGTCGTGGCGGGTGGACCGGCGGCGCTCCTGCTGCAGGTCGCGCACCCACTGGTCGGCGAGGGCGTACGCGCCCACAGCGATTTCGCCACGGATCCCCTCCAGCGACTGCGGGGAACGCTCGACGCCGTCCTCACCGTCACGTTCGGGGACCACGTGCAGGTCCGCGCGGCCGCGGACCGGGTGGCGCGGAAGCATCGCCGGGTCACCGGGACGCTGCCGCACCCCAGCGCTGCGGTACCCGCCGGCACCCCCTACAGCGCCACCGATCCCGGGCTGGCCCTCTGGGTGTTCGCGACCCTCGTGTGGACCGCCCTCCAGGTGACGGACCGCTTCCTGCGCCCGACGACGGCGGACGAGCGCGACGCCTACTACCGGGACATGACCAGGCTCTCCCACTTCTTCGGCGTGACGGACGCCGTGCTGCCCGCGGACTACCGAGCCCTCGAGCGCTATGTCGTCGAGCAGGTCCGGGGGACGCTCGACGCCGGTCCCACGGCCCGCCTCATCGCCCGGCAGATCCTCGCTCCGGAACCGCCGCTGATCGCGGCACCGCTCAGGCCGCTGCCCGCCATCCTGGCGGCAGGCATCCTGCCCGCGCAGCTGCGCGAGGGGTACGGCCTCCCGTGGCGGCGTCGCGAACGACTGGTGTTCGCCGTCGTCCAGTGGGGCACCCGGCTCGTGGTGCCCCTGCTCCCGGAAAGGGTCCGCTACTGGCCGCACTACCTCGTGGCCCGGGACCGGATGGCCGCGGACGACTGACGGCCGGCGTGGTCACTCCTCGGGGCGGCGGATGGTCGTCGTCACCGTCACCAGCTGCGGGCGGGGCGGTGCGGAGCTGAAGCCGAACCGGACGGGCGGGCTGACCGGGGCCAGGGTGCCCAGATCCGCGCCCCGCCACGTCGCCGTCGCGCCGAGGACCGCACGGGCCGAGGTGACGCCGTAGTACTCCGTGCGGCCCTGCCCGGCGGAACCGGCCGTCGCTACGCCCTTCACCAGCAGCGACGCCACCGGGTTGATCAGCGCGAGCCACCGCGGATGCGTGGCCACACGCCGCGGGACCAGGCCGAGCAGCCGCCCCAGCACGGTGACGCCGCCGAGCTCGGCGAGGACCTGCAGGTCCCCGGCGTCGACGACGAGCCGGCCACCGGCCAGGGCCGAGGTGATGGGGGTAAGCACGACGTCGTCGAACGCGTACGTGGCTCCGACGTACTCCGCGATCCCGGCGCTGGGCGCGAGCAGCGTCCGCCGGCCCGCCGCGTCCTCCATCATGACGTCCGTGAAGGCGCCGAAGGGCGAGGTGTCCCACCGGCCGATCACCAGGCGGGTACCCGAGGCGGTGCCGAGGCCGGCGATGTGTCCTTCGAAGCGATCCATGCCCCCCATTGTGCCGCGGGCACCCGACGGCGTCCCGACGGGGCCGGGAGCAGTCGCAACGGAACCGCAACAGTCAGGGCCGAAGCTTTTTCGGCACTCCCCCGACACCTCGGCTAAACTCGGACGGTAAGAGCCCCAGTGGCCGCACCGAGTGTGCGACCGGTTGGGGCGTTCTGATGCACGGCGCACTTTCCGCGGTCGCGCGGGGGGAACCCGTACCTGATGGGGGAGGATCCCATGCCAGCAATCGTCATTGTCGGAGCCCAGTGGGGCGACGAGGGTAAGGGCAAGGCCACTGACCTGCTGGGCGGCCGGGTCGACTACGTCGTGAAGCCGAACGGCGGCAACAACGCCGGGCACACCGTGGTCGTCAACGGCGAGAAGTACGAGCTGAAGCTCCTTCCCGCCGGCATCCTCAGCCCGAACGCCGTGCCGATCATCGGCAACGGCTGCGTCATCAACCTCGAGGCGCTCTTCGAGGAGATCGACGGGCTCGAGGCCCGCGGGGCCGACACCTCGAAGCTGCGCGTCTCCGCCAACGCCCACCTCGTGGCGCCCTACCACCAGGTGCTCGACAAGGTCACCGAACGCTTCCTCGGCAAGCGCGCGATCGGCACCACGGGCCGCGGCATCGGCCCGGCCTACATGGACAAGGTCGCCCGCCTGGGGCTCCGTGTCCAGGACGTCTTCGACGAGTCGATCCTGCGCCAGAAGGTCGAGGGCTCCCTCAAGCAGAAGAACGAGCTGCTGGTGAAGGTGTACAACCGCCGCGACGTCGAGGTCGAGGAGGTCGTCTCCTACTTCCTCTCCTTCGCCGAACGGCTGCGTCCCCTCGTCATCGACTCCACGTTCGTGCTCAACGAGGCCCTGGACGCCGGCAAGGTGGTCCTCATGGAGGGCGGCCAGGCGACCTTCCTCGACGTCGACCACGGCACCTACCCGTTCGTGACGTCGTCGAACCCCACGGCCGGCGGCGCATCCGTCGGTTCGGGCATCGGCCCCACGCGCATCTCCCGCTCGATCGGCATCATCAAGGCGTACACCACGCGGGTGGGCGCGGGACCCTTCCCCACGGAGCTCTTCGACGAGATGGGCACGTACCTGCAGAAGACCGGCGGCGAGTTCGGCGTCAACACCGGCCGTCCGCGCCGCTGCGGGTGGTACGACGCGGTGCTGGCGCGCCACGCGTCGCGCGTCAACGGCTTCACGGACTACTTCGTGACGAAGCTCGACGTCCTCACGGGGATCGAGAGCATCCCGGTGTGCGTCGCCTACGACGTCGACGGCGTCCGGCACGACGAGATGCCCATGACGCAGACCGAGTTCCACCACGCCAAGCCGATCTTCGAGTACTTCGACGGCTGGACCGAGGACATCACGGGGGCCCGCACCATCGAGGACCTGCCAGACAACGCGCAGACCTACGTGCAGGCTCTCGAGAAGCTCTCCGGGACCCGGTTCTCGGCCATCGGCGTCGGCCCGGACCGCGACCAGACCATCGTGGTCAACGACCTCATCAACTGAGTCCCCGGGACGGCAGAGGCCCCCTTCGTCCTGCGAAGGGGGCCTCTGCCGTCCCGGTCTCGTGCGCCGGTCCGCGGCTACAGGTTGACGGTGATGTCCGCGCTCTCGCGCAGCTGCGCGATCAGGGCCTGGGCCGCTTCGGATGCCTTGCCGCCCTCGAGCTGCTCCACGATCTCGTTCCGTACCTCGTCGAGCGGGGGCAGCGGCGTATCGGTGGCCCCGCTGGCTTCCTGCTGGGCCTTCGCGGCGTCGTACGCCTCCTGGATCTCCTCGTCACTGGGCGTCGTGTCGCCTGCCTCCTCCGCCAGCAGTGCGTCGAGCTTCACCTGGTCCGCGAGCTGCGCATCGAACTCCGCCTCGTCCAGCCCCTGCTCGGCGAAGGCTGCACGCAGCTCCTCCTCGGAGCCCAGCTGACTGGCTTCCAGCAGATCCTCGATCGCCGCGGCCCGGGCCTCGGGGGTGACCTCGATGCCGCGTTCTTCCGCTTCCTGACGCAGCAGCTCCGTGCTCACGAGGTTGTCCGCGACCGTCGTCTTCAGCAGGTCCTGGTCCACCTCCTGGCCGCCGGCCTGCGCCTGGGCGGCCGCCTGCGGGAACTGGCCCTCGTAGGCCGCGGTGAATTCCTCCCGCGTGATCTCGGTGCCGTTGACGACGGCGACGACGTCGGGGACACCGTCGAGGTCCGGCTCCGGCTGTGCGGCGGCCGACTCGTCCGGTGCGGGCGCGGCGCTCGATGCGGCCGCGCCCTCGGGCTCGTCGCCCCCGGCACCGCATCCACCGAGGACCGCGATGGAGCCGACGAACGCGGCTGCGAGCAGGCGCCGGCCCAGGATTGTTCCCTTGATGGTCATACTGAGCCCGTCCTTGCGTTGCGTGCGATGGTCAGCCTGCGACGATAGCCGTGCCACCTGAACGTCTGCTGGACGCCGCCGCAAGGCGCTACCAGCCCCAGGTCCCCGCGCCGCCCTTGAAGGGGCCGACGATCGCCGAGGTGATCCACCCGCCGTAGAAGTCCCCCTCCTGGGCCTGCACGCGTTCGCCGTCCACGGTGCACCCGTCCATCCGCGAGGGATAGAGCGCCGCGCGCGTGGCGAGGTCCTCGTACCCGCTCACGGGCGTGGGGTACGTCCAGGCACCGCGGGGGCTGCGGGCGGTCCCGGCGACGACGTCGAAATAGCTCGCTGCGCCCTTGAACTCGCAGTGCGTGGAGCCGTCGACGGGTACCAGGACCCCGGGGGTGAACGCCTCGATCGGCAGGTAGTAGACCGGCGGATGGCTCGTCTCGAGGACCCGGACGGCGTCGTCCGTGCTGATGATCAGCCTGCCGCCGAACCGCACCTCGATCCTCGCCGTCGTCCGCTCCACCCGCGGGGGCCTCGGGTAGTCCCACACCGATTCCTGTCCGGGGCCGGGTTCCATGCGCTGTCTCTTCACCGGGTTCCTCATGGAGCGAAGGCTACTCCGGTGATCTGGACGGGGTCTGTACGCTGGAAGGTAGGTGTCATCCACACGTGAGGGCGGGAACATGTTGGTCAGCGTTGGTCAGTTCAGGCCCGGCGGGGACGTCGCGGCGAACCTCGCCGTGATGCGGGAGCTCGCGGCCGAGGCAGCCGCCGGGGGCTCGGAACTCATCGTCTTCCCCGAGGAGTCGATGGTCGCGGTCGGCCGGGTCGAGGGCTCTCTCCAGCACACGGTCGAGGCCGCCTGGACCTCCTTCGTCCAGCAGCTGTCCTTCATCGCGGCCGAGCACTCCATCGCGGTCGTCGCCGGGGGGTACGAGCCCAGCGGCGAGGAGCGCCCCTTCAACACGCTCGTCCTCGTGGACGGGACCGGCCGGATCATGGACACGTACCGGAAGCTGCACCTGTACGACGCCTTCAGCTACCAGGAGTCCATGCGGATCAAACCGGGTGACGGCGGCATCACGGTGGCCCGGCTCGGCGGACTCGGGGTGGGCCTCATGACCTGCTACGACCTCCGGTTCCCCGAGCAGGCGCGCGCGCTCGCGGACGCCGGGGCCGATCTCATCTGCGTGCCCGCCGCGTGGTTCAAGGGTGACCACAAGATCGAGCACTGGGAGACCCTGCTCAGGGCGCGTGCCATCGAGAACACGGTGTGGGTGGCCGCTGCCGGGACCTCCAGCAGCCACACCATCGGCCATTCCGCGGTCATCGACCCCATGGGGGTCCCGCAGGCCCACCTCGAGGACGAGGAGCGGGGCGTCGTCACGGCCGAGGTGACGCGGCGCAGGGTCGACGACGTCCGAGAGTTCCTGCCCGTCCTGAAGAACAGGCGCTTCGCCCGGAACGAGACCATTGTCGACGCCCACTGACGCGGAGCCTCCCGGCCGCACGGTGTCCGCCCACCCCGCGGAGGTCCGATGGTCCCCGGATCAGGGCCGCGCCGCGAACATCCGGGACGTGGCCCGGCGGGCGGGGGTCTCGCACCAGACCGTCTCCCGGGTGATCAACGGCCACCCGAGCCTGCGCGCGGAGACGCGCGACCGTGTCCTGGTCGCCATGGACGAGCTGAGTTTCCGACCGAACCGGGCGGCCCGTGCCCTCGTGACCAGCCGCTCCACCACCATCGGCGTGCTCGTCAGCAAGGGCTTCGAGTACGGTCCCGCCGCGAGCCTGCAGGCCATCGACAGCGCGGCGCGCGAGGCCGGGTACGCCGTGGACGTGGCGCACCTCGACGACGTCGACGGCGGATCCATCCGCTCGGCGCTCGACCGGCTGCTGGCGCACGGTGTGGACGGCCTCATCATCCTGGCGCCGCAGACGCGGACCCTGGGGGAGATCGAGCGCCTGTCCATCACGCTGCCGTTCGTCACGGTGCACTCCGCGCGAGAGCGTGACGACCACCGGTTGTCCGTGGACCAGTCCGGCGGGGCCGTCCTCGCCACCCGCCACCTGCTCGAACTGGGCCACCGGCGGATCGCGCACGTCGCGGGACCTGACGGCTGGTTCGAGACGGACGCCCGCGTGCGCGGATACCGCAGCGAGATGCGGGCGTGGGGCCTGGAGTCCGAGCCGCTCCTCTCCGGTACCTGGACGGCGGAGTCCGGGTACCGGGCCGGGCTCGCGCTGGTCGGGGACCCGGGGATCACCGCGGTCTTCTCCTCGAACGACCAGATGGCGCTCGGCCTGATGCACGCCTTCCGTGAGCACGGGCGCCGGCTGCCCGGGGACCTCAGCGTGGTCGGTTTCGACGACGTCCCCGAGGCCGCCCACTACTGGCCGCCGCTCACCACGGTGCGACAGGACTTCCCCGAACTCGGCCGGCGCTGCGTCGCGCGGCTGCTCGGGCTGATCGGCGCGCCGGGATCTGACGTCGTGCCCGGACCGGACGGGGGAGTGGACGACGTGCGGCCCGAGCTCGTCGTCCGGTCCTCGACGGCCCGCCTCCCGGACTGAGTCCGCCACGCCCGTCGCCGCCGGCGATCATTGACACATCCCACCAGCAGGCCGCACACTGGTGAGCGCCGATGTGAACGGTCACATGACCGGTCACATCAGCCCCGATCCATCAGGGCACTGCCTGCAGTCCCGAGAAGAACGAAGAGGTCCTTCCCTTGAGCGACTCCCTCCCCGGCGCGCCTGCACCCACGGCGGACGCCGGCAGACCGACCTACGTCATCGGCGTCGACTACGGCACCCTGTCCGGACGGGCCGTCGTCGTGCGTGTCTCCGACGGTGCCGAACTCGGTGCCGCGACGCTCGAGTACCCGCACGCCGTCATGGACTCGACCCTCGCGGCGACGGGGGAACAGCTGCCGCCCGAGTGGGCCCTGCAGGTGCCCTCCGACTACGTCGACGTCCTCCGGACGGCCGTCCCCGCGGCCGTGGAGCAGGCGGGCATCGACCCGCGCGACGTCATCGGTATCGCCACCGACTTCACGGCGTGCACCATGGTCCCCACGCTCGCCGACGGCACGCCGCTGAACGAGGTGCCCGGCTTCGAGGGTCGCCCGCACGCTTACGTGAAGCTGTGGAAGCACCACGCCGCCCAGGGACAGGCCAACCGCATCAACGACCTCGCGGCCGCACGCGGCGAGGCCTGGCTGCCGCGCTACGGCGGACTGATCTCGAGCGAGTGGGAATTCGCCAAGGGTCTGCAGCTGCTCGAGGAGGACCGCGAGCTCTACGACCTCATGGACCACTGGGTGGAGGCGGCGGACTGGATCGTCTGGCAGCTCACGGGGGAGTACGTGCGGAACGCGTGCACCGCCGGGTACAAGGGCATCTACCAGGACGGCGCCTACCCCTCCGAGGAGTTCCTCGCGGCGCTCAACCCTGACTTCGCCCGGTTCGCGCGCGACAAGGTGGAGCACACCATCGGGGCCCTCGCCTCGAGCGCCGGCACGCTGTCCGAGCA
Organism: Arthrobacter sp. TMS2-4; assembly: GCF_054511075.1. Classification (NCBI taxonomy): domain Bacteria; kingdom Bacillati; phylum Actinomycetota; class Actinomycetes; order Micrococcales; family Micrococcaceae; genus Arthrobacter; species Arthrobacter sp. TMS2-4. Next base: position 81,328 of record NZ_JBTNDI010000005.1, read on the forward strand.
GGCCGCGGGCTGGACCGGCCTGCCGGTAGGCATCGCCGTCGCCGTCGGGAACGTCGACGCCCACGTCACAGCCCCGGCCGCCCAGGCCACGGACCCGGGCCAGATGGTCGCCATCATGGGCACCTCGACGTGCCACGTCATGAACTCGGACCGGCTGGCCGAAGTGCCGGGCATGTGCGGCGTCGTCGACGGCGGGATCGTCGAGGGCTTCTACGGCTACGAGGCCGGCCAGTCCGGTGTCGGCGACATTTTCGCCTGGTTCGTCGCCCACCAGGTGCCGGGCGAGATCCGCGACGCCGCCGCGGCGCAGGGGCTCAGCGTGCACGAGTACCTGACGGAACAGGCGCAGGCGGAGCCCGTCGGGGCGCACGGCCTCGTCGCGCTCGACTGGCACTCCGGCAACCGCTCCGTCCTCGTGGACCACGAACTGTCCGGGACGGTCGTGGGACTCACGCTCGCCACGAAGCCGCACGAGATCTACCGCGCGTTGCTGGAATCGACGGCCTTCGGGACCCGCACCATCGTCGAGACCTTCAACGAGTCCGGCATCCCCGTGACCGAGTTCATCGCCGCCGGCGGGCTCATCCGCAACCCGTTCCTCATGCAGGTCTACGCCGACGTGCTGAACATGCCCATCTCCGTGATCGGCAGCGCGCAGGGGCCGGCGCTCGGCTCCGCGATCCACGCCGCCGTCGCGGCCGGTGCCTACGAGGACATCCACGCCGCGGCCGCCGCCATGGGCCGCCTGGACCGCGCCGCCTACACCCCCGACCCCGAGAATGCCGCCGCCTACGACGCGCTGTACCGCGAGTACACGGAGCTGCACGACTACTTCGGACGTGGCGGCAACGACGTCATGCACCGGCTCAAGGCGCTCCGCCGCTCCGCCCGCACCCGGCAGGCGGCGATCGCCGTATGAGTACCTTCAGCCCGGCCGTCGAAGCGGCCATCACCAGGGTCCGGCAGGACGTCGCTGCCCTGCACGCGGAACTCGTGCGCTACGGGCTCGTGGTCTGGACCGGCGGCAACGTCTCCGGTCGGGTGCCCGGGGCGGACCTCTTCGTCATCAAGCCCTCCGGTGTCAGTTATGACGAGCTCACGCCGGAGAACCAGATCCTGTGCGACCTCGACGGCAACGTCATCGACGGAACACCCGGCTCGGAGCGCTCGCCGTCGAGCGACACCGCGGCGCACGCCTACGTGTACCGGCACATGCCCGACGTCGGAGGCGTGGTGCACACCCACTCCACCTACGCCGTCGCCTGGGCCGCCCGCGGCGAACCGATCCCCTGCGTCATCACGGCCATGGCCGACGAGTTCGGCGGCGAGATCCCGGTGGGCCCGTTCGCGATCATCGGCGACGACTCGATCGGCCGCGGCATCGTCGAGACCCTCACCGGCCACCGCTCGCGCGGCGTGCTCATGAAGAGCCACGGCCCGTTCACCATCGGCAAGGACGCGAAGGACGCCGTCAAGGCCGCGGTGATGCTCGAGGACGTCGCCCGCACCGTCCACATCTCCCGTCAGCTCGGTGCGCCCGCGGGCATCCAGGCCGAGCACATCGACTCACTCTTCGACCGGTACCAGAACGTCTACGGTCAGACCCCCACCCCAGGAGTACCGGCATGAGCCCCCTCAGCACCACCCTCGACACCTACGAAGTCTGGTTCGTCACCGGCAGCCAGGACCTCTACGGCGAGGAGACGCTGCAGCAGGTCGCCGAGCAGTCCCAGGAGATCGTCCGCCTGCTCGGCGAGTCCGGTCTGCCCGTGAAGGTGGTGTGGAAGCCCACCCTGAAGGACTCCGGGTCGATCCGGCGCATGGCCCTCGACGTCAACGCCGCGGACAACGCCATCGGCGTGATCGCCTGGATGCACACCTTCAGCCCCGCGAAGATGTGGATCGCGGGCCTCGACGCCCTCCGCAAGCCGCTGCTCCATCTGCACACCCAGATCAACGTCGCACTGCCGTGGGCGGAGATCGACTTCGACTTCATGAACCTCAACCAGGCTGCGCACGGCGACCGCGAGTTCGGGTACATCCAGTCGCGTCTCGGCGTGCCTCGGAAGACCGTCGTCGGGCACGTCTCCAGCCCGGACGTCTGCGCGAAGGTGGCCACCTGGCAGCGTGCCGCCGCCGGCTGGGCCGCCGTGCACGAGCTCAAGGTGGCCCGCTTCGGTGACAACATGCGCAACGTCGCGGTGACCGAGGGCGACAAGACCGAGGCCGAACTCCGCTTCGGCGTCTCGATCAACACCTGGGGCGTCAACGACCTCGTCGCCGCCGTCGAGGCCCAGTCGGGGGACGACGTCGACGCCCTCGTGGCCGAGTACGAGCAGACGTACGACGTGGCCCCGGAACTCCGCCGTGGCGGCGACCGCCACGAGTCACTGCGCTACGGCGCCCGTCAGGAACTCGGCCTGCTGTCCTTCCTCGAGGACGGCGGCTTCGGCGCCTTCACCACGAACTTCGAGGATCTCGGGGCACTCCGCCAGCTCCCCGGTCTCGCGGTCCAGCGCCTCATGGCGCGCGGCTACGGCTTCGGCGCCGAGGGCGACTGGAAGACCGCCGTCCTCGTCCGGGCCGCCAAGGTCATGGGCGCGGGGCTCCCCGGCGGCGCCTCGCTCATGGAGGACTACACCTACCACCTGGTGCCCGGGGAGGAGAAGATCCTCGGTGCGCACATGCTCGAGATCTGCCCTTCCCTGACCACCGCGAAGCCCTCCCTCGAGGTGCACCCCCTGGGTATCGGCGGCAAGGAGGACCCGGTGCGCCTCGTGTTCGACACGGATGCCGGCACGGGCGTCGTCGTGGCGATGTCGGACATGCGCGACCGCTTCCGCCTCACGGCCAACGTCGTCGAGGTGGTGCCGCCCGACGCCCCGCTCCCCAATCTCCCGGTGGCCCGCGCGGTGTGGAAGCCGGAGCCGAGCCTCGAGACCTCCGCAGCAGCGTGGCTGAGCGCCGGCGCCGCGCACCACACCGTCCTCACCACCGCGGTGGGCCTCGAGGTCTTCGAGGACTTCGCGGACATCGCCGGGGTCGAGCTGCTGCGCATCGACGCCGATACGAGGCTGCGGGACTTCCAGCGCGAACTGCGATGGAACGCCGCCTACTACCGGCTGGCGCAGAAACTCTAGGACCCTCTCCCCGAACGCCGGCAACGCTGCCGGAAACCACTCACAAGGAAGTTCCACCATGAATCGGAAATACCTGGCAGGCATCGCGGCCGCCGGCATCCTGACCCTCAGCCTCACCGCCTGTGGCGGAAGCCGCGGGGGTGGCGATGCCACCGCCGCGGAGGGCGGCTCCAACGAAGGCGCCAAGATCGGCGTCGCCATGCCCACGCAGCAGTCCGAACGCTGGATCGCCGACGGCGAGAACGTGAAGACCCAGCTCGAGGACCTCGGCTACGAGGTGGACCTGCAGTTCGCCAACGACGACATCCCCACCCAGGTCTCCCAGATCGAGAACATGATCAACGGCGGCGTGAAGGCCCTCGTCATCGCCTCGATCGACGGCACCACGCTGACCAGCGTCCTCGACCAGGCCGAGGCCCAGGACATCCCGGTGATCGCCTACGACCGCCTGATCAACGGTTCGGACACCGTGGACTACTACACGACGTTCGACAACGAGGAGGTCGGCGTGCAGCAGGCCACCTCGCTGCTCACCGGCCTCGGCGTCCTCGACGCCGAGGGCAACGAGACGGGCGAGAAGGGCCCCTTCGACGTCGAACTGTTCGCCGGCAGCCCGGACGACAACAACGCCACGTTCTTCTGGAACGGCGCCATGGAGACACTGCAGCCCTACCTGGACAGCGGTGTGCTGCGCGTGCCCAGCGGCCAGACGGACTTCGAGCAGGCGGCGATCCTCCGCTGGCTCCCCGACACGGCCCAGGACCGCATGGAGGATCTCCTCACGGTGGGCGGTGGCGAACGCCTCGAGGGCGTCCTCTCCCCGTACGACGGCCTGTCCATCGGCATCATCTCCGCCCTGACCTCCGGCGGGTACTCGGCGGACGAGCTGCCGGTCGTCACCGGCCAGGACGCCGAGGTCGGCTCGGTGAAGTCGATCATCGCCGGCGAGCAGTACTCGACGATCTTCAAGGACGTCCGCGAGCTCGGCAAGCAGGCCGTCACGATGGTCGATGCCCTGATGAAGGGCGAGGAGCCCGAGACCAACGACAACGAGACGTACGACAACGGCGTCAAGGTAGTGCCGTCGTACCTTCTCGAATCCGAGATCGTCACGGTCGACAACTACGAGGCCGCCCTCGTGGAGACCGGCTACTACACCGAGGACGAGCTCAAGTAGCCGCCCTGCACCTCTGACACCGATGGCCCCGGACCTTCCTGGTCCGGGGCCATCGGTGCCGTACCTCGCCCGGCCGATCCCGGGACTCCCACTGACGTAAGCGAGGCTCGACCATGGCGGAGAACATCCTCAGGATGCGCCGCATCACCAAGACCTTCCCGGGCGTGAAAGCCCTGCAGGACGTCAACCTCGACGTCGTGCGGGGCGAGGTCCACGCCATCTGCGGGGAGAACGGGGCCGGGAAATCGACCCTCATGAAAGTGCTCTCCGGGGTGTACCCGCACGGCACGTACGACGGCGACATCGAGTTCGAAGGCACCGTCGCGCACTTCAAGGACATCCGTGACAGCGAGCGCGACGGTGTCGTCATCATCCACCAGGAACTCGCGCTCTCACCTTTCCTGTCCGTCGCGGAGAACATCTTCCTCGGCAACGAACGGGAGAAGCGCGGCTTCATCAACTGGAACGAGACCAACGTCGAGGCAGCCAAGCTGCTCCGTCGCGTGGGCCTCGACCTGAACCCGGTGGTGCGGGCCCGCGACATCGGGGTGGGTAAGCAGCAACTCGTCGAGATCGCGAAGGCCCTCTCGAAGAACGTGAAGCTGCTGATCCTCGACGAGCCCACCGCAGCGCTGAACGACGAGGACTCCGCACACCTCCTCGGGCTCGTGAAGGGCCTTCGTTCGGAGGGGATCACCTGCATCATCATCAGTCACAAGCTGAACGAGATCCGCGAGATCGCGGATTCGGTGACCATCCTCCGTGACGGCCGCACCATCGAGACGCTGAGCCTCCACGACGGCTCCGTGACGGAGGAGCGCATCATCAAGGGCATGGTGGGGCGCGACATGGAGAGCCGCTACCCGGAACGCACGCCGTCGATCGGCAAGGAGGTGCTCCGGGTCGAGGACTGGACGGTCCACCACCCGCAGGAGAGCGGCCGCGTGATCGTCGACTCGGCGAACCTCTCCGTCCGAGCCGGTGAGGTGGTCGGAGTCGCCGGCCTCATGGGAGCGGGGCGGACCGAACTCGCCATGAGCATCTTCGGCCGGAGCTACGGCTCCAACATCACGGGCACGCTCTACAAGAACGGGACGCCGATCACCGCGAGGACCGTCGGGGACGCCATCCGGCATGGCATCGCCTATGCCACGGAGGACCGGAAGCGGTACGGCCTCAACCTGATCGACGACATCAAGCGCAACATCTCCGGCGCCGCCCTCGGCAAGCTCGCGAAGCGCGGCTGGGTGAACAGCGGCCAGGAGACCGTCGTCGCCGGGGACTACCGGCGGTCGATGAACATCAAGGCGCCCTCCGTCACCTCCATCACCGGGAAGCTCTCCGGCGGCAACCAGCAGAAGGTGGTGCTCTCGAAGTGGATGTTCTCGGACCCCGACGTGCTGATCCTCGACGAGCCCACGCGCGGGATCGACGTCGGCGCGAAGTACGAGATCTACACGATCATCAACCGTCTCGCAGGAGAGGGGAAAGCCGTGATCGTCATCTCCTCGGAGCTCCCCGAGCTCCTCGGCATCTGCGACCGCATCTATACCCTCGCGGAGGGCCGCATCACCGCAGAGGTGCCCATCGCACAGGCAACACCGGAACTTCTCATGCAGTACATGACCAAGGAAAAGGACTGAATCGATGGCAACGACCGTCAAGGACCCTGTCGTCTCGACGCCGCCTCCCACCGTCAAGGACGGGTTCTCCTTCCTCGCCGGCAGGTTGCGGCAGATCGGTATCTTCGTAGCGCTCCTCGTGATCGTCACCCTGTTCCAGGTGCTGACCGGAGGTGCACTGCTCCAGCCGGACAACGTCTCGAACATCATCGTGCAGAACAGCTATATCCTCCTGCTGGCCATCGGCATGGTCATGATCATCGTCGCCGGGCACATCGATCTGTCGGTCGGGTCGGTCGCGGCGTTCGTGGGCGCCATGTCCGGCATCATGGTGCAGGACTGGAACTTCCCGTGGTGGGCCGCGTTCGTCGCCTCGTTGATCATCGGAGGTCTGGTGGGTGCGTGGCAGGGCTTCTGGGTGGCCTATGTGGGGATTCCGGCGTTCATCGTCACCCTCGCCGGCATGCTCGTCTTCCGCGGTCTCACGCAGATCGTGCTCGAGAACCAGCGCATCACCGGTTTCCCCGAGGAATACCGGCAGCTCGGCGGTGGATTTCTGTTTCCGGGGCTGTTCCCCGCCGAGACGAACCTGCTGGACTGGACCACCGTGGGGCTCGGGGTCATCGCTGTCGTGCTCCTCGTCGTCACCCAGCTCCGTGGGCGCGCCACCCGGGCCCGCCTGCAGCTCGAGGACGAGCCGCAGGCCTGGTTCTTCACAAAACTCGCCTTCATCGTGGCGATCATCCTGGGTCTGACCTACCTGCTCGCGAGCTCCCGTAGCGGGACGCCGATCGTGCTGGTGGTTCTCGGTGTGCTGATCGTCGGTTACAGCGCCGTGATGAACAATTCGGTGTTCGGCCGCCACATCTACGCCCTCGGCGGTAACCTGCAGGCAGCGCAGCTCTCGGGCATCAACACCAAGCGCATCGATTTCATGCTCTTCGTCAACATGGGAGTGCTGGCCGCACTGGCCGGACTCATCTTCACCGGTCGACTCAACTCCGCCGGTCCGGGTGCCGGCAACCTGTTCGAACTCGACGCGATCGCCGCGGCGTTCATCGGAGGCGCCGCGGTGACCGGAGGCGTGGGTACGGTCATCGGGGCGATCACCGGTGGCCTGATCATGGGTGTGCTCAACAACGGGATGTCGCTGCTCGGCGTGGGGATCGACGTCCAGCAGTTCATCAAGGGCATGGTGCTCCTGCTCGCCGTGGGGTTCGACGTCTTCAACAAGCGCCGCGCCTCCAACGCCTTGAAATAGGACTCCACAGAAAGATCCGAGAAAAGTCGGGACGGGCGTAACCTCGCCCGGCCCCCCGTCGATTACCTGAATGAAAGCGCCGCACCGGGGCTTATCCCCCAACGGGCCCCGGTGCGGCCTTTTTTGCACCTGCACGAGGGTTCCGGTCCCGATCGGGGGTCGACGGTTACGATGGTGACGCCGTCCCGCCGAACAAGGACTCGATGAACGTGGTCTCAACGTTGCCCGCCGATGCGCTCGGTCGCGCGCAGACGGGCGAACCGGCGGCCCTGTCCCTCATCTACCAGTCGCTGAGCCCTGCCGTCCTGGGCTACTTCGTGGGCCGCGGGTCCGAGGACCCGGAGGCCCTCACCCAGGAAGTCTTCCTCGCCGTGTTCTCCCGGCTGGACTCGGTCACCGGAGGGCTGCCAGGGCTACGCACGTTCACCTTCTCCGTCGCCCACGCGCGCTACGTGGACGAGGTGCGGAAGAGGACACGCGCGCCCGTCCTCGTGGGCTACGACGTCGACGGCGATACCCGCACCACCGACTCCGCGGAAACGGTCGCGCTCGGCAACCTCGGGATCGGCGGGGCAGGAGGGCTGCTCGAGCAGCTCAGTCCTGAGCAGCGCGAGGTCATCCTGCTGCGCATCGTGGCGGAGCTGCCGATCGACCAGGTCGCGGGGATCCTCGGGAAGTCGGCAGGATCGGTCAAGCAGTTGCAGCGGCGGGGACTGCTCAAGCTCAAGGAACTCGTTCACCTCGACGAATCGGAAGCCCAATGACTGGACGTGAGACGCCGTTGCCGGACGCCGTGAGGCATCTCCTCGACGAGGCCGGCATCGTCGAGGACCCCGCCCTCGTGCGCGCCGTGGAGACCATCGGCGGCCTCGGTGCGGGGCCGGCGCCCGAGGTGACCGCCGAACTCGCCCAGCTGATGGCCGACGGCGGCAAGGCGCCGCCGGCCCGCCGCAACAAACGGCGCATCACCTTCATCGGTGGAGCGCTCGCCGTGTCCATGGGCGTCGGCATGTCCGGCGTCGCGGCCGGCACTGCCTTCACCGACGGCCTCACGGAGGTCGTCGAGTCGATCGCGCGGTTCAGCATCCGCGACGACGCCGACCGGGCGCACCCCCTTGCCGGCGTGCCGGCGGAACCGGAGGGCCTTCCCGGCGTTCTGGCGGTACCGGATGACGGCGGACGCGGCGTCGTCGCCCCCGAGGAGATCCCGGCCCCGTCGCATGCTGCGCCTGCGCTGTCGGTGGTGGCGTCGATCCCGGCACCGGGGCGCGCGGTGGGGGACCAGGCCGCCGCCGGTTCATCCACCGCAGGCACAGGACGGTCCGTGGTGCCTGCCGCGCCACGTGCTCCGCTGGACGCCGTGCGGTGGGCGGTTGGGGATGCGCGGTCTGCCGCTGTCCCCCCTGCTGCCGTCCCTGCGGCGTGGACGACGCCGTCCGCCGCGGGCCCTGCCCCTGCCGTACCACCGGCTGTGATTCCTCCGGAGGCCGCTCCGCGAGCTTCGGCCCCACCCGTCGCCCCGACGGAATCCACGCCGGCCCCTGGACGCGAGCGTCGTTCCGCGCCTGCGCCGAACAGCCCTCCCATGACCGACAGTGTTCCGCCGGGAAGTCACGTGCCCGAAGTCCTGCCTCCCGGGACCCCGGTCCCGGGGAACGAAAAGGCAGGGGGCCCGGTCCCCGGAGGTGGGGAAACAGATGATCAGGCCCTCGGGAGCGGGCAAGCAGACGCCCCGGGCCTCGAGGTCCGGCTGCTGAGGCAAGCACAACCGGCGGCTCCGACCGTTCCCGGCGGGGACCCGTGGGGGAAGGTCGTCTCGTCCCCGGATCGGCGGGCCCCCACCGCGCCGGACAGGGTCTGGTTTCTCGCCCCCGCCCCGGCACCCGGGCCGGCAGTCGAGCCCGTCGTGGAGGAGCCGGTGGATCAGCCCGCCCCGGATCAGCCCGCCGCGGATCAGCCGGTCGCGGAGCGGCTGATGGATCAGCCCGTCGTGGAGCAGGCGGCCGCGGATCAGCCCGTCGTGGAGCAGGCGGCCGCGGATCAGCCCGCCGCGGATCAGCCCGTCGTGGAGGAGTCGGTGGATCAGCCCGCCGCGGATCAGGCGGCCGTGGATCAGCCCGGCACGGACGAGCCCGCTCGGGGCACGCCGGCGAACCAGCCGGCCCAGGACAGGACAGGGGCACATCGGACGGCCGACGGACAGCCGGAAGAGACCGACCGGCCCGGGGTGTCCGACCGCCGCTAGGAGGTGAGCTGCCGCCGGGAGGAGATGACGCCGGTGTTGAACCCGGCGAGGTTGAGCCCGCCGTGGAAGCGTGCATGCTCGATCTTGATGCACCGGTCCATGACCACGTCCAGGCCCGCGGCTTCGGCCTCACGTGCGACGTCCTCGTGCCATGATCCCAGCTGCAGCCAGAGCGTCCTGGCGCCGACGTCGAGCGTCTCCTGCAGCACCGTGGGCAGGTCATCGTGCTTGCGGAACACATCGACGACGTCGGGCACCTCGGGCAGGTCCTTCAGCGACGCGTAGGCCGGCTGGCCGAGGATCTCCTTCGCCACCGGGTTCACGAAGTACAGGCGGTAGGGGGAGGAGGACTGCAGGTAGGTCGCGACGAAGTAGGATGCGCGCGAGGGCTTGTCCGAGGCCCCGACGATCGCCACCGACCGTGCGGTCCGCAGCAGGTTCAGCCGTTCGGGCGCCGTGGGCCCCTCCCAGGTCCGTTCGGGAATCACGCTGCCGGTGCTGCTCATGCTCCCACTCCCACTGCCCGCGTCGCCGAGGCGTCGCCGTCGTTCTCTCCGGCCGCTTCCTGCGGCAGGTCCCCAAAAGCGTCGTCGGAGGAGTTCACCGCGACCTCCAGGGCCTGGTCCAGGTCCCAGAGGATGTCCTCGAGGTCCTCCAGCCCGACGGAGATGCGCACGAGGTCCTCGGGGACGCCGGCCGCGGCGAGCTGCTCGGTGGAGAGCTGCTGGTGCGTCGTCGAGCCCGGGTGGATCACGAGGGTGCGGGAGTCGCCCACGTTCGCGAGGTGCGAGGCGAGCTGCAGCGACTCGATGAACTTCTGGCCCGCCTTGCGGCCGCCCCTGATACCGAAACTGAACACGGATCCGGGCCCCTGCGGCAGATAGGTCTTCGCCCGCTCGTGATGCGCGTGGGTAGGGAGGCCGGCGTAGTTGACGTACTCCACCCGCGGGTCCGCCTGCAGCCACTCGGCGACGGCCTGCGCGTTCTCCAGGTGTTCGTCCAGGCGCTGCGCGAGGGTCTCGACCCCCTGAAGGAGCTGGAAGGCGGACATCGGCGAGAGCGAGGGTCCGATGTCGCGGAGCTGTTCTGTGCGCAGCTTCGTCAGGAACCCGTACTCCCCGAAGTTCGCCCACCACTGGATGTTGCCGTAGGACGGCACGGGTTCGGTCATCATCGGGAACTTGCCGTTGCCCCAGTCGAAGCGGCCGCTCTCCACGATCACGCCGCCGAGCGTGGTGCCGTGTCCGCCGATGAACTTGGTGGCCGAGTGGATGACGATGTCCGCACCGTGTTCGATGGGACGCACCAGGTACGGCGTGCTCAGCGTGGAGTCGACGATGAACGGGACGCCGGCGTCATGGGCCACCGTGGCCAGGCCCGCCAGATCGGCGATCTCACCGGAGGGATTCGCGATCACCTCCGCGTAGACCGCCTTGGTGTTGTCCCGGATGGCGGCCGCGTAGTCCGCAGGATCCGTCCCCGGGACGAAGGTGGTCTCGATGCCGAAGCGGCGCAGCGTGACATCGAGCTGGGTGACCGTGCCGCCGTACAGCTGCGAGGCAGCGACGATGTGGTCACCGGCCTGGCAGAGCGCCGCGAAGGTGAGGAACTCGGCGCTCATGCCCGACGCCGTCGCCACCGCCCCGATCCCGCCCTCGAGGGAACTGATGCGCTCCTCGAACGCGGCGACCGTCGGGTTGCCGATCCGCGAGTAGATGTTGCCGTACTTCTGCAGGGCGAACAGGTTGGCGGCGTCGTTGGTGTCCTTGAACACGAAGGACGTCGTCTGGTAGATCGGGACGGCCCTGGCCCCGTGGGTGGCGTCGGGAGTGCCGCCGGCGTGCAGTGCGCGCGTCCGGAAGCCGAAGGAACGTTCTGCCATCAGGCACCTGCCTTGCTGGGTCGGGATACTGCGGGGCAGGACCGGGGATCGGGGTGGCGGCCGAAGGCGGCCGTGGCGCTGCTCATGGTTTCCTCCATCGTCCTGGCAGTAGCACCCTCATGTCGCCGCGGGATCGCGGGGGCCAGGGTTGCTGCGGCGTCAGTGAGCCAGATCTCTCAGCCGCTCGGGATGGTCGGGTCGAGTCTGACACCAGGCCGCCGCAGAACCAAACCATGTGTCCCCGTATGAGCCGGCCCCTGCGCGCTGCTCCGGATGGGGCGGCGGAGGCACGCCGTGCGGCACCTAGGGTGGAGGGATGGAGGATTGGAGATCGGCAAGCCGGGCGCAGGACCGGAGGCTGTGGCAGACGCTCTCGTACGTCGGCACCGCGCTGACACTCACGCTGGTCAGCAGCATCCTGGTGGCCGTCGGCGGCCCGGGTGTGGTGGTCACGGAGTGGTTCTATGTGCAGCAGGCGATGCTGCTCGCGCTCAGCGCGGCGGGGACGTTCCTCGCGCTTCGTCGCTGGCGGGCGCTGCGCGGTTGAGGGGCACCCTACCTCCCGTTACAAAAATGTGACAAATCGAGGAGCACCTGGGTATTGTCAGCGAGTGCCTCCGCGACCGTGGGGCGCTTCTGGACGGATTGCCGAGCCCTGCCGTCGTCCGGGACTCGTTCGCAACCAGTAAGGCAGGGACGGGGGAACCACCAGTTCCACCGGGCGCGCAGGGAAACCTGCAGGCGTCCTCGGGGTTAAGTCGTGCCGTACCACCCACCGGTGATGCGCGCGGCCGGGTGACTCCCATCCGAACCCGACAGCTCACCCCGCAGGCATGGGAGAGGTACAACACCATGTCACGAAACACCACTTCACCACGCCACCGCGCCGACGTCGACGGAAATCTCGCTCTCCAGGGCCTGTCCCGCGCAGCGAAGGCCCACGCCACCGCTGTAGGCCGCCCCGTCGCCATCGCCGCCGTCACCTCGGGCCTCGCACTCACCGCTGTGGGCACCGCCAACGCCGGTGAGTACACCACGCAGAGCACGACGACGGCCCCCGCTGCCGTTGCAGCCCCGGCTGTTGCTCCCGCCGCTTCCACGACGCACACGGTCGTCTCCGGCGACACCCTGGGTGCCGTCTCGGCACGCTACGGCGTGGACCTCTCCGCCGTCCTCACGGCGAACGGCCTGTCCGTCTCCTCGATCATCTTCCCGGGCGACACCATCCTCATCCCGACGGGTGCCGCTGCGGCTCCCGTCCGCACGGTGTCGGTGACCGTGGCCGCACCCCAGACCGCCCCCGCACCGCAGGCCGCTCCCGCAGCGTACGTTGCTCCTGCTGCCGCCCCCGCGGCGCCGGCACAGTACGCGGCGGCTGTCGCCCCGGCCGCGGCGGCTGCTCCCGCGCCCGGCGTGCACCTGCTGTCCGGCAAGATCACCCCGGTCGCCTCCGGCGTCGGCGGCACGCTCGTGGCCTCCGCCCAGTCGCAGATCGGGACCACCCAGGACTGCACCGCGATGGTCGAGAAGGCCCTGCGCTCCGCAGGCATCGCCGTCGGCGATCTCGGTCCCTCGCAGTTCTTCCAGTTCGGCTCCGTTGTGGGGACCCCTGCCCCGGGTGACCTCGTCATCACCGGTGGTCATGTCGCGATCTACGTCGGCGGCGGCAAGGTCATCAGCGGCGGAATGAACGGCGTCAACGCCACCATGCAGCACCCCCTCTCGGATCTCCCGGGAGCCTCCTTCGTCCGGGTTGCTGGCTGATACCGAACGAACCACACGCGGGAAGCGGCAGGTGCTTGGACGGGGCGCCTGCCGCTTCCTTCTCTTAACGTCTTCACCCTGCCGGGCGTCAGCGGCGGGCCAGTACGTCCTGGATCCCCGGGATGCATCCCTCGTTCTGCAGGGACGTGGTGTCGCCGAGCGGTGAGCCCTCGTAGAGCTGCGTGAGCAGACGGCGCATGATCTTGCCGGAGCGTGTCTTCGGAACATCCGGAACGACGACGACGGCGGACGGCCGCGCGATCGGTCCGATCGCGGCCGCGACGTGGGCGCGGAGCGTCGAGGCGACGTCCTCGCCCGGATCCGCGCCGGTCGCCAGCACCACGAACGCCGCGATGGCGTGGCCCGTCAAGGGATCGGGGACGGGACACGCGCCGGCCTCGGTGACGAGGGGGTGCGCCACAAGCGCCGATTCGATCTCGATCGTGGACAGGCGGTGGCCCGAGACGTTGATGACGTCGTCCACGCGGCCCAGGATCCACGTGTCTCCGTCGTCGTCGTACCGCGCGCCGTCACCTGCCAGGAACCAGCCCTGCGCCGCGAACATCCGCCAGTACGAGTCGAGGTACCGCTGCGGATCGCCCCAGACGGTGCGCGCCATGGCCGGGCCGTGCCGGTCCACCACGATGAAGCCCTGCACGCCCGGGGGGACGGCGCGGCCGTCCTCGTCGACGATGCGCGTGCTGACCCCGGGCAGCGCGCGGGCCGCGCACCCCGGCTTGAAGTCCGTATCGGTGGGGCTGGGGGAGAGTACGGTGGCGCCGGTCTCCGACTGCCACCAGGTGTCGACGACGGGTACCTCGTCGCGGCCGAGGTTCCGGCGGAACCAGCGCCACGCTTCGGGGTTGACCGCCTCGCCGACCGTGCCGAGGACGCGGATGCTCGAGAGGTCGTAGGAGCCCGGGACGCCGTCCGGGAACCAGCCCATGAGCGAGCGGACCAGCGTGGGTGCGGTGTAGTAGCTCGTGACGCCGTAGCGTTCGATGACCTCGAGGTGGCGTCCGGGATGGGGCGTGTTCGGCGTGCCCTCGTAGAGTACCTGGGTGGCCCCGTTGGAGAGCGGGCCGTACAGCTCGTAGGTGTGTGCGGTGACCCAGGCGAGGTCGGCGGTGCACCAGTGGACGTCCCGCTCGCGCAACGCCGGGTCCGGGTTGCTGAAGAGGTGCTCGAAACTCCAGGACGCCTGCGTGAGGTATCCGCCCGAGGTATGGACCAGGCCCTTGGGCTTCCCGGTGGTGCCCGACGTGTACATGATGAACAGCGGCGTCTCGGCATCGAACCCCTCGGGCTCGTGGTGCTGTGAGGCGGTGTCGACGACGTCGTGCCACCACACGTCGCGGCCTTCCGTCCAGCTGATGTCCGACCCCGTGCGGCGGACCACTAGGACGTGCTCGATGCTGTTGTCCCCGGCCACCGCGGCGTCGGCGTTGTCCTTCACGGGCACGGCGACGCCCCGTCGGAACTGGCCGTCGGTGGTGACCAGGAGCTTGGCGCCCGTGTCCTCGACGCGGAAGCGGAGCGCCTCCGCGGAGAACCCGCCGAAGACCAGCGAGTGCACGGCGCCGATCCTGGCGCACGCGAGCGTGATGACCACCGTCTCGACGAGGACAGGCAGGTAGACGACCACCCGGTCACCCGATCCGATGCCCAGTGCCAGCAGCGCATTCGCGGCCCGCGACACCTCGTCCTGCAGTTCCGCGTAGGTGACGGTACGGCGGTCCCCGGGCTCGCCCTCGAAGTGGAGGGCCACACGATCGCCGTGACCGGCCCGGACATGCCGGTCCACGCAGTTCGCGGCGACGTTCAGGGTGCCGCCGGCGAACCACGCGATGGCGGGGATGCTGAGCGTCCCGTCCACCTGCGGCAAAGCCCTCTCGAAGGAGTGGACCGTGTGCCAGGGCGTGTCCCAGTCGAGCCTGGCGGCCTGCTCCGCCCAGAACGCGAGGCGTGCGGCTTCCTCCCCGGGCGCGTCGGCCGTCGTCCGGGCTGCGCCGGCCGGCGCGTCTGCAGCCGTGCCTGCCCCCGCCGCCGTCGTCGTGCCCGCGCCTATGCCCACCGTCGCACCGCCCAGCGTTCGGCGATGCCGAGGAGCGCGTCCGTCGTCTTCCCGATGACCGCCAGCAGGATGATCGCGAGGATGATGCGGTCCACGCGGCCCGTCTGCTGGGAGTCGGTGAGGAGAAATCCCAGGCCCATCGACGAGGCGATGAGCTCGGCGGCCACGAGGAACAACCAGGACTGCGCGAGGGCCAGTCGCAGGCCGGAGAACAGCGCCGGGACGACGGCGGGCAGCTGCACCGTGGTGAGCAGGCGGAGGCCACCCAGCCCGAACGCCCGCGCGGCCTCGACGAGGTTGCGGTCCACGTGCCGCAGGCCGAGGTAGAGCGTGGTGAAGACGGGGAAGAAGGCACCGATGCTGATCAGGGTGACCTTCGAGTCCTCGTTGATGCCGATCCACAGGACCAGCAGCGGAACCCACGCGAGGGACGGGACGGCGCGCAGCGCGCCCACCGTCGGGGTCAGCAGGACGTCAGCGAGGCGGGAGAGGCCCAACAGGGCGCCGGCGAGTACGCCGAGCACGGAACCGATGACGAAGCCGAGGACCACGCGCTGGGTGGAGATCAGGATGTGGGTGGCGAGTTGACCCCGCTCGACCAGGTCGACGGCGGCCGCGAGGACCGACGCCGGCGACGGGAGCTGCGACGGGCGGAAGAAGCCCGACGCCGTGCTGACGTGCCAGGCGAGCAGGATCAGCACCGGCACGACGAGCCCGAGCAGGACGACACCGGCGCGCCGGGCCGTCCTGCCCGGTCCTGCGCCCTTCGGCGTCCCGGGGCCTACGTCGGGCGCGGCCGCCGCTGAGGGGGGTCGCGCGCTCACCGGAGCGGTGTGGTCGGCGCTCATGAACCGGAGCCGATGGACGCCGGGTCGGCGTTCTCGACGAGGGAGGCGTCGAACAGGGAGTCGAGGGCGGCGTCGATCTGGTCCTGGCTCTGCACGTCGCCGGTCTCGACGAACACGGGGCCGATCTTCTCCAGGACGCTGCGCTGGGCGTCGCCCGGGGCGGGATCGACGTCGAGATTCGTGCGGTCGATGATGACCGACTGGGCGATCGCCGGGTCGATCGCGGCGACCTCGGCGAGGATGGCAGCGGTCTCCTCGGGGTTCTCCGTCGCCCATTCGCGGGCTTTTTCGTAGGCGTTCACCACGGTCTGGGCGACGTCGGGCTTCTCCTCGAGGAAGTCCTCCGTGGCGTTGAGGAAGCCGTAGGTGTTGAATTCGATGTCGCGGAAGAAGAGTTCCGCGCCGTCCTGTTCGGCGGCGGCCATGATCGGGTCCAGGCCGGACCATGCGTCCACGGCGCCGCTCGCGAGCGCCGCGCGGCCGTCGGCGTGCTGCAGGTTCTCGATCGTCACCTCGGACTGGTCCACGCCGGCGGCTTCGAGCGCCTGCAGGAGGAAGAAGTACGGGTCGGTCCCGCGGGTCGCCGCGACGGACTTGCCGCGCAGGTCCTCGACGCTGGTGATGCCGGAGTCGGGGAGCGTCACGAGGGCTGCCCACTCGGGCTGCGAGTAGATGTCGATCGTCTTGATCGGGGATCCGTTGGAGCGGGCCAGCAGCGCGGCCGACCCGGCGGTGGAGCCGACGTCGATCGCCCCGGCCCGCAGTGCCTCGTTGGCCTTGTTGGATCCGGCGGACTGCACCCACTCCACGGTGATGTCCTGGTCGGCGAGCTCCTCCTCGAGCCAGCCCTGCTCCTTGATGACGAGGCTCAGCGGGTTGTAGGTGGCGAAGTCGAGGGTGAGGGTGCCGCCCTGCGTTCCGCCGTCGGCGGCGGCCTGCGTGTCGGCGGCGTTCTCACCGGCGAGGCAGCCGCTGAGGCTGAGCGAGAGTGCGGTGGCGAGGGTGAGCGTGGGCAGGAGGGCGTGGCGGGTCATGGGAATCCTTCGATCGGGCGGATGGCGGGAATGCGTGCAGGCAGGGCGGCAGCAGGGTACGACGGCGCTGCGGGAGGGTGGGCTCAGTGCCCGGTGACACCGAGCATCGACAGCAGGGTGCTGCGGAGTGCTCCGAGGTCTGCGGAGTTGCGGTTGCGCGGGCGGTCGCCGGGCACGGTGACGAGCTCCGCGATCGTGGAACCCTCCGGTCCGTCGTCGACCCCGCGGCCGAGCACGAGGATCCGGTCGGCGAGCTGGAGGGCCTCGTCGACGTCGTGGGTGACCAGCAGTACCGTGGTGGGCTGTGCGCGGTGGATGTCCAGGAGGAGGTCCTGCATCCGGATGCGCGTGAGGGCGTCGAGCGCGCCGAACGGCTCGTCGAGGAGGAGGACGCCTGGGCTGCGGGCCAGGGCGCGCGCGAGCGACGTGCGCTGGGCCATGCCGCCGGACACTTCGCGAGGGCGGTGCTTCGCGAAGGTGTCGAGCCCCACGAGCTTCAGCAGCTCGAGGACCTTCGCCTTGCCGGCGCTGGCGCTGGAGGACTTCGGGAGTCCGATCGCCACGTTCGCCTGCAGGGTGTGCCACGGCAGCAGCCGGGGTTCCTGGAAGGCGACGGCGCACCGCTCGTCGATGCCCGTCACGGGGGTGCCGTCGATGAGGACCTGCCCGCTGTCGGGGATATCGAGTCCGGCGGCTGCGCGCAGGAGAGTGGACTTGCCGCAGCCGCTCGTGCCGAGGATGGCGAGGATCTCGCCGGGTGCCACGTCCACGGTGACGTCCCGGAGGACGGTGCGGCGGTTGGCGGACGGGCCGAAGCTACGACCGAGCCCGGCGAAGCGGATGCCGAGGGCCTGTGTGCGGTGGGACTGGGTGTTTCCGGGTACCAGAACAGCGGTCATAGTGTCTCCATCGGTCCTGGCGGTAGCACCCTACGGATCGAGCCTTCGCCACCGTGTGTCCGGTGGGTCCCATGGCTCGAACCTCGATACCGTCCTGCATCAGGGGGATGCGGACGACCAGGGTTGCTGCGGCGTCACTGATCCAGGTCTCTCAGCCGCTCGGGATGGTCACTACTATGAAACGCCCGGGGTGCCGGGGGAGCAAAATAGGGCGTGTAACAAACGCTGTAACAATGGCAGGACACACCGGGAGGCACCGTGGCACACCAGAACGACCCGCAGGTCATCAGGAGGCTCCTCACCGAGCACGGCCGATGGGCGGTAGTGGGCCTGTCGAACAACCCGCGCCGCGCCGCCGTCGGGGTGTCGCTGTTCCTCCAGGACCGCCTCGGGATGGAGATCGTCCCGGTGAGCCTGAAGGGCGACGACGTCCACGGCCGGCAGGGTTACACGAAACTCGCGGACATCCCGGGTCCGATCGACGTCGTCGACTGTTTCGTGAACTCGTCCAGGGTGGGCGCGGTGGTGGACCAGGCGATCGCGGTGGGCGCGAAGGCGGTCTGGCTGCAGCTCGGCGTGATCGACGAGGACGCGGCCCGCCGTGCGGCGGAGGCGGGGCTCGACGTCGTCATGGACACGTGCCCCGCGATGGAGGCGCCGGCACTCGGCCTCTGAGGCCTACATGCGCTGGTACTTCGACCGGACGACCATGAAGGCGCCGTAGGCCATGAGGCCCAGGGCCACGGCGCCGAGGAGCCAGACGCCGAAGGGCTGGTCGCGCAGTGACTTCAGGGCGCCGTCGAGCCCGGTGGACTGCTCGGGGTTGTTGGTGATCGTGGCGACGATGACGAGGACACCGAGGACTCCGAGAGCGAAGCCCTTGGCGATGTACCCCACGACCCCGAGCCCCACGACGGCGGTGCCGGCCCGCCCCGGTGGAAGGCCCCCGAGATTCTTGAGGAAGTGCTTGGTGGCGCCGCTGTAGACGAAGTACCCGCCGACCACGAGGATGCCGACGCCGACGGCGAGGAGGAAAGCCGCTCCCACCGGGTTGGACATGAGGGATGCGCTCAGCGAACTGGCACGGCTGCTGCTGTCGCTGGAGCCGCCGAGCGCGTACTGGCCGAAGGTCACGCCGATCGCGGCATACACCGCAGCCTGCCCGCCACTCTTGGCCCGAGCCTTGAGCTTGTCCTTGCCGCTGAGCGCCTTCGCACCGAAGAACACCTCACTGAGCTGGAACAGGGCGAGGGCGATGCAGCCGACGAAGCAGAACCACAGGAGCACGATGCCCCCGGGGTTGCCGGCCAGCTGCCCGATCGCCCCGCTCTGGTCGGCCTCGCCGGAACCGCCGCGCGCCAGGCCGAAGGCGATGAGGCCGATCAGGATGTGCAGGATGCCCGCAGCCACGTAGCCCGCGCGGGCGGCGATCTCGAGCCCCCTGGAATTCGAGGCTTCCTCGGCGGCGTCGGAGGCCTTGTCCGCCGCATCCCTGCCCGGTGTGCCTGTCCCTGATGTCATGATGCCCGTCTCCCTCGTCGATCGGCAGGGCGGACGTCACAGGCGCGTCCGGGCCGGTCTGGATCCTCATCCTGCCACTGCTCGGCCATCTTTGTCCGCAGGTCCACTAGGTTGGGATCGGGCCTGCTCCGATCCGGGTCCCGACGGGCATCGAGGGATGGAGGCACCCCATGGAAGAGTTCACGTACGAGGAGCGCGGCGCGACGGACAGGCCCTTCCCCGACCCCCTCGAGGGCGGATGGCCGGCCGGCTACACCGTGATGGTGGAGTCCCACGAGATCCCCGCCGAAGATCCTTCGGCCGCCTTCATCGCCCTGACCGAGGGAATCCTCGCGTGGGAGTTGCACCGCCGGGCCGGGCTCACCATGGAGTCCGACGCCGGGCGCGCCGATCCCGGCGTCCGCGTCGTCTCCGGGTTCGGGATCGGCCCCGCGCGGATCAAGGCCCCGTGCAGGGTGCTCTGGTCTCGCGCGCCGCAGCTCGACGGCGCGGGCAGGGCGGTCCCGGGCCAGCGCGGCGGGTTCGGCTACGGCACGCTGCCGGGCCATCCGGTGCGGGGCGAGGAGGGGTTCCATGCAGAGCTGACGGCCGACAACCGGCTGCTGTTTCTCTGTTCGGCCTACAGTGTGCCGGCGACCCTCCTCTATCGGCTCGCATCGCCGGTGACACGGCTGACCCAGCGGTACGTCCTGTCGCGGTACGTGAAGGCCGCGCGGGAGCTTGCTGGCGCCTGACGTTTCCGGTCCCGCGCGCGCCTCGGGGCACAGAGCCGGGGCATCGGCTCCGATCTGGTGGGACGCCGCCGCGGGTCTGGGCACCCGGCGCGGCGGCCCCCGCTGCCCGGCCTTCCGGGGAGCAACGTCGTCGAAACCCGAACGTGATGTGTCCCAATAGCCCCTCTACGTTGCTTCCGTCACACAACAGCCCTAGGTTGATGCTTACAGCGATCGTTCAGGGAAGTCTCAGCTCCTTAGCCCACGTCCTGGTGGCGATCAGCGGATCATAGCGATCTCGTTCGCAGCGCCCTCTTCGAGGGCGCTGCTTGCGCGTGGGGCCGCACGCTGCTCCGTCGGGATAGCCCGGGGGAAACTACGTGTTCAGGAGAAGCGAATACATGATCAGCACCAAGAAGTGGGTTGCCGCAGGTTCGACGGCCACCCTTCTCGCCGGCGGACTCTTCCTCGGCGCTCCGACGGCCGCGGCCGCACCCGGCGACGCCGCGTGCCTGCAGGCATCCACCCAATTCAATGCGGCACTGAGTACAGCCGGTGTCGACCTCAGCTTCGTCACCCAGTTCGAACTGGCGATGGCAGCGATCGAGGACGCGAGCCAGAACTTCGACGCGGTGAGCCAGGTGGCCGCGACGTCGGAGGCCGCGGTTGCCGCTGAAGCTCAGATCGCCGGCGCTGAAAAAGCGTTGGAGGTAGCGGCTCAGGCGACAATCGACGCCGACGCGACGCTCGCCGCAGCCGAAGCGGCATCGACCGCCGAGGACCCTGACACGGACCCTGCCGTCATCGAAGCGCAGCAGGCGCTGCTGGCTGCTCTGGCCGCCGAAGACGAGGCCGGTGAGGCGTACTATGCCGCGCTGGATGCGTACGACGTTGTAACGAATACGCCCGAGGTGCAGGCCGCCCTCGACGCGCTCGATGCTGCAGCGGTCGAGGCAGACGAACTCCTGCTCCAGCTCAGCGGGAACGAAGCTCTCGCCCACCAGCTCCTCGACCTGTTCAAGGCGTTCCTCGCCGCATGCGATGCCAACGCCATCGGCGTCGATCCTGCACCCGTCGTGCCGGCACCGGTGGCGCCTGCACCCGTCGTGCCGGCGGGACAAGGCGTCACGCCGGTGGGTCCGGCGCCCGTCGCCCCCGTCGTCGCTCCGGTCGCACCGGGTGCAGTCGTGACGGCACCGATGGGGACGAACAAGGGCCTGAACGTCCAGACGGCTGTGACGACCGAGGACGACAGTGCCGCTGTGGTTCTCATCGCCGCGCTGCTGGCCGTCGGGGTCGCGGTTCCTGCGGTCACCGCTGCTCGCATGCGCCGCCTCGAGCGCGCACAGCGCTAGACCCTCGCCGCCCCGGTCCGGAATCGTGGTCGAGAGACCGCAGCTCCGGGCCGGTGCGGTGTGGTGCACCATCCCCCTTCGACTTCAGGACAGCACCGCCATGGAACAGCCCCCGATGCCCGACCGACCCTCGGACCAGCAGGGCCCTTCCGCGCAGACGCTCCAGCAGCCGCGCCGCCCTTTCGCGAAGCGCTGGGTGCTGCTGCCCGTCGTCGCCGTCGGGTTGGCGATCGCCGTCGGCGTCCTGCCACCGTCGTCCTCCGGTGCCCCGTCGTCGTCGGGCACGCTGTCGGCTGTCGCGACGCCCGCGCCGTCGTCCGCGCCCTCCTCCGCCGCGACGGTCCCGGCGCCAACGGCGTCCGCCCCGGCGCCCGGTCCCGCCGCAGCCTCACCCACCGCCCTGTCGTTTCCCGCAGCGGGAATCGATATGGCTGTCCTGCCACTGACGCCGAGCGAGGCTGACCTCGCCGCGCAGACCCTCGTCCCGCCGCTCACGATCGACGCGTACTGGCTCACGTCCTACGGGATCCCCGGCGCCGGATCGGACAACACCACCTACATCGCGGGCCACAGTTGGGACGGCAAGGACGCCCCGTTCAACGCTCTGAGCGACAAGTCCCTGATGGGCGCGGAGTTCACGCTGACCGTCGAGACGGGGGATCTCACCTACGTCGTCGACTCGGTGACCACCCATGACAAGGACACGTTGAAGGACAGCGACATCTGGAACATCGTCCCGAACCGCGTGGTCCTCATCAGCTGCTACACCGAGGACCCGTGGGGCAAGAACGTCGTCGTCACGGCGATGCCGAAAACCGCCTGAGGCTACGCCGGGATCCGGCCGGTGGGCTGGTCCGACGGTTCACGATGGCTCCCATGGTCTTCGGGGGCTGATGACGACGCGCCCTGTCGGAGCGGGCTGTGGCGCCCCCTGCCCTGCCACAGAGCCGGGGCATCGGCCCCGATCCGGTGGAACGCCGTACCGGGTCCGGGCGCCCGGCGCGGCGGCCCCCGACCCGGTCAGTCCGCTTCGCACAGATCCGCGGCATCGGCCCCGATCCGGTGGAACGCCGCACCGGATCCGGGCGCCCGGCGCGGCGGCCCCGACCCGCAGGGGTCCGCCCCCCACGGCCCGGGTCAGCCGAAGTGCTGTGGGAGCGTCCCCTCGTGGGCCTCACGCAACCGGTCCAGCGGCAGCGTGAAGTAGCCCTGAACGTCGAGGGCCTGGTTCTCGGTGTCCACCACGCCGATCCGGATGGTGGGGAAGTTCCGCGCCGTGCACATGTCATTGAAGCGGACCTCCTCGGAGCGGGGGACGCTGACGACGGCGCGTGCCTGGCTCTCGCTGAACAGCGCCGTGAACGCGTCGATGCCGTCACGCTCGCACAGCTCGTCCAGCCCGATCCGCGCACCGACGTCGAAGCGCAACGCCATCTCGCTCAGGGCCGCTGCGAGGCCACCCTCGGAGAGGTCGTGGGCGCCGTCGATCATGCCGTCCCGCGAGCAGTTGACGAGGATCGCCGCGAGCGTCTTCTCGGCAGCGAGGTCCAGCGCCGGGGGCTGCCCGCCGAGGTGTCCGCGCAGGTTGGCCCACTCGGAGCCGTCCAGCTCGTCCGCCGTGGTGCCCAGCAGATAGATCGCCTGACCGTCCTCTCGCCAGCCCGACGGCGTGCGCCGGGCGACGTCGTCGAACACGCCGAGCACGCCGACCACCGGGGTGGGATGGATGGCGACCCCGCCGGTCTGGTTGTACAGCGAGACGTTGCCGCCGGTCACCGGCACGCCGAGCTCCTGGCAGGCGTCGGCGAGGCCACGGACGGTCTCGGCGAACTGCCACATGACCTCGGGGTCCTCGGGCGAGCCGAAGTTCAGGCAGTCGGTGACGGCGAGCGGCTCGGCGCCGGACGTCGCCACGTTCCGGTACGCCTCGGCGAGCGCCAGGCGCGCCCCCTCGTAGGGGTTCAGGTAGGAGTAGCGGCCGTTCGCGTCGGTGGAGATCGCGATGCCGAGGCCGGTCTCCTCGTCGACCCGCACCACGCCGGCGTCGTCGGGCATGGCGAGGGCCGTGTTGCCCTGCACGTAACGGTCGAACTGGTCGGTGACCCAGTTCTTGGCGCACATGTTGGGGGACGCCATCAGTTCGAGGACGGCCTCGCGCAGGTCGGCGGGCCGCTCGGGCCCGAACGAGTCGGCCTGGACGCCGTCGAGCCATGCGGGCCGGTGGTAGGGACGCTCGTAGACGGGGCCCTCGTGGGCGACGGTGCGGGGGTCGACGTCGACGATCTTCTCGCCGTCCCACTCGATGATGAGCCGGCCCGTGTCGGTGACCTCGCCGAGCCAGGAGTACTCCACGGCCCACTTGTCCATGATCGCCTCGAACGCGTCCACGTTCTCGGGCGTCACGACCGCCATCATGCGCTCCTGCGATTCCGACATCAGGATCTCGCCGGGGGTGAGCGAGGGGTCGCGGAGCAGCACGTTGGTGAGCTCCACGTGCATGCCGCCGTCACCGTTGGAGGCGAGCTCCGACGTCGCGCAGGAGATGCCCGCCGCCCCGAGGTCCTGGATGCCCTCGACCACGCCCGCCTTGAACAGTTCGAGGCAGCACTCGATGAGCACCTTCTCGGCGAACGGGTCGCCCACCTGGACGGCGGGGCGCTTGGACGGCTTCGAGGAGTCGAAGGATTCGGAGGCCAGGACGGAGGCACCCCCGATGCCGTCACCACCGGTGCGGGCGCCGAAGAGGACCACCCTGTTGCCGGCGCCGGACGCATTGGCGAGCCGGATGTCCTCGTGGCGCAGCACGCCGACCGCGAGGGCGTTGACGAGCGGATTGCCCTGGTAGACGGCGTCGAAGACCACCTCACCGCCGATGTTCGGCAGGCCGAGCGAGTTGCCGTATCCGCCGATGCCCGCGACGATCCCGTGCACGAGACGCGCGGTGTCCGGGTGGTCGATCGCACCGAAACGCAGCGGGTCCATGACGGCGACCGGGCGGGCGCCCATGGAGATGATGTCGCGGACGATCCCTCCGACACCCGTCGCCGCGCCCTGGTAGGGCTCGACGAAGGACGGGTGGTTGTGGCTCTCCACCTTGAAGGTCACGGCCCAGCCGTCCCCGATGTCGACGACGCCGGCGTTCTCGCCGATCCCCACGAGGAGGTGCTCCTTCATGGCCTCCGTGACCTTCTCGCCGAACTGGCGCAGGTGCACCTTGGAGGACTTGTAGGAGCAGTGCTCGCTCCACATCACCGAGTACATGGCGAGCTCGGCGCCGGTGGGCCGGCGCCCGAGGATCTCCTCGACGCGCCGGTACTCGTTCTCCTTGAGCCCGAGTTCCGCCCAGGGGAGGGCCTGGCCGGGGGTGGCCTCCGCATTCGCGACGGTGTCGATATTGAAGGTCCGGGACGTTGTTCCTGCAGTCACTTAGCCCACCAGTTTCTTGAGTACCGAGGTGAAGATGCCGAGCCCGTCGGTGCCACCGCGGACGCCGACGTCGCCGCGGGCCGAGGAGTCCGGTCCGTAGCCGGCTTCGACGGCGTGCTCGGGGTGCGGCATGAGCCCGACGACGTTGCCCGCGATGTTCGAGATGCCGGCGATGTCGCGGCGCGAGCCGTTCGGGTTTCCGTCGACGTAGCGGAAGACGACGCGGCCTTCACCCTCGAGCTCGTCGAGGGTGCGGTTGTCGGCGACGAACTGCCCGTCCTGGTTCTTGAGCGGGATGACGATCTCCTCGCCGTCCGCGTAGTCCGCGGTCCAGAAGGTGCCGGCGTTCTCGACGCGCAGGCGCTGGTCACGGCAGACAAAATGGAGGTGGTTGTTCTTGATCATCGAACCGGGCAGCAGGTGTGCCTCCGTGAGGACCTGGAACCCGTTGCAGATACCGAGGACAGGGAGGGCGTCCGCCCCGCCCGAGGCCGCCGTCGTGATCTGCTCCATGAGCGGCGCGAAACGCGAGATGGCACCGGCACGGAGGTAGTCGCCGTAGGAGAATCCGCCGGGGATGATGACGGCGTCGACGCCCTGCAGGTCGTGGTCGCCGTGCCACAGCTGGACGGCGCTGCCACCGGCGAGGCGGACGGCACGGACGGCGTCGCGGTCGTCGAGCGATCCGGGGAGCGTGACGACGCCGACCCTCACGCCGTCGAGCGCACCGTCACCGCTGTCGGCGGCGGGCTGGGGGCCGCCGATGAGCGGGGTCTCGAGGTTGGAGGTGGTCACTGGCCGTCCTCCTCGATGACCTCCACGCGCGTGACGTCCTCGATGACCGGGTTGGAGAGCAGCGTGGTGGCGGCGTGGCGGGCCTGCTCGAGGATCTCCTGGGTGACGTCACCGTCCACGGTCAGCTCGAAGCGCTTGCCCTGACGGACGCCGGCGAAACCGGTGAGGCCGATCCGGGGGAGGGCTCCGGCGATCGCCTTACCCTGCGGGTCGAGGATCTCGGGCTTGGGCATGACATCGACAACAATCCGGGGCATCCGGCAACTCCTGTGCGTGAGCGGCAAGTGCTGGGGGTTCCAGCATTAAATGCAGTTGCCCGGAAGTGCCGTCTCACGCCGCATCTGGGTCGATACCGGCGCTCCGCGAGCTTGCCGTCCAAGTCTAGCGGGGATTCCGCGCCGGCCCGCGCGAGCCGTGCTGCACGCCCGAAGACCCGGTCGGGCGGCGACGGCGTCGGGCCGGATCGGGTCACTGCGCGCCCGGCGCCCCCAGCAGGTCCGTCGCACTGTTCCACCGTGAGATCTGGCAGCCGTCCGTGAGCGAGAACGATCCCACGATCGGGGTCCCGTTCAGCTCACCCGTGATGCTCGCGGTCTGCGGGCCGCCGTACTGCTGGGTGCAGATCACGTCCTTGTTCGGGCGCGCGGTGAAGAAGGACGTGCCGAGCCGCGTGAGGGTCGCGCAGGCTGCGTCGGCGTTCGGATGCGTGGAGGCCGGCCCGGGGACGCCGTCGACGCATTCGAGCACGTACTGCACCGGGTCGGACGAGTCGTCCTGCCGGACGGACACGGTCAGCAGGGCGTTCGTCGGGGCGGCCGACGGAGCCGGGGCCGCCGACGGGGCGGAGGTCGCCGGTGCGGAGGGCGCCGGGCCCGGCGCGGTGCTTTCGTCCGGCGCGGGTGACGGGGTGGAGGACTGCACGGCGGTCTCCTGTTCATCGGGTTTGGTAGCCGGCCCGCCCTGCCCGCAGGCGGACAGAGCGAGGGTCAGCGCGGCGAGGGGGAGCAGGACGCGCCGGGCGGTTCCGCGCACCCTGCGGGGAGTCGGCGTCGGATCGGTGCTGGTCATGGTGTCCCCTTCGGCTGACTCCCCAGCGTAACGGCTGGTGGTAGGACAACGAGGGACGACGGCGAGGAGGTCTGCCCGGTGCCGCGAGGATCACCCTGCTACGGCGCACCCAGGGCGTCATCGAGCAGTCCGAGGAGTCGTGCACGGAGCGCCTGCGACTCCTCGGCGAAGCCGCGTTGCAGCCGGACGTACTCGGCCTTGCCCTCGGCCGTCTCGATCGCGATCGGTGCGTAGCCCCAGTCGGTGAGGTCGTACGGAGAGGCCCGCATGTCCATCGTCCGGACCCGCCAGGACAGTTCGAAGCAGTCCATGACGATCTCGCTGGGCAGCAGCGGCGTGAGTTTGTAGGCCCACTTGTACAGGTCCATGGTGGCGTGGAGGCAACCCGGTTGCTCGAGGTCCCGTTGCGTCTGGCGTGTGGGCGTGTGCTCGTTGAGGGGTACCGCCTCCGGGGTGTAGAACCGGAAGGCGTCGAAGTGCGTGCAGCGGATCCGCGCGGAGTCGACGACGCCGTCGGTGCCGTCCGCGCCGAGACGCAGCTGCAGGTATTCGTGGCGCACGCCGTTGACCGCCGACCGGTACGCCATCGCCCACTCGTGCAGTCCGAAGCAGCCGAACTGCGCGGGCCGCGCCGCTGTCCGGGTGAGAATCATCCGGGCGAAGTCGACGGCGTCACGCCTCTCGGCGGCGAAGCGCTGTGCGTCCACCCGGACGCCGTCGGCGGCGACGGCGTAGTACTTCCAGGTGGTGCGTTCGAGCGCGGCCGGTCCCGTCAGGACCACGTCGGTCCCGGGATGCCACCGCATGAGTTGGCCGGGCTTCTGGCTGTAGTAGGTGAAGAGAAAATCCTCCACCGGGTGACGCGCCCCGCGCGACCGCCTGTCGAGGTAGGGCTCGGTGAAGCGGGCTACCCGGTCCCGGTGCCGCTGCTCGCGATCCTGCCATACGGTCTCGGCGAGGCGGATCGGGGCGAGAGGCATTGTCCCATTATCACCCCGCCCATTTTTGGTAAATACCCTGTGAAGATTCTGGGAGACGATGCGCGATCCGTCTGGTGAGAATGTGTTGCCTGAGGTACGTTTGTGCTCGCTGTGGCGTCTGTGATCGTGATCACAGGAGTGGGTCCCATACGGGAGACCGCGGCATCGGGGGAACGGCTTCGGTCGGCCCGCACTTTTACGAGAGGCACTACCTTCCTATGACACAACGGAGAAATGCCGGGCAGGGGCGCACCAGTCTGCGCGCCGCCGCGGCGATCGTCCTGGGTCTGCCACTACTGGTCTCGTCAACGGCCGTGGCGCCTGCTGCCTTCGCAGCGCCGGTCACGTCGGTGACGTCGCAGAAGGCGCCCGTGAAGAACCTGGATCCGGCGCAGTACCCGGCCGGCAAATACATCGTGGTCCTCGCGGACAAGCCGTTGGCCACCTATCAGGGCGGCGTACAGGGCATCGCAGCGACGAAGCCCGAGCCCGGCAAGAAGCTCGACGCCCAGGCGAAGAACGTGCAGCAGTACTCGAAGTTCCTCGAGACCAAGCAGCAGGAGGTCGCCGCCGCGGAGGACATCGAGGTCGACCGCACCTACACCGCGGCGATCAACGGATTTGCCGCTGACCTCACCGCCGACCAGGCCATCGAACTCGCGAAGAGCGACAAGGTCCTCATGGTCGCACCGGACGTTGAGAACGCGCCGGACTACTCCACCATCGATTTCCTCGGGCTCGACGGCAACAAGGGAGCCTGGAAGACCCAGTTCGGTGGCAAGAAGAACGCGGGCAAGGGAACGGTCGTCGGCGTGATCGACACCGGCTACGCCCCCGACAACCCCTTCTTCGCCGGCAAGCCCGTCAAACCCCTCCCCGGCAACTCCAAGCCCAAGGTGGGCGAGCCCTACCGCACCGCCGACGGCAAGATCGCCATGTTGAAGGCCGACGGCACCACCTTCACCGGTGACTGTCAGGTCGGCGAGGACTTCGACGGCAGCCTCTGCAACTCCAAGGTCCTCTCCGCGCAGTACTTCGCCGACGCCTTCGTCGCCAACGTCCCTGCCGAGAACCGCGCCCCCGAGGAAGTCCTCTCCCCGGTGGACATCGACAACCACGGCACGCACACCGCCAGCACCGCCGCCGGCAACGCGGGCGTCACCCAGACCGTGGACGGCCGGGACTTCGGCGTCTCCTCCGGCGTGGCCCCCGAGGCGAAGATCTCGGTCTACAAGACCTGCTGGGAGGACACGAACCCCAACACGGGCGGCTGCTACTCCTCCGCGTCGATCGATGCCATCAACCAGGCCATCCTCGACGGCGTCGATGTGCTGAACTACTCGATCTCGGGTAGCACGACGACGACGACGGATCCTGTGTCCCTCGCCTTCCTCTCGGCCACGTCCGCGGGCATCTTCGTCGCTGCCTCCGCCGGCAACTCCGGCCCGACCGCCAGCACCGTGAACCACGGCGCCCCGTGGATGACCACGGTCGCCGCGAGCACCTTCAACTACGAACTGCAGGGCACCGCCGAGTTCTCGGACGGCACCAAGTACCGTGGCGCCTCCATCATGCGCGCCGGTGTCCCCGCGACCCCGGTCGTCCTCGCGGCGAACGCAGCAGCGGCAGGCGCGCAGACCCCGAACCTGTGCGGCCCCGATACCCTCGACCCGGCGAAGGTCGCCGGCAAGATCGTGGTCTGCGACCGCGGCGTCTTCGACCGCACGGCGAAGAGCGCCGAGGTGCTTCGCACCGGAGGCGTGGGCATGATCCTCGTCAACCTCGTCGATTCCTCGACGGACACCGACCAGCACGTCGTGCCGACGGTGCACGTCAACGCCCCGGAAGCCCTCGAGCTCAAGGCGAAGGTCGCGGCGAACCCGTCGATCACCGTCGCCCTGCAGCCTACGGACACCACGGGCAAGCCCCTGCCTCCCACACCGCAGATCGCCGGGTTCTCCTCGCGCGGCCCGCTGCTGGCCACTGATTCCGACCTGCTGAAGCCGGACATCGCGGCTCCCGGTGTCGCCGTCCTCGCAGGCGTCTCCACGATCGGTTCCAAGGGCGCGCAGTTCGGGTTCCTCTCCGGTACCTCCATGGCCTCGCCCCACATCGCAGGCTTCGGCGCGCTGGTTCTCGCCAAGAACCCGGCCTGGTCCCCGGCCACCGTGAAGTCGGCCATGATGACCACGGCCTACCCGCTGAAGACCGCCACCGGCGCCGTCGAGACCGACGTCCTCGCCGTGGGCGCCGGGCACATCAACCCGGCGACCGTCCTCAGCCCCGGACTGGTCTACGACCAGACCGTGAAGGACTACCTCGGCTTCATCGAGGGCACCGGCGTCGAGCTCGGCATGAACGACGTGGAGCCCGTCGCCACGAAGGACACCAACGTGCCGTCCTTCGCTCTGGGCAACCTGACCGGACGCATCGAGGTCACCCGTACGGTCACGGCCGTCACCCCGGGCCTCTACCGTGCGACCGCGAACGTCCCCGGCGTGAAGGTCACCGTCACCCCGGAGATCCTGAACTTCAGCGCGCCGGGCGAGAAGCGGACCTTCAAGGTCTCCTTCGAGAACCAGAGCGCGCCGTTCGGCACGTTCGCCGGCGGATCCCTCACCTGGTCCGGCCAGGGCAAGACCGTCACCTCACCGGTGGCTGTCCGCCCGCAGGCCGTCAAGGCTCCGGCCGAGGCAGCCTTCACCTCCACGGGTCCTGACGGCAGCGGCACCTTCGACGTCACCTCGGGAACGAACACCCCGATCCAGATGACGCTGCAGGGTCTCGGCAAGGCGGACACGACGGCGATCAACCTGGTTCCCGGTGACCTCGCCAATGGGAACAACGCCTCGAACGCCGTCAAGGACGTCACCGTCCCCGCCGGTGCCCCGATCGCGAGGTTCTCGGTCCTCTCGAGCGACCCGACCGCCGATTTCGACATGTTCCTGATCACGCCGGCCGGCACCGTCACCCAGGTGGCGACGGCGGATGCCAGCGAGACCATCACGCTCGAGAACCCGGCGCCCGGCAAGTACCGGATCATCGCCAACCTGTACGCCAGCAACGGCAACGCGCCGACCGCCGGCAGCATCGACGCGGCTGTCCTCAGCGGCACCGAGGACAACGCGACGCTGACCCCTAATCCGCTCGCTCTCGCGAACGGCAGCACGGGCAAGGTGACCCTCGCCTGGACGGGCCTGGAGCCCGGCTCCTACGTGGGTCGCGTGACCTACGCCGGATCCTCGGCCGTGACCTTCGTGACGGTCGTCGTCGACGGACAGGGCACTGCGACGGTTCAGCCGGACGCGGAGCTTCCCGCCGTCAGCCCGGCGGACAAGCTCCTCACCGGCCCCCGGGAATCCATCACCCCGACCGGGAACAAGTAACACCAGCTGAATAACAGGGAGAAGGCCGGTGGATCCCTGATCCACCGGCCTTCTCCCTGTCCAGCGGCCGTCCGTTGCGTCACGCGGGCCCGCCGTCTGGGTCATGTCAGGGGGCATGTCCTGGGAGTCCCACTCATGGGCCGCGGTCGGCGGGCGGACGCCCCCGGAGGAAGCGTTACCGGCCGGTTCCGGCGTACACGGTCGCGGTGGTCTCGCCGTCGAGCTCGAAGGCGGCGTGCACCGCGCGAACCGCGGTGTCGAGCAGTTCGGCGCCGGTGACGACGGAGATGCGGATCTCCGACGTCGAGATCATGTCGATGTTCACCCCGGCGTCGGACAGGGCGCGGAAGAAGCGGTAGGAGACACCGGGATTCGATCGCATGCCCGCGCCGATCAGCGAGAGCTTGCCGATCTTCTCGTTGTAGTCGACCGATTCGAAGCCGACGCCGTCCCGGGCGGCGTCGAGTGCGGCGAGCGCCTCGGCGCCGTCGACGATCGGGAGGGTGAACGAGATGTCCGTGCGGCCCGATCCGTGCGTGGAGACGTTCTGCACGATCATGTCGATGTTCGTGTTGGCGCCGGCGATGATGCCGAAGATCTCGGCCGCCTTGCCGGGGATGTCGGGCACCCCGACCACGGTGACCTTCGCTTCGGAGCGGTCGTGCGCGACGCCGGAGATGATGGGCTGTTCCAAGGGTTCTCCCTCTTGAATCTTGATCTGGTCGTCGGGGCTGGGAAGCACCCAGGTGCCCTCGTTGTGGCTGAAGGACGAGCGGACATGCAGGGGGACGCCGAAGCGGCGTGCGTACTCGACGCACCGCAGATGCAGGATCTTGGCACCCGACGCCGCCATCTCGAGCATCTCCTCGCTCGAGATCGTGTCGATCTTCTGCGCCGACGCGACCACCCGGGGATCCGCGGTGTACACGCCGTCCACATCCGTGTAGATCTCGCAGACATCCGCGTCGAGCGCCGCCGCGAGGGCGACGGCGGTGGTGTCCGACCCGCCGCGGCCGAGCGTCGTGATGTCGTTGCTGTCACGGCTCATGCCCTGGAACCCGGCGACGATCGCGACGTCGCCCTTCTCGATGGCGGTCCGGATGCGGTGCGGGGAGACGTCGATGATCCGCGCCTTGCCGTGGATGGCATCCGTGATCATGCCGGCCTGGCTGCCGGTGAAGGATTGCGCGGAGGCGCCGGTCGCGTGGATCGCCATCGCCAGGAGGGCCATGGAGATGCGCTCGCCCGCGCTCAGGAGCATGTCCATCTCCCGGGCGTCCGACGACGTCGGGCTCACCTGGGCTGCGAGGTCCAGCAGCTCGTCCGTGCTGTCCCCCATGGCGGAGACGACGACGACCACCTGATGACCCGCAGCCTGGGTGTCGACGACCCGCTGTGCGACGCGCTTGATGCCATCGGCGTCGGCCACCGACGATCCGCCGAATTTCTGGACTATGAGGCTCATGCACTCGCTCACTGAAGAAGGAGGACGGCGGCGTCAGCCGGCCGTGGTTGCTGGAACGGGCGGCAGCATCGGCGCCTGAGGGGAGCGGGGGATCCTGATTCCGCGCCCGTGTCAGTGTAGCGGCGGGGGAATCGTCCGCTCAAAGTCGGGGTCCGAATAAGAACCTGCCGGCTTCCGGTCCAAATGCTCCCGCGTCGCCTAGTGTCAGACCATGACCAACGAATTTGGGGGAATCGTTGTCGAGGGGGTCGCACGGAGCTTCGGCTCGGTGCAGGCCGTCCGCGATATCGATTTCGAGGCTCCGCCCGGGGAAGTGACCGCTCTGATCGGTCCGAACGGCTCCGGCAAGACGACCCTGCTGTTGATGATGGCGAGCCTCCTGGCTCCCGATCTCGGCACCGTCCGGGTGGCAGGGTTCGACCCCGTCGCGCAGCCCGGGGAGGTGCGGAGCAGGGTCGGCTGGATGCCGGACACCCTGGGAGCCTGGGAATCGCTGACTGTCCGGGAGGTGCTGACGACGATCGGCGCGCTCTACGGGATGAGCCGTACGGACCGGACCCGGCGGGCCGACGAACTCCTCGCGGCCGTCAAGCTCACCGAGCTCGCCGACCAGCCCGCCCGCGTCCTCTCCCGCGGGCAGCAGCAACGGCTCAGCCTGGCCCGTGCCCTGATCCACGACCCGCAGGTCCTGCTCCTGGACGAGCCGGCGTCGGGTCTCGACCCCGGATCGCGGGTGGACCTGCGGTCCCTCCTACGCTCCCTCGCCGCAGCGGGCAAGACCGTCGTGGTCTCCAGCCACGTCCTGTCGGAGCTCGACGAGATCGCCGACCGCGCCGTCTTCGTCAGCCGAGGGCGGTCGGTGAAGAGCCAGACGCTCGACGAGGCGGGCGGCCAGATGCGCCGCTACTACATCCAGGCCGAACCGATGTCCGCCCTCGCCGCGGCCCTGCAAAGCCACGGGGTGCGCTACGAGACGCGCCTCGACTCGCGGCGTGAGGAATTCCTCGTCCAGCTCGGCAGCACCGCAGAGGCCTCGTGGCTGTTGCGCACCCTGGTGATGGCCGACGTCGTCGTCACCGCTTTCGCACCCGCCGGCGGTGCGCTCGAAGAGACCTACATGAGCCTTGATACGGACAGACGATGAGCACAGTGACCGAACCCTCGACCCCCAATCCCGTCCGATCCTCGGCCTCGCTACCCTTCAGGACCGCGGTCCGCACCGTGTTCACCCTCGAGATGAAGCAGCGGCTTCGGGGCAGGGGCTGGTACTGGATGCTCGGCATCTGGTTCGTGGTGATCGGCTTCATCTTCGTCCTCGGCCTCGGCGTGATCGGGACCACCGACAACGAGGGTGGGATCCTCTTCGACCTGATCGTCGGATTCGTCCTCCTCTTCGGGCT
Organism: Arthrobacter sp. TMS2-4; assembly: GCF_054511075.1. Taxonomy (NCBI): domain Bacteria; kingdom Bacillati; phylum Actinomycetota; class Actinomycetes; order Micrococcales; family Micrococcaceae; genus Arthrobacter; species Arthrobacter sp. TMS2-4. Next base: position 115,383 of record NZ_JBTNDI010000005.1, read on the forward strand.
CCTGGTCTCTCCCGGGCTCTCGGCGAACGCCATCAACGGTGACCGTGCGGGCGGAACCCTCGCGATCCTGCAGGTCACCCTGCTGACACCGGGGCAGCTGCTCGCCGGGAAGTGGCTGGCCTCCTGGGCAGGGTCCCTCGCGTTCCTCGTCCTCAGCACCCCCTTCATCTTCTGGGCGCTGGCGCTCGGCGGCGTCAACGGCCAGGAGGCGGTCGTCTCGCTCCTGATGCTCGCGGTGGAACTCGGCATCGTCTGCGCGATCGGTGTGGGCGTCTCGGCGCTCGCGAACCGCCCGCTCTTCTCCATCGTGAGCACCTACATGCTGGTGGCGCTGCTGGCCGTCGGCACGGTGATCGTCTTCGGGCTGAGTACCCTGCTCGTGATGGAGGAGCGGACGATGAGGTCCTCCTACTACACCTACCCGGAGAGCAGCCTCGACGACATGGGCGCGCCCGAGCCGGGCGCCCAGATGGAGTGCGTGACGCAGACCTACCAGTCGGAGGTGCCGAACACGCAGTACATCACCTGGATCCTGGCCGCGAATCCGTTCGTCGTGGTGGCGGACGCCGTTCCCTACAGCGTCGAGGACCTGCCGGAGCCCGGGGCGCCGGACCCCTACGGTCCCACCGCCGGGCCGTACTACACGCCGGGCGTCATGGAGACGATCAGCCAGGGCGTGCGCTCGGCCCAGGCCGGGCCCGACACCGACCAGACCTGTGAGGAGGCGACCCAGGCGCTGCGGCCGCTGCCCCAGGGTACTCCGATCTGGCCGTTGGGTCTGGGGATCCAGCTGCTCCTGGCGGCCTCGCTCCTGCTGGCCGCCCGCCGAAGGCTGACGATGCCCGCCAGGCGCCTGGCGCGGGGGACGCGCATCGCCTAGGTGGCCTTTCCGGGGGTCGCTCGCGTCAGGACATGACGCGGCGGCCCTCGAAGGCCCGGCCGAGCGTCACCTCGTCCGCGTACTCCAGGTCGCCGCCGACCGGGAGACCGGATGCGAGCCGTGTGACGGGAATGCCGATGGTCTTGAGCATGCGCACCAGATAGGTGGCCGTCGCTTCGCCCTCCAGGTTCGGGTCGGTGGCGATGATGATTTCCTGGATCTGCGCGTCCGACAGGCGGGCGAGCAGTTCGCGGATGCGCAGCTGATCCGGGCCGACGCCCGCGATGGGATTGATGGCGCCCCCGAGCACGTGGTACCTCCCGCGGAAGGAGCGCGTGCGCTCGACGGCGATCACGTCCTTCGATTCCTCGACGACGCAGATCATGGTCGCATCGCGGCGCGGATCGCGGCAGATGGCGCACTGTTCCTGTTCGGCGACGTTGCCGCAGACGCTGCAGAACTTCACGCGCTCCTTGACCGTGGTGATCGCCGTGACCAGGCGCTGCATGTCCTCGCCGTCCGCTTCCAGGATGTGGAACGCGAGGCGCTGGGCCGACTTCGGGCCGACCCCGGGCAGGCGTCCGAGCTCGTCGATAAGCTCCTGCACTGCGCCTTCGTACACGGTGAGTCCTCTTCTGCATGTGGTGACGGCGCCGGGTCTCCGGCACCAAGGTCGTGGTCCGCACCCACCCGCGTCAGCGGGAAGAAGCGCACCCTCCATTGTCCGCCCTGCGGCGGTGGCCGGAACGCCTCCGGGCCGGACCGGCGTTACGCCCTGAGCGTGCGCGGCTGTGTCAGGCGCGGCCGACCGACGTCGTGCGGCCTACTGGCCGTCGATGCTGCGTTCCTCGATCAGGCGCCCGTTGAGGATCCGTTCGATCGCGGTGCGCCCGACGAGCGCCGAGTCCTCGATCGTCTCGTCGTCCGCGCTCGGCTCGTCCTCGACGAAGCGCAGATCCGCAGACCCTCGCGTTGCGGCTGCCTCCTCGGCGCGCTTCCGCGCGGCTTCGTCGAGCAGTTGCTGGTAGCGGCTGACCGGTTTCTGCCGAACGTCACCGGCTGCAACCGGTCGATCCAGTCCGGTTCCGCCGTCGGGCGCCGTCGTGCCGGGGGTCGGCGTCCCGGGCGTCGACGTGCTGGGCGCCGCCGGAGCGCCCGGGGCCGCGAATCTCGGGACGACAGGCTTCCTGGGTTCGGCGGGCGCCGTGGGTGCGGCAGGCGCCTGGTGTGCCGTCCGTGGTGCCGGGAGGTCCGCGTCGGGGGAGGCGGGCGTCGTGCGGTCTTCTCCGGACGCGGGGGGCGCTGCCGTGTCCGGCGGGCTCCAGACGACGGACCGCGACGCGGTCGGGGTGGGGGCCGGGCCCGCGGCAGCTCCCTGCGATCGCGCGCCGGGTCGGGGAGCGGACGCGCCCTGGGGTGTCGCGGGACGAGGAGGATGCTGCATGCTCATGCCCTGGCCGCCCGTCCGGTCGGACGTGGAGGTCGTGGGTGTCTGGGGCGTGGGCGGCTGCGCTCCTCCGGCTCCGTCTGGACCAGTGGCGCGGCGATCGGAGGGGTTCTCCGGGACGGAACCCCGGCCCGGACCGGGATCGAACGCCTCCTCGGGAGGCTCGACGAGCGCCCAGGAGTCGTCCGACATGGAGGGGTCCCAGGCGCCGACCGTCTCCGTGCCCGCCGTTGTCGAGCGCTCGGCGGGGCGGGTGTCACGGCTGGCGCCGCCCGTCGGCGAGGGCTTCTCCCCCCGGTTCGACGGCGGTGCGTCGGCGGTTCCGCGCGCCGCGGCTGGTCCGGCGTCGTGTCCCGGGCCGCCGACATCATGGCTGTCCGCCGTCGCTTTCCCGGTGTCGGCACGGCCGGTGGTGGGCGCAACGCTCGTGGCCTGCTGGGGTGCGGATGCCGCGGCCGGTGCAGCGGTCGCTTCCGCGGTGCGTGCCGGGTCCGGGCGGTCGCGTGCCTTGTCGATGGATGAGTGCGCACGAGCCTCACCCCCGGCGTCACGCGGCCCACCGCCCGTGGGCGATGACTGGGCCGCAGCAGCTACCTCAGCCGCTGCAGCGTGCACCGGCGCAGCCACTGCGGACGATGACGGTGCTGTCGATCCCGCGTCCGGCGCAACGTCTGCGTCCGATCGAGCGCCGACCTGGGGCGACGGATTCCTGCCATGATCGGACCTCGAGGAAGCAGGGCTCGGGCTACTACCCGAGCCCGCCGTGCGGGCCGGTACTTTTGGGCCCGACTCACCCGACCCGCCGGCGTCGTGGACCGCTTCGATGGAGCACGTGAGGCCGAGGACCTTGTGGATCGCCTGCTTCACGTTGTCCATGTGGGGGCCGCGCTGGAATCCGATGGCATTGCCCTGGTTCACGAAGGCGAGGACCAACTGGTTGCCCTCGAACGATCGAGGCTTGGCCGAGACATTGACGATGAGCCAGGTGGCGCGCTTGATGTGCGCGACCTCGTCCATGATCTCGGGCCAGGCACGGCGAATCATCTCGACGTTGCCACTGGACGCGACGGGCTGATCCTGGCGACCCTGTTCGGGCTGCCGGGACTCCTGCGGCTGTGCCGGAGCGCCAGGATGCTGCTGTGCCGGAGCGCCCGGAGCCTGTGCCGGGTGCTGCGGGGGAGTGCGGTGGCCCTGCGCCACGCCGGACGACGGGGCCGGCTCGGCGGAGGAAGCGGGGCCTGCCCCCGGCATCGCCGGCGGTCCGTCGGGCCGACGCTCCTCGGCAGACGGTCGTACCGCGCGGTCGCCGGCGCCCGCCGAGCTGCCAGGTCCCGAGCTGTCCCGTGCCGAGCTGTCCCGCACCGGGGTGTCCCGTACCGGGGTGTCCCGCACCGGGGTGTCCCGCACCGGGGTGTCCCGTACCGGGGTGTCCCGCACCGGGGTGTCCCGAGTCGTGTCGTCCGGCGTGGGCGCGCCCAGCGGAGCTGTCGGGACGGGGGTCCCTGCTGCATCCTGGGTGCCTTCGGCTCCCCGCATGTCCGGTGTGCCTGCACCGTCCGCGGGGTCGGGGGTGGAGGACACGCCTGACGTGCCAGGCGCATCCGGGGTACCCGACGCACCCGGAGTGCCCGCCGTACCAGCGGCGCCCAGCGTCGGCGTGCCCGCCGCGGGACGCGTCGTCGTCTGCGTCTCGGGCTCCGGGGCTCCGAACGCGGAGTCCGTGGAGACGCCCCAGTTGCCGCCCCAGTCCGGTGAGGAGTCCGGTGCGGGCGTCCTCGGCTGCTGGTCACGGGCGGCAGGGACAGCGGGCGCACCCGTGGCGGCCGACGGCACCGCAGGAGCGGCCGGGTCGGCGACCGGCAGCGACCAGCGCGCGGCGGCCTCCTCGGCGGTCCGGGGGACGCCGTCGAGCCGTGGGCGCGGAGGTTTCGCCGGCTCGGCAGCGGCGGCCGGCGCAACGGCGGGTTCGCTGCCGCCGTCCGCAACGGGAGTCCCGGCGGCGTACTCGAGGCGGCGCTCGATGCGGTCCACCCGGGCGAGCGTGCCACGGACCGAAGCGTCCGCTGCCGGGAGCAGGAGGCGCGCACACAGCAGTTCGAGATGCAGCCGCGGCGACGTGGCTCCGGTCATCTCGTTCAGGGCGGCATTGGTGACGTCGGCGGCCCGCGACAGTTCACCGGCGCCGAGCTGGTTCGCCTGCGTGCGCATCCGGTTCAGCTGGTCGTCGGGCACGCCGCGAAGGATGGACGCCGCCCCCTCGGGAACCGCGTTGATGACGATCAGGTCGCGGAACCGCTCCAGCAGGTCCTCCACGAAACGCCGGGGGTCGTGCCCGGTCTGGATCACGCGGTCCACGGCGTTGAACACCGTCGCGGCGTCACCGGCGGCCACGGAGTCGACGACGTCGTCGAGCAGGGTCGCATGCGTGTAGCCGAGGAGCGAGACGGCGAGCTCGTAGTCGAGCCCGGTCTCGCTCGCGCCGGCCATGAGCTGGTCGAGCACGGAGAGGGAGTCGCGGACCGATCCGCCACCGGCGCGGACCACGAGCGAGAGGACCCCCGGAGCCACCGGCACGTCCTCCTGGCGGCACAGCAGTTCGAGGTAGGTCATGAGGGGCTCGGGCGGGACGAGCCGGAACGGGTAGTGGTGCGTCCGCGAGCGGATGGTGCCGATCACCTTGTCCGGCTCGGTGGTCGCGAAGATGAACAGGATGTGCTCCGGCGGTTCCTCCACGATCTTCAGCAGCGCGTTGAAGCCCGCCGAGGTGACCATGTGCGCCTCGTCGATGATGAAGATCTTGAAGCGGTCGCGGACGGGGGCGAAGGTGGCGCGCTCGCGGAGATCGCGGGCGTCGTCGACGCCGCCGTGGCTCGCGGCGTCGATCTCGATGACGTCGAGGCTCCCCGAGCCGTTCCGGGCGAGTTCGACGCAGCTGTCGCACACGCCGCACGGGGTGGAGGTGGGCCCCTGCGCGCAGTTGAGGCAGCGGGCGAGAATCCGCGCCGAGGTGGTCTTGCCGCAGCCGCGGGGCCCGGAGAACAAATAGGCGTGGTTGATGCGGTCCTTGTCGATCGCCGCCATCAGGGGGTCGGTGACATGCTCCTGGCCGATGACGTCCGCGAAGGTCTCGGGACGGTAGCGGCGGTAGAGGGCTGTACTCACGGAGAAACCTTATCGGTTGGCGCTGACGGTTTGCATGCCGGTCCGGCGTCGGTGGGGAACAGGACGCCGGGGTCGACCACCCACGGATGGCGTGGCAGCCGTCCCGGGTCGAACACGGCAAGCGCCGCGTCCAGTTGTCCGCCGGGTAGACCGAGCGAGGCGAGGATCGTGTCCAGCACGGCGGCTGCGGACCAGCCCTGCCGCGCAAGGTCCTCCAGTGTCACAGCGCCGTCGCGCTTTGCCAAGCGCCGGCCCGCGGCCGTCACCGCCAGCGGGACGTGCGCGTAGGCGGGCGCCGGCAGGCCGAGCAGGGAAGCGAGATAGGCCTGCCGGGGGGCGGAGTCGAGGAGGTCATCGCCCCGCACCACCTGGTCGATGCCCTGGGCGGCGTCGTCGACGACGACCGCGAGGTTGTAGGCGATCACGCCGTCGTTCCGCCGCAGGACGACGTCGTCGACCGGAGCCGTGACGTGCCCGGCGAGGAGGTCCTCGACGGACCAGCTGTCGACGGCGGAGCGCAGCCGCAGCGCCGGAGGACGCTCGAGCCGACGTCGTGCCCGGTCCTCCTCGCCCAGCGTCCGGCAGGTGCCGGGATAGAAGCCGGGCCGGCCGTGCGGCGCGCTCGCCGCCTCCGCGATGTCACGTCGCGTGCAGAAGCACTCGTAGGCGAGGTCCTGGCCGATGAGCTGCTCCAGGGCGCGGGTGTAGCGGGGGATGTGGTCGCTCTGGCGCAGGATCGGCTCGTCGGAGGAGAGCCCCATTGCGGCCAGGTCGGCGAGTTGCTCCGCCTCGACGCCGGCCCGAACGCGGTCGAGGTCCTCCACCCTGATCAGGAACCGGCGTCCGGTGGAGCGGGCGAAGAGCCAGGCGAGGACGGCCGTGCGGAGGTTGCCGACGTGCAACTGGCCGGAGGGGCTCGGAGCGAAGCGGCCGGCGCCCGTGTCTGCCACCGTGGAACCTCCCGCTGCCCGCGCGCTTAAAGTGAAGACCCCCCATGCACCTGCCAGAGCCCGCTTACCCTTGCTACCTTCCGGTCCTGGGGGAGTTCACAGGATGACACCACATGAGGGGCCGGGAAATAGTCTACACAGTGCATCGCGTGGGGTTCGAATCGGAGGGGAGGGGCCGCAGAGACGCTGCCGTCCGCCCGCGTCCTTCCCGCGATTCGGCAGGAACCGGTTGTATGGGTATTCTGGTATCTGCTCCAAATGAGGAGGATTCGCCTAGCGGCCTATGGCGCACGCCTGGAACGCGTGTTGGGTTCACGCCCTCGGGGGTTCAAATCCCCCATCCTCCGCAGTGCAGCACGACCAGCAGGACCCCGGCTCCGGCCGGGGTCCTGCTGCGTTAAGCCGCCGACGGGCCCACGGCGCCGGTGACGCGGCGGATACGGTTCTTCGCGGCGGCCTCCGCCGGACCCTCCGGTCCCAGCCCCAGACGGATCGTCCCGAGCACCAGCCGCACGGCCGTCCGGATCGGCAGGGGGACCGGTCCGAGGGACGGCACCCTCAGGCCGAGCATCTCGCGGTGGCGCGGTTCGAGCGTCGCCACCGCCCCCGCGAAGAGGATCTGGTATCCCAGGCGCTGCGACCGGGGCAGGGGCGGACGGCGGATGTAGGTCAACGCCTCCTGCACCTGCTCGCTGTTCCTGAGGTCGTCGTCGAACCCCGCGAGTTGCGCGCGCAACTCGGCGGCGGACCGCGGCGGATCCTCGAGGCCCATCAGCCGCCCGGCCTGCGCCCATTCCGCCACGTACCCGTCCACGCCGCCCGGGATGGGTCCGCCGTACGCGGAGTGCGCAGCCAGGAAGGCGTCGGTGAAGGCCAGGTGCACCCAGCGGATCAGGTCCGGGTCCGCCGCCGAATAAGGCCTTTCGGCGCCCCGGCTGTCGGTGTACGTCCCGTGCACCCGCGTGTGGAGGCGCTGGACGAACGCGGAGCCTTCCCGCGCCGCGACCGTGGACCCGTACGTCACCGTGAAGATCCAGCGGATGGTGTTGGCGAGCCGCCCGAGGGGCTCCTCGCGGAAGCTGGAGTGGGCGTGGACGCCGGCCATCGCTCCGGGGTGCAGCGTCTGCAGCAGCAGCGCACGGATTCCTGCCACGGTGGGCGTGATGGAGCTGTGCACCGTCCACACGGCCGAGTCGACCGGGAAGTATCCGACGTCGTCGCCCTTCTCGAACTCGAACTGCCACTGCGGGATGGTCGGATCACCGTCGGTGAAGGTGGTTCGGAGCTGCGTCTTCCACGTGTCGATGATGCCCATCCGGTGACCCGTCCTGTCGGTGTCCAGCGGCCGGCCTGCGGGCCGCCGTTCCTTCCAACGAGCCCGCGGGCCGTTTTGCTCCGTCCGGTCGGGGAGCCATCCGGGGCGTGCGACGATACGAAGCACCAGCACCACCGAGCCCCTGGGAGTATCCATGCCTTCGTCCGGCCTGTACGGGATCGACCTCACCATGAACGACGGGACCAGGAAGTCCTTCGGGGACTTCCGCGGCCATCCGGTCCTCGTGGTCAATGTCGCCTCGAAGTGCGGCTTCACTCCGCAGTACGCGGGCCTCGAGGCGCTGTACGGCCGGTATGCGGCGGATGGCCTCGTGGTGCTCGGAATGCCCTGCAACCAGTTCATGGGCCAGGAGCCCGGGGACGACGGCGAGATCGCCGAGTTCTGCTCGAGGACCTTCGGCGTCACCTTTCCGCTCATGGCCAAGGGCGACGTCCGCGGCCGGGACCAGCACCCGCTCTACGCGCAGCTGACGACGTTCAGGACCGGACCCCTGCCCGGCCTCGTGAAGTGGAACTTCGAGAAGTTCCTCGTCGGCCGCGACGGCGCGATCCTGGCGCGGTTCGCCCCGACGGTCGAACCGGATGCTCCCGAGGTGATTGCCGCGATCGAGGACGCCCTGGCGCGGCCGGCCGCCTGACCCAGCGTGCCGGGACAACGCCGGGACGAAGCGGGCCGGCGCCGGGCCGGCGACGGGTCCTAGCCGAGGGACGCGACGCAGCGGGCGAGGAAGGCGGCGCCCGCCTCCTCGTGGATGAGTGAGCCCTCGGTCAGGATCTCGTAGGGCTTCGCGGGTACGCCGTCGGCCGGCCGGACGTCGAGGTGGGCGAGGTCGTATCCCTGCTCGTGCAGGTAGTCGGCCATGGCGTAGTCGGTGCGCGAGTCGCCCACCGTCCGCCAGGTGCGGGGCAGGTCCATGAGCGGCGCCACCAGGGTGAGCGCCCGCTCGGCGCCGAGGTCCTTGCCCACGCGGACGGACTCGATGTCGGTGGAGATGATGGTCGGATCCACCCGGTACCCGATGTCCCCGTTGCTGTCCGGCTCCTCCCGGTCCAACCGACAGGTTCCCATGTCGTGGCTGTGCATGATTTCGAGGACGTCCTCGTCGAAGGAGCGCTGGCCGTTCAGGTAGTCGGCGTTCGCCGCTTCGAGGGACTGCTCCACGGAGACCATGGCGAGCTTCGTCTCGTCGAAGAACATGAGGTGGGAGTACTTTTCCTCCACGAGGTCGCGTACGTCGTCGGCGAAGCTCGTGGGCAGCGCGAGCCCGCGGTCGAGGAAGACCTCACCGGCGCCGTCGGCCGTGAACGAGAACCAGGTGGCGCCCTTCTCGCAGACGGCGTGGAAGGTCACCCCGGCCGGGAGGCCGGCGTCGAGCATCGGCTCCATGACCTGCTCACGGATGAACGCGTCCGAGCGGCCCGTGTTGAACACCACCGGCCAGCCCGCGGCGGCGAGCGTGAGCAGGTCGGCGATGATCCCGGCGGGCACGGTCCGCGTCACGGGGCTGGCCACCGGGCCGTCGACGTCGAGCAGGAGTCCCTGAACGGGCCGTCCCCGGCCGGGGGCGAGCGGGGCGGGCGCGGTGGGCAGCAGGTCGATCGGGGCATCCGTAGGCATGGGTCCATTATGTTCCGCGGCGCGTGATGCCTCCATCCGAGACCGGTCCGGGGCACGCCCGGGCGGGAACGGCGTGAAAGACTCCCGGTATGAGTGCAGGGTCGCGCATCGTCGTCGTCGGGTCCATCAACGCGGACCTCGTGGTCACCGCCGACCGGCACCCGCGCCCCGGTGAGACCGTGACGGGTCGCTCGTTGACGGTCCTGCCCGGCGGCAAGGGCGCCAACCAGGCGGCGGCCGCAGCCCTGCTCGGTGCCGACGTCCGTCTGATCGGCGCCGTGGGATCGGACGCATATGCCGACGTCGCCCTCTCCGTCCTGAGGACGGCAGGCGTGGACCTGCGGTCCGTCCGGCGGACCGGCGGCGCCACCGGGATCGCGCTCATCCAGGTGGCCGACGGCGGCGAGAACACCATCGTGGTGCTGCCCGGCGCCAACGCCGGGATGACGCCCGGACTCGTCGAGGCCTCCGCCGCCCCCGTCCGGGACGCCGGCGTCGTCGTCGTGCAGGGTGAACTGCCCGCGGACGCCACGGCCGCGGCCATCCGTCGCGCCACCGGGCGCGTCATCGTCAATCTGGCGCCCGTCATCGCCGTCGACGGTGCGGCTCTCCTCCGCGCGGACCCGCTGGTGGTCAACGAACACGAGGGGGCGCTGGTCCTCGCGCGCCTCGGGGGCCCCGCGCCCGCGGACCATCGAGCCGTCGTCGAGGGTCTCCTGGGTCTCGGGTTCGCGTCGGTGGTCATGACGCTCGGTGACGCCGGGGCCCTCGTGGCCGACGGCGGTGCCCTCCATCGGGTCCCCGCGCCGCCGGTCGCCGCGGTCGACACCACGGGCGCCGGGGACGCCTTCGTCGGGGCGCTCGCGGCGCAGCTTGCCGCAGGTCGACCGTTGCTCGAGGCCGCCCGGTTCGCCGTGCGCGTCGGCTCCTACACGGTCCAGCGCCCTGGGGCGCAGCCCTCCTATCCGACGCCCGCCGACGAGCTTCCGGCGCTCCCGGAGGGCCCGGCGGCGTAACCATCGCGCCACGGGCCGACCGGCCGCGGGACGGCGCGTTCCATTGGCCGAAGCAATTACTTACCCTAGAGAGGTGATCTTCAAAGCAGTGAGTGACGGCCGGCCGTACCCGGACCACGGATGCGTGACACCCAAGGACTGGGCCGAAGTGCCTCCCCGGCAGGTGCGACTCGATGAACTGGTGACCACCAAGACCACGCTCGATCTCGGGGCGCTGCTCGCCGAGGACTCGACGTTCTTCGGCGACCTCTTCCCGCACGTGGTGCAGTGGAACGACACGATGTACCTGGAGGACGGCCTGCACCGCGCCGTCCGGACCGCCCTGCACCAGCGGACCATCCTGCACGCGAGAGTTCTCGTGCTCGATGAGTGAGCACGGCTCGCCGCGTCACCAGCGGGCGCAGGCCAAGCAGGACCCGACCGAATGGCACGGCCAGCGGATCGTGACGGAGACGGACCTCGGTGCGGTGTTCACGGAGGACGACGACGACCGCCACCGCCGGGTGTCGATGCGGAAGGTCTTCCACGGCGTCGTCCTCATCCTCCTCGTCGGGCTCGTGAGCGCCGCGGTGTACGTGGCCCTCGGCGTCGCGCGCGGTGACATCAGCACCGGGGCGCCCGAGCCGGTCCCGGAACCGACATCGACCTGCCCCGCCGGGCCGTTCGACTACCAGGACCCGAGCGGCATCAACGTCAACATCTACAACAGCACCAGCATCGACGGGCTCGCGACCACCGCGGCGGACCAGCTCCGCGGCCGCGCCTTCGCGGTGCGGGAGATCGGCAACAGGCAGGTCGGCCGGACGGGCATGACGGCGATCATCGTCTCGGGCGAGGCCGGCCGCGCCAACGCGTTCACCCTGCAGCGCACCATCCCCGACTCGATCTACGTCGCCGACGAGCGCGAAGACAGGACGGTCGACGTCGTCCTCGGCTCCGGCTACGCGGGCGTCATCGCGGCCGAGCGGCTGGACATCACCCCTGCAGGGTTGACCTGTGCTCCGGAGGAGGGCGTCACGGCTCCGCCCGCTCCGACGCCCACGGCCCCCTAGGGCCGTAGCCCCACACCTCCCGGGGCCGGTCACGCGGGAGGGACGGCGCCGCGCGGCGCCGTCCCCGTTCACCCCCGCCGGGTCAGGCGGCGGCGAGCGCCCTCTCGTCCCGCAGGTACTTCGCATACGCGGTCACGGTCAGGAAGGCCGGAAACTGCGTACCGAGGGCCACCTCCTCGAAGACCTCGCGGGCCTCGTCGAAGCGGTCGCCGTCGAACCGCGTCAGTGCGGCGAACTCCTCCTCGAGCAGCTCGGTCACCCGCTCCCGAGTGATCACCTCGCCGTCGTCCGTGAGGGCGCTCGTGTAGATCCACTGCCAGATCTGCGACCTCGAGATCTCGGCCGTCGCAGCGTCCTCCATCAGGTTGTTGATGGCCGCGGCACCGTTGCCCCTCAGCCAGGACTCGATGTACCGCACCCCGACCTCGAGATTCTCACGGACGCCACGCTCCGTGATGGTGCCCGGCGTCGCCGCGATGTCCAGCAGGGCGTCGTCGTCCGGGTGGACGTCGTCGCGCCGGCGGTCGAGCTGGTTGGGGCGGTCACCGAATGCCGCGTCGAAGACCTCCATGGCCACGGGCACGAGGTCCGGGTGTGCCACCCACGAACCGTCGAAGCCGTCGCCGGCTTCCCGGGTCTTGTCCGCCCGCACCTTCTCCAGGGCGAGGGCGTTGGCCTGCTCGTCGCGCCGGTTCGGGATGAACGCGGCCATCCCACCGATCGCATGCGCGCCGCGGCGGTGGCAGGCGCGGACGAGCTGTTCGGTGTAGGCGCGCATGAACGGCGCCGTCATGGTGACGGCGTTGCGGTCCGGCAGCACGAAGCGCGGACCGCGGGTGCGGAAGTTCTTGATGACGGAGAAGATGTAGTCCCACCGCCCGGCGTTGAGGCCCGCCGCGTGGTCGCGCAGCTCGTACAGGATCTCCTCCATCTCGAATGCCGCCGTGATGGTCTCGATGAGCACGGTGGCGCGGATGGTGCCCTGCGGGATGCCGAGCAGGTGCTGCGCCTGGACGAAGATGTCGTTCCACAGCCGTGCCTCGAGGTGGTTCTCGATTTTCGGGAGGTAGAAGTAGGGCCCACGGCCCTGTTCGATCAGCGTGCGGGCATTGTGGAAGAAGTAGAGGGCGAAGTCGAACAGGCCGCCCGCGACGGCGACGTCCTGGATGAGGACGTGCTTCTCGGACAGGTGCCAGCCCCGGGGTCGGACGACGATCGTCGGCAGCGTATCCACGGCGCCCTCGACCCGGTACTCCTTGCCCTCGGGCGAGGTGAAGCCGATGCGCCCCGCGAGGGCGTCCCGCAGGTTCAGCTGCCCGTTGATCACGTTGGACCACGACGGCGTCGAGGAGTCCTCCATGTCGGCGAGCCACACCTTCGCGCCGGAGTTGAGGGCGTTGATGGTCATCTTGCGGTCCACGGGGCCGGTGATCTCCACGCGGCGGTCCTCGAGGCCCGGCGCCGTCGGGGCCACCCGCCACGACGAGTCCTCGCGGATGTGCCGCGTCTCGGGCAGGAAGTGCGGGTCCGCGCCCGCCGCCACGGCCTTGCGCTGACGGCACCGATGATCGAGGAGTTCGTCGCGGCGCTTGTGGGTGGCACGGTGCAGCGCCTTGACGAAGTCCAGTGCCTCGCGAGTCAGGATCTCGCCCTGGCGCTGGAGGGGCGGCGCGGTGAGAGTGATGCCGTTCAGGGTGTAGGTGTCGTTCATGGGGTGCTCCTGGGAGTTCTGGCGGCGGGTTCGGGGTGCCGGGATGGTCAGTGGAACTGCTGCGTCTCGGTGGATCCGGCGAGGGCGAGGGTGCTGCCGCCGGGGTTGAGGGCCGTGGCCACCTGGTCGAAGTAGCCGGTACCGACCTCACGCTGGTGGCGGGTGGCGGTGTACCCGCGGGACTCGGCGGCGAACTCGCGCTCCTGCAGGTCCACGTAGGCGCTCATGCCGTCGCGGGCGTAACCGTGGGCCAGGTCGAACATCGAGTAATTGAGGGCGTGGAAGCCGGCGAGGGTGATGAACTGGAACGTGAACCCCATGGCGCCGAGCTCGCGCTGGAACCGGGCGATCGTGGCGTCGTCGAGGTGCTTGCGCCAGTTGAACGACGGCGAGCAGTTGTAGGCGAGCATCTGGTCCGGGAACTCCGCCTTAATCCCCTCGGCGAAGCGTCGCGCCAGGTCGAGGTCGGGGGTGCCGGTCTCCATCCAGAGCAGATCTGCGTACGGCGCGTAGGCCCGGCCGCGGGCGATGCACGCCTCGAGGCCGTTGCGCACATGGTAGAAACCCTCGGGGGTGCGCTCGCCGGTGACGAACGGCTGGTCCCGCTCGTCGACGTCGGACGTGATGAGCGTGGCGGCCTCGGCGTCCGTGCGGGCCACGACCACGGAGGGCGTCCCCGCGACGTCGGCCGCGAGCCGGGCCGCGTTCAGGGTGCGTACGTGCTGCTGCGTGGGGATCAGGACCTTGCCGCCGAGGTGCCCGCACTTCTTCTCCGACGCGAGCTGGTCCTCCCAGTGGACGCCGGCGGCGCCGGCCTGGATCATCGACTTCATGAGCTCGTACGCGTTGAGCGGCCCGCCGAAGCCGGCTTCGGCGTCGGCGACGATCGGCACGAGCCAGTCCTCGACGCTCGAGGTGCCCTCCGCCCATTCGATCTGGTCGGCGCGGAGCAGCGCGTTGTTGATGCGGCGGACGACGGTCGGCACGGAGTTCGCCGGGTACAGCGACTGGTCCGGGTAGGTATGCCCGGAGTTGTTGGCGTCCGCGGCCACCTGCCAGCCGGAGAGGTAGATGGCGCGCAGTCCTGCCTTGACCTGCTGCACGGCCTGGTTGCCGGTGAGGGCGCCCAGGGCGTTGGTGTACGCGCCGGTGCCGGCCTCCTCGGTGAGCTGGCGCCACAGCTTCTCGGCGCCGCGCCGCGCGAGGGTGTGCTCCTCCTGGACGCTGCCGCGCAGGCGGACGACGTCGGCTGACGAGTAGTCGCGCCGCACGCCGTCCCAGCGGGGATCGGCCGACCACTCGAGCTCCAGTGCGTGGGCGGCATCCGCCGCCGCGCCCTGCAGTCCGGTGGAGGAGGGATTCGAGGGTGAGGGTTCCTGCGTCATTGCTGTCTCCTTGGTCGGTGGCCGGCTGCCCGGCGGGTGTGAAAACAACGATTCGCCACTTCTGCCGAGGTTCCTACCCTTCAGCTCTGGCAAGAAACGCAGTTCTTCGCTTATCGTCAAGAAATGACGACTCCCGCATGGGCTCCGCCCTCCTCCGCCACTCCTCCGAGCGTCGAGGGCCAGCCCCTGGACCTCATCAGCCTGGGGCGGCGCGTGCGGCACCTCCGCAAGGCCAAGGGGCTCACCCTCGACGAGCTGGGTGCCGCCGTCGGTACCGTCGCGTCACAGCTGTCCCTCGTCGAGAACGGCAAGCGGGAGCCGAAACTCGGCATGCTCCAGCGCCTCGCGGCGGCGCTCGGGGTGACGATCGACGAACTGCTCGGGGCGGAGCCGCCGTCGCGCCGGGCCGCCCTGGAGATCGCGCTGGAGCGCGCCCAGCGTGGCCCCCTCTACGAGTCGCTGGGGCTGCCGAAGGTCCGCATCTCGTCGAGGCTGCCGCTGGAGGTGCTGGAGTCGCTCGTGGGTCTGCAGGGGGAGCTCGAGCGTCGGTTGAACGAGCAGGTGGCCACCCCGGAGGAGGCGCGGCGGGCGAACGCCGAACTCCGTGCGGTCATGCGAGAGCGGAACAACTACTTCCAGGAGATCGAGGTCCAGGCGCAGACCGTGCTCGACGCCGTCGGGTACAGCACGGGGCCCGTGTCCCAGCACCTGATCGCGGACATCGCCGCGCATCTCGGTTTCTCCCTGCACCACGTGGGCGACCTCCCGCATTCCACCCGCTCCGTCACCGACCTGAAGAACCGGCGCATCTACCTCACGCAGTCGCAGCGGACCGATCACGATCCCCGCTCGGTGCTGCTGCAGGCGCTCGGGCACTACGTCCTGGAGCACCGGACACCCGAGAACTACGGCGAATTCCTGCGCCAACGGGTCGCCACCAACTACTTCGCGGCGGCGCTCCTGCTCCCCGAGCGGCCGACCGTCGAGTTCCTGAAGCGGGCGAAGGCGGCAAAGGAGATCTCCGTGGAGGACATCCGCGACAACTTCGCGGTGTCCTACGAGACGGCCGCGCACCGCTTCACGAACCTCGCCACCGAGCACCTCGACATCCCCACGCACTTCCAGAAGACCCACAAGAGCGGCATCATCTACAAGGCCTACGAGAACGACGGCGTGACCTTCCCCCAGGATCACACCGGCGCCATCGAGGGCCAGCCCTCGTGCCGCCGCTGGACCTCACGCGTGGTGTTCGACGTCCAGGACAAATTCCGCGCCTACAACCAGTACACGGACACCCCGAGCGGCACCTACTGGTGCACGGCGCGGACGGAACGGGCGGCGAGCGGCGAGTTCTCGCTCAGCATCGGGGTGCCGTACGCACACGTGAAGTGGTTCCGCGGGCGGGATACGGACATCCGTGAGAAGTCCTTCTGTCCCGACGAGTCCTGCTGCCGCCGGCCGCCGGTGGATCTCGCGCGGGAATGGGCCGGGCAGGCCTGGCCGAGCGCGCGCGCCCACTCGCACCTGCTCGCGGCGATGCCGCCGGGGGCCTTCCCCGGTGTCGACGAGACCGAGGTGTACGCGTTCCTCGCGGCGCACTCGGGCTGAGGCGGCGGGGCCCGACGGCGTGCGCTCGCCGGGCGCTGCGCTCTTCGGGCGGCGCTCACCGGTCGGGTCGTTGGCGCGGCGGACCCGACGGCGGCGGTCAGCGGCGGTCCCTGAGCGCCCGACGCCGGAAGACGAGGGGGTAGGCGATCCAGAGGACCGCCTCCACGGTCACGAGCGCTCCTGCCACGACGAGGCTCACGGTCCGGCCGAGCACGAGATCGAAGACCAGCCAGAGGGTGCCCGCGAGCACCACGCCCACGAGCGCCGTGGTCATCGGGATGATGGTGGAGGTGTGCCTCACCAGCGTCCCCTTCGCCTGGAGGCCGAACAGGGCCCGGTGCAGGTTGATCGTGGACAGCATCAGGGCCTGGATCAGGACGGACAGGCACACCAGGCACAGGTAGACGGTCACCTGGACGTGGTCGAGCTCGTCGAAGCGCGCCTGGAAGGGCAGGATCAACAGGAATCCGGCCAGGACCTGGATGCCGGCCTGCATGACGCGCAGCTCCTGCAGCATCTCCTGCCAGTTGCGGTCCAGGCGCTGGTTCCCGCTCTCACCGCGTCGGTCGTCCCGGGCGGGGCGCCGCCGCGACGACCCCGGCCCGCCGGCGCCCTCCTGTCCCGCGGCGGCGTCCATCACATGCCGGCTACCGGGTGGCCCCCGCGCCGCCCTGCCAGACGGCGTCGAACGGTGCGTTGGAGGCGATGCGGTTGCGGATGCCCTCGGTCACGAAGGCCTTCGCCGTGCGGGCGGCCGCCAGCGGCGTCGAGCCCTTTGCGAGTTCAGCGGCGATCGCTGCGGCAAGGGTGCAGCCGGCGCCGCTGACGGCGACCTCGCCGACCTTCGGAGCGGACAGGACCTCGAGCGTCTCGCCGTCGAAGTAGACGTCGACGGCGTCGGGGCCTTCGATGCGCACACCGCCCTTGGCGAGGACCGCGGCCCCGCTCTGCCGGTGGATGATGCGGGCGGCCTCCTTGAGGTCGTCGAGGGAGCCGATGCTGATGCCGGAGAGGGATTCAGCCTCGAAGTGGTTCGGGGTGACGAAGGTGGCCAGCGGCAGGATGTTCGTCTTGAGCGCCTCGTCGGTGTCGAGGGCGGCGCCGGGCTCCTGTCCCTTGCAGATGAGCACCGGATCCAGGACCACGTTGTCCCACTCCTGGCTCGCCAGCGCGGAGGCCACGGTGTCGATGGTCGCCGGTGTGCCGAGCATGCCCAGCTTGACGGTGCGCAGCGGGTAGCAGGACTGGATGGCCTCGAGCTGGTCCGCGATCACCTGCCGGTCCACCGGGACGAAGCGATGCTGCCACTCGTTCTCCGGGTCGAAGGACACGATGCAGGTGAGGGCCGCGACACCGTAGACGCCGAGTTCCTGGAACGTCTTGAGGTCGGCCTGCGCCCCGGCGCCGCCGGTCGCCTCGGAACCGGCGATGGTGAGGGTGACGGCGGGGATGGTTGAAGGCTGGGTGTCGGGCATCGTCCTAGTCTGCCCGACCCGGCTCCACCGCGGCCACACTCCGCGTGCCCGTTCCGAGGATCGGGTCCCGGTTCGCCGGACAGCTCGCCGCCGGGCTCATTGCTCGGCCTCCCGCGCGGTGGCCTCCTCGGTTCCCTGCCCGGTTCCGTGCACGCGGACGAGCTTCCACACGCTGGCGCGGGCGAGCGCACCCGCAGCCCCGATGATCAGGGCGATCGGAAGGCTATCGAGGAGCACCCGGGAGGGGGAGAGCAGGGTGATGATGACGAAGGACACCAGGGTGAAGCCGGCGAAGAAGACTCCGACGTGCACCCACTGGTTCGCCACGGGGCGCAGCAGGAGGCCGAGCACGATCCCGAGTGGAAGGCCGGTGATGACGCCGACGCCGATGCCGTAGAGGAGCGCCAGGAGGAAGACGCCCGGGGCGTCCGGCCCCCAGGAGAGGGCAAAGGCCAGGGCGAGGGTCCCGAGTCCCACGAGGAACCCGACGGCGACGGCGCCGATGCCGAACGTGACCCGGTGGCGGGGATCCGGCGCACGCCGTCCCGCGCCGTCGTCGGCCGTCACGGTCGGGTCGCCCGTCACTGCCGGGTCCCCCGGATCAGCTGCACGAGGTCCTCGACGATCTTCCGCACGACGGGGAGCCGGGAGAGGATCACGAGCTTCGAGATGAGCGGCGCCGCCTGGTCGATCAGCCGGCGTGTGCGGATCTGGCCGGGGGAGGAGTCGTAGGTCCAGAAAAGGGTGATGCCCATGGAGGCGTACCAGAGGAGTTCGGGGAGGTCGTCACGCAGGGCCAGGGGCGGCTGCGGCCTGGACATCGCCATGGCCTGCCGGAACAGTGAGATGGCGCGGGCCCGGGCCACGGCCGACTCGCTGCCGAGCGGGCTCGTCGTCGCCGACGGCTTGATGGCGATGCTGATGAAGTTCGAGCCGAAGCCGTGATACGGCCCCATCACGTCGACCCCCGTGGTCAGGACGATGCGCAGGAGTTCGCCGAGGTTCCGGCCCTCGTCGAGGCGGCGGAGGGCCAGCGACCGGTGCTCGTCCTGGAGGCTGCGGTACAGCTCGTGGACGAGGTCGTCCTTCGAGGCGAAGTAGTAGTAGGCGCTCCCCGTGGAGACATCGGCGGCAGCGGCAATGGCTCGCATGGTCGTCTTCTCGTAGCCGTGCTCGCGGAACAGCCGGAGCGCGGTGGAGACCAGCAACTGGCGGGTTGCTTCGCTCTTGGTCGTCGGCGCGGGCATCGGTCCCCTTTTCGAACGTGTTCAATTCGCAGTGTAGTCCGGATCCGGGCCCGCTCGACCCCTCGGCCCGGGGCCGCCGCGGCGGGTGCCCAGACCCGCGGCGGCGTTTCGCCGGGTCGGGGCCCATGTCCCGGGTTTATGCGCCGGGATTCGTTCCCGAAGCGGTCAGCCCGTCGACGCCGGGCGTACGAGGGCGACGGGCTGTGCGGCTACGCCGCGATCCGGGACGCCGCGCGGCAGAGGGCCCCTCGCAGTCGGGCTTCCAGTTCTGCCTCGCGAAAGAGGTCGCTCCACTCGATGCGGAGAATCGTCCACCCCTCCTCCACGAGGGCCCTCTCCCGGCGCCGTTCCTCGTAGAGCACCTCGTCGGTGACCGCGGCGCCGAAGTACTTCACCCTGCCGTCGAACTCGAGCCCCACCAGCAGCTCGGGCCACGCGAAGTCCAGCCGATAGCGCCCGCGGCGGGTGGATACCTCCACCTGCGACAGCGCCGGCGGAAGTCCGAAGCGGAGGAGGCGGCTACGGGTCAGGGTCTCACCGGGAGACTCCGACAAGGGATCGGCGGCAGTGATCACAGCGCTCGCTCTGCCCACGCCTGCCGCAGGCCCGAGCTGGTCGACGGCGGTCAGCGCTGCGCTGCGGGTGACACCGCGTGCCATGGACTGGTCGGCCACAATCAGGGCCCGGTCGAAAGGGAGCGTCCGTGCACAATCGACCGCGGTTCGCAGCAGCGAGGTGACGGGCAGTCCGTGGAGGAGGACGACGTCGTCCTCCTCCAGTTGCGCGCTGTGGTTCCGGACGTCCGCGCCATGGCTGGCGTTGGAGGTGCGGGTGGGTTGGGTGACGTGCACATCGTTTCCCGGGCGCCACAGGTCCAGGCCGTGAAGAACGGCAGCCGTCTCATGGCTGTAGACGTGCCCGACGGTGTCCCGGCCGACCAGGCCGTGCTGGTGTGCCCGTGCCTGGAGCGCGAGTCGTTCTACGGTGGAGAGGCCTGCCCAGTGTGCCTCCGGCACGTAGCAGTTCTTGCGCAGCCGTCGTAGTTCGCCGCTGACCACGAGGTGGTGGACGTGCTGGCGGGACAGCCCTTCGTCCAGGAGCTCCCGGTAGCGCCACAGGATTCGTGTCGAGTTGATCGGTGCGGCCATGAGGCTACGGTCCCAAGAACGAGGACGGTGCAGTGGACCGGCGGCGCGCATGTGCACAAGGTCCGCTGATCCGGGGCAGAGCCGGGGCATCGGCCCCCACCCGCGGGGGCGTTACCCCGGGTCGGGGCACCCGCCGCGGCGGCCCGAAGAACAAGACGAGCGACCCGACCGATCGGCGAGGAGCCGCGAAAGGAGCCGGCAGGGCTCAGGCGTAGTACCTGCCCAGCACCTCGGCCTTCAGGTCGTAGAACGTGCCGTCGTCGATGGCCGCCCGGGCGTCGTCGACCATCCGCACCACGAAACGCTCGTTGTGGATGGAGATCAGCGTCGCCGAGATCATCTCCTTGGCCTTGAACAGGTGATGGATGTAGGCGCGTGTGTAGTGGGTGCAGGTGTAGCAGTCGCACCCCTCGACCAGGGGCGTGAAGTCCCGCCGGAAGCGTGCGTTCGAGAGGTTCCACCGCCCGTCCGGCGTGTAGAACGCGGAGTTGCGGGCCACCCGGGTGGGCGAGACGCAGTCGAAGGTGTCGGCGCCGTTCTCGATGCCGGTGAAGAGGTCGTCGGGCTCCGAGATGCCGAGCAGGTGGCGCGGCTTGTTCTCGGGCAGCTCGTCGCTGCACCACCCGAGGATCGTCCCGAGGTTCTCCTTCTCGAGCGCGCCGCCGATACCGAAGCCGTCGAAGTCCATGGCACCGAGATCGGCGGACGCCTTCCGGCGGAGGTCCTCGTACTGGGCGCCCTGGATGACGCCGAAGAGGGCCTGGTAGGGGCGGTGGCTGCGCTCGATGGTGAGCCGCCGGTGCTCGGCGATGCACCGCTCGGCCCAGAGCCGGGTCCGTTCGAGGGACTCCTCCTGGTAGCCGCGCGAGTTCATGAGCGTGGTCAGCTCGTCGAAGGCGAACATGATGTCCGCGCCGAGCTGATGCTGCACCTGCATGGAGATCTCCGGCGTGAAGCGGTGCCGGTCACCGTTGAGGTGGCTCTTGAACCAGACGCCGTCGTCGTCGATGTGCGCGAGGCGCTCCTTGCCGATGGCCACGCGGTCATCCGCCCCCGCCGAGGCGGAGTCCACCGGGACGTCCATGGTGATGACTTTCTTGAAGCCCGAGCCGAGGCTCATCACCTGGAACCCGCCGGAATCCGTGAAGGTGGGGCCGGGCCAGTTCATGAACGCGCCGAGCCCACCGGCCTCGTCGAGGATGTCCGCACCGGGCTGCAGGTACAGGTGGTAGGCGTTGGCGAGCAGTGCCTGGGCGCCGAGCTCGGCCATCGCTGCCGGCAGCACGGCTTTCACCGTCGCCTTCGTGCCCACGGGGATGAAGGCGGGGGTGCGGATCTCGCCGTGCGGGGTCGTGATCGTCCCGGTTCGCCCGTGCCGCGGCCCACCGCTCCCGGCGCCCGGCGTCGTGTCCTCGATGCGGTGGTGGACGGAGAAGGCGAACGAGGACTGCTGGGACTGTGGGTGCACCACCCTATTTTGCCAGCCCGACGGCGGCGGGCCCGACCGCTACCGGTCGGCGAGCTGCGCGTTGAGGGCCGCGACGGCGGCGAGTTCCGCGGCGATGCGCCGCTCCAGCACGTCCCGGCTCAGCGTTTCGGAGCCGCCGTGGGCCCGCAGGTACAGCAGGACGCCGATGCGCAGCACGCGCCAGTCGCGTTCGACGTCGATCCGCCCGGCCGTGGAGGCACGCAGGATCTCGGGGTCGTACACATTGGGTTCGTTGAGCTGCCGCTGCCGGTACATGGCGCTGGTCTTGGCGCGCAGCGGGTCCGTCTCGGCGTCGTCGGCCGCACGGATCGCGGCCGAGTACCGGAGGGACCGTTCCTCGTCGTGCCGGGTGAGGTAGGCGGCGATCGCGAGGCCGCCCTCGATCCACTTCCAGCGACCGAAGTTGCCGTCGAACGGCAGTTCCGCCAGGAGGTCCGCGATGCTCAGGGCCGCCGCGGCGTCGCCCTCGTCGACGAACAGGGCGAGCGCAAGGTGGTGGAGGTCCTGCAGGTTGCTGCCGGACTTGAGGTTGATGCCGCGCGCCAGGCGCCCGGCGACGTCCTGGAGGTCGGTGCTGTCCGGGTGTGCCTGAGCCACCTGGGCGACGAGCGCTTCGGGGGACCCGTGGTCGGCGGCGACGGCGGAGACCCCGATCTCGGCGTCCGCGGGCTCGACGTAGACCATCGACCCCGTGGCGATCGTGATGCGGCGGCCCCCGTCGACGGTCGCGACGACGAGCGCGGGCACCCCGAAGTCGTCATTCTCGACGCCGACCGTCGTGACCTCGGCCGCATCCCCGCCGTCGGGGAGTGCCAGCACATCACCGACCGCCAGCATCTCCGCCGGGACCGCGCGCAGCCCTGTCCTGTCCACCCTGTTCACCATCATGTCCGTCGTGCCAACCTCTGCCTCTAGCCCCCTGGATGTTCACCGTCGCCCCAGCGCGCCCATACGACGATACGGTAACGCGGGCCCCGACAGGTGCTCAGCGCCCCCAGCCGGCGTGGGCCAGCGCCTGGCGCAGGAGGTCCGCGCGCCCACCCGAGAACTCGGCCTGGATCGACGGGCTCAGCGCCTCTGACGGCGTCAGCCAGGACAGTTCCAGCGCGTCCTGGCGCGGGTCGCACTCGCCCGTGACCGGGATGAGGTAGGCGAGGGCGACGGCGTGCTGGCGGTCGTCGGTCAGTCCCGTCTCCGAGGGGGAGGGGAAGTACTCGGCGATCGTGAAGGGGACGGGCGACGGCGGCAACTGGGGCAGGGCCAGCGGCCCGAGGTCCTTCTCGAGGTGTCGCAGCAGCGCGGCCCGGATGGTCTCCCGGTACATGACGCGCCCCGAGACGAAGGTGCGCACCATCTCGCCCTGGTCGCTGGCCTGCAGCAGCAGCCCCACCTCGTTCACGTATCCGAGGGAGTCGCACCGCACCGGGATCGCCTCCACGTACACCATGGGCAGGCGGCGGCGGGCCTCGTACAGGTCATCTTCGGAGAGCCAGCCCGGATTGGGGTCGGGGGTGCGAACGTTCATACCTCAGTTCTATCGCAGTGGCCCTGCCGCGGGCGGGTGGCGCGCGGTTCTTCGGCCGGTGGCTGAATCCGCACCGAGGTGCAGTATCAGTGCACCGCGCTGCCGGAGAAGTCCCGCTGCCACTCGTTGACCCGGATCTCGGCGCCCCAGGGGGCCGGGACACGCAGCGACCGTCCGTGGATCTCGTCGACCACCATGGGCTCGAAACCGTGGACCGTGAGGTTCCGGACCAGGTCCCGCACGTCGCCGTCGTACTCGAAGGCGAGTTCCGCTGCTGTCCGCGCACCCGTGCGGGCTGTCACGAGCCCTCCGTTCTTCGCCCGGAAGTCGTGGCGGGTGCCGGCGTCGGAGCTGCTCCGGGGCTTCGCCCCGATGTCTCCCAGCACCGTGGCGGCCGGTCCGACGTCGGGCGTGTACCAGAGGGCGAGGACCGCCAGGGGTGACGGCGGCGCGCCCGTCTCGCGCGGCCCGGCGTCGGCGAGGAGGGACAGCCCGTCGGGCGCGGTGACGCGTGCGGCAAGGCCGTGGCCCTCGCCGGAGAGTTCGACGGTCACCCGAGCACCGGCCTCTGCGGTCCGGCGGGCGAACTCCCGCACGTCGGAGACATCGAAGGCGAGGTCCACGGTGCCGGCCTCCGCGCTGCCCGGCAGGCAGGCGTGGAGGGACACGCGGCCGCTCCCGGCGTCGAACACGGCGTCGGAGCCGTTCGGTGCGGGGTCCTGGGCCGGGGTGAGGCCGAGGGCCTGCAGGAAGCGGGCTGCGCCGGGTAGGTCCGGTGTGGAGACGACGGGGCGGACGCGGAGCATCAGTTCTCCCTGAGATATGGGTCGGGTCCGTCCAGCATGCCAGCACGCGTCGTTCCATCGTGGCCGGGGTCGTCCTAGGGTGGGCGCATGAAGGCCGAATTGTCCGAACTCCTCCTGCCCGATGCCGCCGCCTGGCGAACCTGGCTGGAGGAGAACCATGCCTCCTCACCGGGCGTCTGGCTGATCGAGCACAAGAAGGGCGAGACGACGACGGCGCTCACCTACGCGCAGGCCCTCGACGAGGCGCTGTGCTTCGGGTGGATCGACGGCCAGGCGAGATCCCGGGACGAACACACCTACTTCCAGCGCTTCACGCCGCGCGGTCCGCGGAGCATCTGGTCCGTGCGCAACCAGGGGCACATCGAGCGGCTCCGCGCCGAGGGCCGCATGCGGGAGGCGGGGGAGCGTGCGGTCGCGGCGGCGCAGGCCGACGGTCGATGGGAGCGCGCGTATGCGGGACCGGCGAGCGCGGAGATGCCACCCCACCTGATGGCCGCGATCGAGGCCGACGACGCCGCGCTCGCCACCTTCCGCACCCTGTCCTCGCAGAACCGCTACGCCATGATCTTCCGGCTGTCCCAACTGAAGACGGACGCGGCGAAGGAACGCAACATCGCGAAGTTCGTCGCGATGCTGGCACGGGGGGAGACGCTCTACCCGCAGGGTAAGGGGCCGACGACGAGCGACTAGCGCAGGGTCAGTCCAGCCGGGTCCGTCCGGCCGCCTCAGCCGAGCCGGGTCAGTCCTGCCGGGTCACCTCGTAGGTGTGCCCGGCGGCGCGGAGCCGCTCCACGAGCACCTCACCCAGCGCGGTGGCGGGCGTCAGTGATCCGCTCCGGGGCGGGAGCCGGTCGCCGTCCAGTGCGAGGGCCAGTGCCGTCTCGCCGGCCATCACGGCCGTGGCGGCGTAGCCCGGGTCGCCGGGGCCGGCGGCAACCGCCCGGTAACGGTGCCCCTTCTCGGTGTGCGCGGTGACCTGGGAGCGGAACCAGCCGTTGCGCCGCGTGCCGGCGCTCGGGCCGGTCCCCGGTGCGGGCAGTACGCGGTCGAGCAGCCGCCGGGTCGGCCGGAACGCCATCGCGCCGGCGAAGGCCCCGAGTCCGAGCGTCGTCGCGGCGGCCAGCACCGCTCCCACCGGACCTCGCGCCACGCCCATCACCTCGCCGTAGCGCAGGGAGCGGCCGTAGGCCCAGCCCTGCAGCGCATTGCTGCGGCGCACGATCCGGGTGTTGGCCGCGGCCATGATGAACGGTGCGGTCCACAGGCCGCTCTCCGAGCGGCCGACGAACGCCATATCCGCCGGCTGCTTCGTGTCCGGCTCCTGCGTGCGGTCCGGGCTGAGGGCATAGGGGTCGGCGACGAGGGACCGCAGGGCGGGGGTCGACCGCATCCCGTCGAGCTGCCCGCGCATCGAGTCGAGCGTGCCTCCACTGATGCCGCCCTTGGCCGTCGCCACGAGCTGGACCTCGGTCAGGTCGCCGGCTCCGTCGGCCTCCGCCGCCTGGTGGAGCAGCAGGACCGCCAGATCGGACGGCACGGAGTCGTAGCCGCACGAGTGCACGATCCGGGTGCCGCTCGTCCGGGCCAGGGCGTCGCAGCGGTCGATGGCTTCCCGGACGAAGAGCACCTCGCCCGTCAGGTCGCCGTAGTGGGTGCCCGCCCGTGCGCAGGCCTCGACGACGGGCAGCCCGTACTTCGCGTACGGGCCGACGGTGGTGAAGAGCACCCGGGTGCTTGTCGCCATGGCGGCGAGCGAGCCGGCGTCCTCCGAGTCCGCCTCGACGAGCGGCCACGTGCGTGCCGCGGCCGGCAACCGCGAGCGGACCGCCTCGAGCCTGGCCGTCGACCGGCCCGCCAACGCGATCCGCAGATCGACCGGGGCATGGGTCGCCAGGTAGGCGGCGATCAGCTCACCGACGAAACCGGTCGCTCCGTAGAGGACGAGGTCGTGTGCGCGGGGGTTCTCCATGCCAGCAGTCTGTCACCCGGCGGCGGTCCGCCCCTCCCGGGTGCGGTTCGCGGCCTCCAGGATCATCCAGGCCTGGAGCTGGGATGACAGGCTGACCGGTCCGTCCTGCCGCGGCGGGAAGACAGGCATCCCGGATGCGTCCGCGCGCCGGCCGGACCAGACCGCATCCGCCGTCGCGCCGAGGACGGCCCGGATCTCCGCCGCCGCCGTCGCACCGATGTCCGCCGACGCAGCCTGCGCGAGGTAACGCGCGAGGATCCCCGTGAAGAGGCCGGCGTCGCCGGTACCGGCCAGCGGCAGCACGCCGTCGACCGCGACCTCCCGGGCCACGGCCCCGGCCAGATCGGCCGCGTGCCGGAGATTGGCCTGTCCCCCGACGGCGACGAGCGCGCCGAGCACCGTGCCCTGGTTGTACGTGTGCAGCGACCGCTCGACGCGGCCGTCGGCCTTGACGCCGTCGAGGTAGAGGCCGCTCGCGGCGTCGAAGAGGCGTTCCCTCAGCCAGTCGAGCAGCTCCTGCGCGCGGGCCGACTCCCCGGCGCGGGCGAAGAAGAGCGCTGCGGGGGCGGTGCTGGGGGTGTTCTTGTAGTCGCGCGTGGTGTTCCAGTAGACGCCGCCGCCGAGGTCCGGGGTGTGCGCCGACCGGAGGGCATCCCCGAGCACCCGGACGCGGCGCCGCGGACGGCGCCGCCCGTCCAGCGCGTCCAGGCGCTGCAGGGCGAGCGCGAGCCAGGCCATGTCGTCGTAGTAGGCGTTGCGCCACCGGCCTCCGTTCCTCAGCCAGATACCGCGGGCGAGCTTCCGGGCCTCGGGCAGCGCACCCGTCCCGGCGTCGCGCTGATGCTCGTCCAGCAGGCAGTCGACGTAGTGCGCCTGCCACCAGTAGTGCCAGTGGCTCCGGGGGCTGGTCGGCGCCGGGAACGCGACCGCCGCGAGCCGTGTCCCCGGCACCCGCAGGCTCCGCCGGGCGAACAGGTGCCGGACGCTGCGGGCCGCCGCGGCGGCGGCGTCGTCGGGAATGGGCATGTGACCACCCTAGTTCCGCCGGAACGCTCCGGAATTGGGCAGGATGCGCAGCAGATCGCCCGCAGGGTGCGCAGTGGGCCACGTCACAGTAGGGTGAATGCGTGGCTGGACCAACGGCGGTCCACCGGATGCGGAAGGACCAGGCATGGACATCAGGGGAGCAGTGGCCCTCGTCACCGGCGGCGCCTCCGGACTCGGGCTCGCCACGGCCCGCAGACTGGTCGACGACGGCGCGGCCGTGATCCTCGTGGACCTGCCGCAGTCCGCCGGCGCAGAGGCCGCCGCGGAGCTGGACCCTCGCGGCGAGCGGGTACGGTTCGTCGCTGCCGACGTCACCGATCCCGCCCAGGTCCGGGCTGCCGTCGACGCGGCCACAGGCCTCGGCCCGCTGCGGATCGTGGTCAACTGCGCCGGGATCGCCACACCGGGCAAGGTCCTCGGGCGCGACGGCGTCCTGCCGCTCGAGCAGTTCGCCCGGGTCGTCACCGTCAACCTCGTGGGCACCTTCAACGTCATCCGGCTCGCCGCCGAAGCCATGGCCGCAACTCCCACCGTCGCGGGCCTCGGCGGCTCGGACGAGCGGGGCGTGATCATCAACACCGCGTCCGTCGCCGCGTTCGACGGTCAGATCGGGCAGCCGGCCTACGCCGCGTCGAAGGGTGGGGTCGTAGCCATGACGCTGCCCATCGCCCGCGAACTCGCGCGGTCGCTCATCCGCGTGGTCACCATCGCCCCCGGCATCTTCGAGACGCCCATGATGGCCGGGCTGCCGCAGGAGGCCCAGGATTCCCTCGGGGCCCAGGTGCCGCACCCCTCCCGGCTCGGCAAGCCCGTCGAGTACGCGGCGCTCGCCGCGCACATCGTCGGGAACCAGATGCTCAACGGCGAGACCATCCGCCTCGACGGCGCCATCCGCATGGCGCCCAGGTAGCGCCGCTCCCGGTCTCAACGAAAGGACGGCTCGACGATGAGCCAGCTGCCCACCGCCGACTTCCTCGGCTTCGAATCCCTCCTCTCCGCCCGTGAGCGCGCGAAGCTGCAGGACGTCCGCGACTTCCTGGACAAGGAGGTCGCCCCCCGTGCCGTCGACTGGTGGAACAGGGCCGAGTTCCCGCACGAGATCCTGCCCAAACTGGCGGACCTGCAGCTCAGCACCCCCGTGCAGCAGGGCTACAGCACCCTGTTCAGCGGCCTCGTGATCGCCGAGATGACCCGCGCGGACACCTCGATCGCGACGTTCTTCATGGTCCACCACGATCTCTTCGTCGAGGCCCTGCACACCTTCGGCAGCGCGGACCAGAAGGCGCGGCTCCTGCAGGACGCCATGGACCTGACGATCACCGGGGCCTTCGCGCTCACCGAACCGCTGCACGGCTCCGACGTCGCCGGCGGCATGGCGACCACCGCGACGCGCGACGGCGACACCTGGGTGATCAACGGCGCGAAACGGTGGATCGGCAACGGGACGTTCTGCGACTACATGCTCCTGTGGGCGCGGGACACGGAGACCGGGGGTGTGCGCGGCTTCATCCTCGACGCGACCTTGCCCGGAGTGACGCGCACCGTCATCGCGAACAAGACCGCGCTCCGGACGGTGCAGAACGCCGATATCACCCTGACCGACGTGCGCGTCGCCGAGGCGGACCGCTTCGCCGGCATCGCCTCCTTCGAGGACACGCGCCAGCTCCTGCTCGGATCGCGGATCCTCGTCGGCTGGCAGGCCGTCGGCCAGCAGCTGGCCGCGTTCGACGTCGCCCGGCAGTATGCCGTGGAACGGCACCAGTTCGGCCGCCCGATCGCGGGCTTCCAGCTCGTCCAGGACCAGCTCGTCACGATGATGGGCAACACGACGGCGAGCCTCGGCGTCATGGCCCGCATCGCCCAGCTGCAGGAACAGGGCGAGTCCGACATGCCGCAGGCCGCGTTCGCCAAGTCCTTCACGACGGCGCGGATGCGCGAGACGGTGGCCCTCGGGCGCGGCATCCTCGGCGGGAACGGGATCGTGACGGACTTCTCCATGGCGAAGATCTTCGCCGACGCGGAGGCCGTCTACACCTACGAGGGGTCCTACGAGATCAACAGCCTCATCGTCGGCCGGGCGCTGACGGGCATCTCGGCGTTCACCTGACACGCCCTCAACCGATCGGTGACGGGCCGGAGATGCCCGTTTCGGCGTCCTGACGATCGTCGTGCTTGAATGATCGGGGTTCTGGCAGGGCATGACATCGGGAGGCGGTCGGGTGAGCGTCTCGCGTGCCGCCGTCGTGGTGACCGCCCTGACCGCCGTCTCCACCGTCTTCGGCTTCGTCCGGGACGTCGTCATCGCGGCGGTCTACGGTGCCGGACCGTCCCTCGACGCCTACCTGGTGGCGCAGGGACTCATGAACGTCGTGCTGGGCCTGGTCGCCTACGCCATGGCCCGCTCCGTGACCCCGGTCATCGCGCGCGAGGTCGCCGCCGAGGGGCCGCACTGCCGGGGGCACCGCAGCTTCGACACCGCGATCACCGTGACCATGGTGGTCCTCGGGCTGGGCGCCGTCGTCGTGGGCATCTTCGCGGCCCCCGTGACGGCAGTGCTGGCTCCGGGCTTCGAGGGGGAGCAGGCGGAGCTCACCGTCACGCTGACCAGGATCATGCTGCTCGCGACCGTCCTGATCGCCGGTACGGATCTCCTTGCGGCCGTCGCGCAGGCCCACCGCAAGGTGGTCTGGTCCTCGCTGCAGGGTGTGCCGTTCAACATCATCATGATCGGGGCCGCAGGGCTCTTCGGCCCGCAGTACGGAATCCAGGCGCTGGCGGTGGGCTTCGTGGTCGGATCGGCGGCGCGACTGGCGCTGCAGCTGCCTCCCCTGCGCGTTCTCGGGCTGCGGGTGCAGCCCCGGTGGGAGGTGCGCAACCCGGGGTTCGTGGAGATCGCGCGGCTCATGCCGCCGTTGCTGGTGGGCAGTGCGATCGCCAACGTCAATTCGCTGGTCGACCGCGCGGTCGGGTCGACCCTCGGGGACGGTGCCATCACGGCGCTGTCCTACGGCTGGCGCCTCGTCAACCTGCCGGAGACCCTTCTCGTCGCGTCCCTGCTCGTGCCGCTCTACCCCGCGCTCGGGGCGGCAGCCGGTAACCGGCCCGAGATCCGGCGCCTCGTCTCCCGCGGGCTGTCCGTCACCGTGACGATCCTCGTCCCGCTGACCCTCGTGCTGATGGTGGCCGCGCTGCCCCTCTCGCTCGTCGCCTACGGACGCGGGGAGTTCACCACGGACGACGCCCGCGCCACCGCCGTCGCGGTCCTCTGGTACGCGCCGGCGCTCGTCGCGATGGGCGTGCGGCAGGTGATGGTCAGTACCTCCTACGCGCTCGGTGACTCACGGGCGCCGGTCCTCGTGTCCCTTGCCGCCATGGCCATCAACGTCGTCGGTGACATCCTGCTCGCACCGCTGATGGGCGTCGCCGGCATCGCGCTGGCCACGACGGCCTCGCTCGTGTTCGCGGCCGCTGCGAACGCCTGGCTCCTCGCGCTCCGGCATTCCGCGGTGGAGATCCGCCCCGCCGTCGCCCTCCTGGCACGCGCCGCGGCGCTCGGTGCTGTTGCTGCCCTGAGTGGGACGGCGGTCCTCTCGGCAGCAGGCGACGCCTCCCCGCTGGTCCAGGGCGCCCTCGTGGGGGCCGTGATCCTCGGCGTGTACGTGGCAGGACTCGTCGTCGTGCGGGCGCCCGAACGGCTCGTGCCGCTCGAGATGCTGCAGGCCGTGCGCCGGCGGTGACCGCTGCGCCGGGCCGCCCTCAACCCCGGCGGAACCGCCGGGACGCCAGACTCAGCGACGGGCCGATGTCGCGGGGATCCCAGATGCTGTGGCGAGCCCGCGCCGACCACAGCAGGGTATCGGCGAGGTCGCGCGCCAGACCGCCGCGCCGTTCGATGCCCGCGCGCCTCAGGTCACCCGTGAGCCACGCGTAGCGCTTTCCCGGCGTCGCGTCGGCGAGGTCCGACGGCTGGGCGCCGATCGCGGCCAGCGCCCAGTTGTGCACCAGTCCGGGCCGGGCCGACTCCGCCAGCGCGAGGGACCCGAAGAACCTCCCGTTGAAGTCGATCAGGTGGGGGACGCCGTCGTCGCCGGTGAGGAACTGGAGTTCGACGAGGCCGTGCCAGCCGATGTCGAGGAGCATCGCCTCCGCTTTCGCGACCAGCGTCTCATCGACGGGGATGGTGGACGCCCGGGCGGAGGCGCCGTTGGGGGTCGGCCACAGGTGCGTCGACACCTGCTGCGTGCGTCCCAGCAGCCTGCCCTCGTGGAAGACGCCGATCAGCGCTCCGAGCGTCCCGTCCACCGGCTTCTGCAGGATCGGCTGCGCGCCGGCTGCCCGGATCCGCTCGATCTGGGTCTGTGCGGCGGCGGGGGAGTCGAACAGCTTGGCCTCGATGCGCAACGGGTGGGCGTGCCCGGGCGCCCAGTGTTCCTTGCACTTGACGACGAGGGGCCCGGACCAGCGTGCGAGGGCCTCGTCGGTGGCGAGTTCGGTGTGGGGCGAGGCGAGCCCGGCCTTCCCGGCGTACTGGGCGAGGCGGATCTTGTCCAGGACCGTCTCGACGACGTCGAAGTCCGGGTGCGCTACCGGGATGGGGATCTGCGCCCGGTAGGCGGCAAGGGCGGCCATCCAGTCGTCCCCTCCGCCGAAGACGACGTCGAAGGCACCCGCCTCCGCTGCTCCGCGGATGCCGTCGATGAACCCGGAGCTCCCGTCGCGGGGCCGCGGCACGTGGAACGCGATCCCGCAGGCGGCCGACGCACCGAGCGATCCACCGCCCTCAGGTGTCCCCACGCCCACGTACCAGCCCGCCCGGCGGAAGGCACGGGCGGCCGCGAGGGCGCCGCGGTCCCGGCCGGTGGCGACGATCAGGACGCGGCGTCGGGCCAGGGAGTCCCCGGGCGTCCGGCCCGACCTCGTGGTCGGATCGTCCTGCGGTTGGTGCATGTGAACCTCGACGGTGGAGATGATCGGCGGGTCCCCCCAGACAACCGCACCATGGCCTGTGAGCGCAAAAGCGCCCCGCCCCTCAACGTTACCGAGCATCGGCGGGAGGAGACGCACCGACACCACCAGGGCCCCGTTTCCGCTGCCGGCGGGACCTACCATGAAGACGTGAGGTCTTCGAGGGGCGAGTCGCCCGAGCAGGAGGCGGGGGCGACCCGCGCCGACGGAGCCGACGGTGCGTCCGCAGCCCCGGCCGAGCCCCGTCTTCCGCCCGCGCGGAGTGCCCGGTCCGCGCGGATCCTCGGCGGTGGGACCGAACCGGACCCCCGGTTCACCCTCGCCAATGAACGCACGTTCCTGGCGTGGATCCGTACGGCGCTCGCACTCCTCGCCGGAGGCGTCGCCCTCGAGGCCTTCACCGCGGACACCTTCGCGGAGCCGGTCCGGACCGGGCTCGCCGTCGTGCTCCTGCTGCTCTCGATGATCCTCGCCGTCGTGGCGGGGCTCCGCTGGCTCGCCGTCGAACGCGCCATGCGCCGGGAGGCGCCGCTGCCCATCACGATCCTCGTCCCCGTCCTGGCCGGTGGGGCGGCTCTCGTCGCTGCGGCGTTCCTCGCCGTCGTCCTGGGCGGCGCCTGACCGTGCACGGTCCGCGGGACGACCCGAGCCGGCGCCCGCACGCGGATCCCGGGTTGCAGCCCGAACGGACCACGCTGGCGTGGAACCGCACCATGCTCGCGCTGGTCATCGCCGGCCTCCTCCTGCTCCGCTGGGTGCCCCTCCACGGCTGGTTCCCGCTCCTGCTGACCCTGCTGACCATCGTGACGGCCCTCGTCATCGCCGCCGGACAGGCCCGACGTTACCGTCGCAGCGCCCGCGGGATCAGGGACGGCCGGATCGAGCCCGACGTCGTCGGCGTCCTGGGGACCACCGCCGCCGTGGCCGTCCTCGGTGCGCTGGCGGCGGTCGTCGTCGTCGCACTGCCCCTGCGCTGACCGCCGGTCCTGACACCGGCCGGACGTCCCGCGGCCCGCTTCACATGACGGCCGCGTGAGGCCTGCACCACATCCCCGGGTAAAATCCGACCATCATCCGTCGTATCCAGTGCCGCATACGTCTCGTTCCTCATGACCTGAAGGCAGGCCATCGTGACAGTGCCCCTTGAAGTGACCGCCCCGGCCGACGGCGACGCGGTAGGAGACCTCAGCGCCGACCTCCGGGCCGACGTGCGGCGCGTCAGCACCCTGCTGGGTGAATCCCTCGTCCGACAGCACGGGCAGGAGCTGCTGGACCTCGTGGAGCGTGTGCGCCTGCTCACGAAGCAGTCCAAGGAATCAGGCAGCGTCAGCGACGCCGGCGAGCGCGCGGAACTGGCCGGCCGCGTGCGCGAACTCCTCGCGGCCCTGCCCATCGACCAGGCGACGGACCTCGTGCGGGCCTTCGCCGCGTACTTCCACCTGGCCAACGCGGCCGAGCAGGTCCACCGCGTGCGCGGCCTGCGTGCCCGGCCCGAGGAGGACGGCTGGCTCGCGCAGACCGTGTCCCGCATCGCCTCCGACGCCGGTCCCGCCGCACTCGCCGACGTCGTCGCCTCCCTCGACGTGCGTCCCGTCTTCACGGCGCACCCCACGGAGGCCTCGCGGCGGTCGGTCCTCGACAAGATCCGGCGCCTCTCGGACATCCTCGCCGAGACCGCGCCCGAAGGCTCCCGCCACCGACGGCGCCAGGACCGGCGGCTCGCCGAGGTGATCGACCTGATCTGGCAGACCGACGAGCTTCGGCAGGTGCGGCCCACCCCGATCGACGAGGCCCGCAACGC
This sequence comes from Arthrobacter sp. TMS2-4, assembly GCF_054511075.1. Taxonomy (NCBI): domain Bacteria; kingdom Bacillati; phylum Actinomycetota; class Actinomycetes; order Micrococcales; family Micrococcaceae; genus Arthrobacter; species Arthrobacter sp. TMS2-4. Next base: position 149,019 of record NZ_JBTNDI010000005.1, read on the forward strand.
CATCTACTACCTCGGCGACATCCTCACCACGTCGATGCCCGACCTGCTCGAGGACCTCTCCGACCTGCTGGCCGAGCACGGCGTGGCGCTGCCCGCCGAGGGGGCCCCGCTCCGTTTCGGCTCCTGGATCGGAGGCGACCGCGACGGCAACCCGAACGTCACCGCGGCCGTGACCCGGGAGATCCTGCAGATCCAGAGCCAGCAGGCCGTGCGCATCGCGATCCACTTCGTCGACCGGCTCATCTCCTCGCTGTCCTCCTCGACGGCGATCGTCCCGGCGTCCGAGGAGTTGTCGGCCTCCATCCAGCGGGACCTGGCGAACCTCCCCCGCCTCGACAGGCGGATCCTCGAGCTCAACGCCCAGGAGCCCTACCGGCTCAAGCTGACCTGCGTGAAGGCCAAGCTGCTCAACACCGCGGCCCGCGTGCAGAACCACACGGCACACGAGCCCGGCCGTGACTACAACGCCACGGCGCAGGTGCTGGCGGATCTCGCGCTCGTCGGCGACTCCCTCCGCGAGCATGCTGCGGGCCTCGCCGCGGACGGTGCCCTGGCGACCGCATCGCGGGTCATCTCCTCCTTCGGGCTGCACCTCGCGACCCTGGACGTCCGCGAGCACGCGGACATGCACCACGACGTGATCGCCCAGCTGACCGACCGGCTCGGCGAACTGGAGGTCCCGTACCTCGAACTGGCCCGTGCCGACCGGCTCCGGACGCTGTCGGACGAACTGGCCTCCCGGCGCCCGCTGGCGACGGCGCACCCTCCATTGGACGACGGCGCACGCCGCACCTTCGACGTCTTCCGCGAGATCGCCTCGGCTTTGGAGACCTACGGGCCGGACGTCATCGAGACCTACATCGTGTCCATGACGCGCGGCGCGGACGACGTGCTCGCCCCGGTGGTGCTCGCCCGCGAGGCCGGACTGGTCGACGTCGTCGGGGACGGGTCCGGCCTCGCGGACTCCGGTGCGTTCGCGAAGATCGGCTTCGCGCCGCTCCTGGAGACGGTCGACGAGTTGCGGGTCTCCGCCCGGATCGTGGACACCCTGCTGTCCGACCCCACGTACCGGGAGGTGGTGCGCCTCCGCGGCGACGTGCAGGAGGTGATGCTCGGCTATTCGGACTCCAACAAGGAGTCGGGCGTGCTCACGAGCCTCTGGGAGATCCACAAGACGCAGCGGCTCCTGCGCGACGTCGCCGCGAAGCACGGCGTCCAGCTCCGGCTGTTCCACGGCCGCGGCGGATCCGTGGGCCGCGGCGGCGGACCCACGTACGACGCCATCGTCGCCCAGCCCAACGGTGTCCTCGAGGGCGAGATCAAGTTCACCGAGCAGGGCGAGGTCATCAGCGACAAGTACTCGCTCCCCGCCCTCGCCCGCGAGAACCTCGAACTGTCCCTGGCCGCGGTCATGCAGGGGTCCGCGCTGCACCGGACGCCCCGCTCCTCCGACGACGAGCGGGACCGCTGGGCGGAGGTCATGGAGACGGTGTCGGACGCCGCGTTCGCCCGCTACCGCTCACTGATCGACCACGAGGACCTGCCGGCGTACTTCCTCGCCTCGACGCCCGTGGAGCAGCTCGGTTCGCTCAACATCGGGTCGCGGCCGGCCAAGCGTCCCGATTCGGGCAGCGGCCTCGGCGGTCTCCGCGCCATCCCGTGGGTCTTCGGGTGGACGCAGTCGCGGCAGATCGTGCCCGGCTGGTTCGGTGTCGGCTCCGGCCTGCGTGCCGCCCGGGAGGCCGGCCACGAGGGGCTGCTCGCGGAGATGCTGGGGCGCTGGCACTTCTTCCGCACCGTCGTCTCGAACGTGGAGATGACGCTCGCGAAGACGGACCTCGAGATCGCCGCACACTACGTGGAGGCCCTCGTGCCGGCGGACCTGCAGCACCTCTTCGGGGTCATCCGGGAGGAGTACGAGCTCACGCTGGCCGAGATCAGGCTGCTGACGGGCGAGGACGAACTGCTCGACGACCAACCGGTCCTGAAGCGCTCCCTCGCCGTGCGCGACCAGTACCTCGACCCGATCTCCTACCTCCAGGTGGAACTGCTGCGCCGCGTACGGTCCGAGGCCGACGGCGGGCAGCCCGACGGGCAGCTCCAGCGTGCGATGTTGATCACCATCAACGGCGTCGCCGCCGGGATGCGCAACACCGGCTGAGGTTTTCTGCTCCACCGCACCGCGTCGGCCCGGAATATGCCCGGCGGTGCCTCCGTTGCGCCCCACGAAGCCGACAAGCGACCGGCCCGCCGGACATCGGTGGGCCGGTCCAGGAGAAGGAGACCCCATGAGAGCAGTGTTCTACGAGCAGTACGGCGACCCCGACGTCCTCCAGTACGGTAGGCAGCCGGCCCCGAAGGTCGGACCGGACGCGGTACTCGTCGACGTCCGGGCGTCCTCGGTCAACCCCGTGGACTGGAAGATCACGGCCGGGTACCTCGACGGTGCGCTACCGGCGTTCTTCCCCGTGATCCCGGGATGGGACCTGGCCGGCGTCGTCGTCCAGCCGGGGCCGTCGGTGACGGAGTTCCAGGCCGGCGACGAGGTCATCGGCTACGTCCGTGCGGACACCGTGGGATTCGGGACCTTCGCCGAGCAGGTCGCCGCTCCCGTCCGGACGCTCGCCCGCAAGCCGCGCAACGTGTCCTGGGCGGAGGCGGCCACCATGCCGCTGGCCGGACTCACGGCGTACCAGTCGCTCCGGGCTGTCGGCGTGACCGCCGGCGAGACCGTCCTGGTGCACAACGGCGCCGGCGGTGTGGGGACGTACGCGATCCAGATCGCGAAGGCGTGGGGCGCCCGCGTGCTGGCCACCGCATCCGAGAAGAACCACGACTTCCTGCGCTCGCTGGGCGCCGAGCCGCTGACCTACGGCGAAGGCCTCGGCGAGCGGATCGCCGAGGCCGCGCCGGAGGGGCTCGACGCCGTCGTGGATTACGTGGGCGGCGACGACTGGGTCGCCTCCCTCGCGTTCCTCGGTGACGCCACCCGGGTGGCCTCCGTGGCCGACGCCGCGGTGAAGGACAGGGGCGGTCGATACATCTTCGTCCGGCCCAACCCCGAGGACCTGCTCGCGCTCACCGAGCTCGTCGAGGCGGGGAGCGTCAAGCCCGTGCTCGCCGGGACGTTCCCCCTCGAGCGTGCGGCCGACGCGTTCCGCAGCAGCATCGACGGCCACGTGCGCGGGAAGATCGCCGTCACGGTGGGCGAGCAGGGCTAGACCAGGGCCGGTTCGGGGCATGGCGCCCGTGCGGCGACGGCGTCAGTGCCGGCGCCGTGTCCCGCAGCCCGCCTAGTAGCGCGAATCCTCGGGATCGCTGCCGCTCAGGTGGATGGGGTCGCGGCGGGCGTCCTGCTGCGCCCGGAGCCAGTGCCGGTACTCGTGGTCGACGCGGTGGCGGCGGGACCCGGCGGTGATGAGCAGCAGGAAGATGGCCAGGACGGCGAAGAACGCCAGGTTCATGGCGGAGGGCTGGCCCAGCGCCCGTTCGACGGCGATCCACAGCAGCCCCCAGGAGGTCGCCGCTGCCACGGCGAGGCGTCCGCGGTCCGTCGAGCAGATGATGGCGGCCGTCAGGAGGACGGCGGTGATCCCGAGGATGGACCAGGTGACTCCCGACCACCCGAACAGATCCGCGCCTGCCGCCGTGAGGAACGCCGCCCAGTTCGCGGCCGCCGCCAGCAGGACCCAGCCCAGGTAGAGGCCGATCGGCGTGTCCACCAGCGCACCCTCGAGCCGGGTCTCGTTGGGGTGCTCGTTCAGGGTCCTGATGGCGGACAGGAGGGTGAAGAACAGCAGCATGATCACCACGAGGCTCAAGGTCAGGCGGTCCGCCTGGGCGCACAGGATCCACGCGAGGTTCAGGAGCATCGACGCCGCCACGGTCCACCCGAGACGCCGCTGACGGTCGGTCCGGCGCTGGGACGGCAACCACTGGAACACCGTGTACGCCACGAGACCCGCGTAGATCACGCTCCAGATGGAGAAGGCCGCCGACGACGGCGCCAGCAGCGTCGCGTCCGGGGCGAACAGGCCCCCGGCGGCATCCCTGATGGACGGGCCGCCGAACGCCCCGACCCCCGCGGCCGACCCGAGGATGCAGGCGACGGCGCATACCGTCACGATCACCTGGCGGAGGACGTCCCGATCCCAGGAGGAGACCTCGCGTGCCGTCGCGGTGCTGCCCTGGCGGATAGCCCTGCCGGTGACGGTGCTGCCCTGGCGGATCGCCCTGCTGGTGACGGTGCTGCCCTGGCGGATGGCCCGGCCGGTGACGCCCGCTGCGGTCCGCGCCGATACGGCCGCGACCCGGAGGCGTTCCGCCGCAGCCGCGCCGCGCGCATTGTCGCCCCGACCGTTCGGGGCTCCGTCGCTCCCTGGTGCCCCGGTGGTCGGCTCCAGGGTGCGGGTGCCACCCGAACCTCTCGCTACAGTCACTGCACCCGCCGGGGTCAACGCGCGGTCGCCACCGCCGTTCGCGCCCGCACTGTTCGCGCCTGCACTGTTCGCGCCTGCACTGTTCGCGCCCGCACTGTTCGCGCCCGCACTGTTCGCACCCGCCGCGACGGGACGACGCCCGTCGTCCTCGCCGACTGCAGCAGCCCGCGGCTGTGCGGCCTTGAGGCGTTCGAGGACACTCGCCGTCTCCGGGGACAGTGACGACACGGGTTCCTTCTGCGTGACGGTCGGGGGCCTGACCGGCTTGTCAGGAAGCTTCGGACCCGGGCTCTTCAGGGTGCTCATGCGCGTTCTTGGCCTTCCGGTGTTTCTTCAGGGCGAGGATTGCCGCTGTGATGGCTCCCACAAGCGTACCGACCACCAATCCGAGCAGGGCACCCACCCAGGCGGGCAGCCCGGTCGAGGCCCCGGCCACGAAGCCAAGCCCCACCAGCCAGGCGGTCCACAGTGCACCTCCGGCGGCGGCCGCCAGCATGAAGGGGCGGAGGGGGAGTTCCGCGATACCGGCCGCGGCCACGCTCGCGGTGCGCCCCCCCGGCAGGAAGCGCACAGCCACGACGGCGGCGTAGGTGGGGGACGAGCCGGCCTTCGCGATGGCCTCCCGCAAGCCCCGGTGGATCCTGCGCCCCCAACGGAATCGCTCGAGGACGTGCGTGAGCCGGCGCCGGAACAGGAGGAACAGACCCACGTCCCCGAGCCAGCTGCCGCTCCACGCGACGAGACCGGCGACGGGCAACAGGAGCAGGCCGTCCGCGGCCATCGTGCCGGAGCCGATCACGAGCAGCTCCGAGGGCACCACGGGAAGCACCACGTCGACGACGACGACGGCGAACATGACGAGGAGGTAGAGCGGGTCGGGGATGTCCGTTCCGGGCAGGTCCACTCCGCAAATGTACCGTCAGGACCTGCGCCATCGGCCGTCCTCCGGGCAGAAAGCTGACCGCAACAGGAGGTGAACCTCGCCCGGGGGAAGACCCGGTCAGGCGAACTCCGCCAGGGTGAGGCCGGACTCGAAGCGCCGGTCCGCACCGTCCACCGGGTCCGTGAACGCGATGCTGTGCGCGAGGAGCTGCAGCGGCTTCGTGTAGTCGTCCGGGGCCTGGGGGTGCAGTACCGGGTAGAACGGGTCGTTGACGATGCCGAGCCCGAGGGACGCCATGTGCAGCCGGAGCTGGTGGGTCTTCCCGGTGTGCGGCTGCAGCCGGTACAGGCCGTGCCCGGCGCGCTCCTGAAGCAGGCTCACCGTCGTGTGGGTGTTCGCCGGTCCCTCGACCTCCTGGGCCAGGAGGTAGGTCCGGGACTTCACGATCCGGCTGCGCACCTCGAGCGGCTCCTCGTCGAGGCGCAGCTCCGGCAGGACGGGCGCCACGGCCCGGTACTCCTTGCTGATGCGCCTGTTCTCGAAGAGCAGCTGGTATGCGCCGCGGGTGTCAGGGTCGACGGAGAACATGAGGATCCCCGCCGTCATGCGGTCCAGGCGGTGCATGGGGATGAGGTCCGGGAGGCCGAGTTCCACGCGCAGCCGGACGAGGGCGGATTCCGCCACGTACATGCCGCCCGGTGTGGTCGGGAGGAAGTGCGGTTTGTCGACGACGAGCAGGTGGCGGTCCTGGTGCAGGATGGACAGCTCCACGGGAAGCCGTTCCTCGACCGGCAGTTCGCGGTAGTACCAGACGAACGTGTGGTCGCCGAGGGGAGTGGACCGGGTGAGGACCTCGCCGCCGAGGGCGACCACCTCGCCGCGGTCGAAGCGGTCGCCGATGCCTTCGGGGTCCACGTGGTCGAAGCGGTCGAGGATGTAGTCGAGGGCCGTCTCCCACGGCCCCTCCGCCGGCAGGCGGAGCCGGGTCGCGTTGACGCCGTTGCGGACGGGCAGGGGGGATCTCATCGCCATCAGCGCATCACCCGTCGCATTCCGTCCACCTCGTCAGGGTAGTGCCGCGGCGGCCGGGGCTTCCAATCGCGGCTGGCAGTGCGGACAGTAGTAGAGTTCCCGCAGTTCGGTCTCCTTGTCGCCGAGCTGTTCGAGCGCCACGGCCGTGCCGCAGCGCAGGCAGCCACGCCGGGAGCGCCCGTACACCCAGAGGGTGTTGCCACGGAGCTGTCCCGTGGTGGCTCGCGTACTGCGGTCCTTGTTCGCCTCGAGGAGCTTCTTCGACAGCTCGACCATGCGGGGCAGGTTCGGCACCTCCCCTACCGGGGTGAGCGGGTGGACGCCGGCGAGGAAGCACAGCTCGCACCGGTAGACGTTGCCGATCCCGGCGAGGTTCCGCTGGTCGAGCAGGGCGAGTCCGATGGGCCGCTCGGGCTGCTCCCGCAGGCGTCGCAGCGCCTCCTCGGCGTCCCAGTCGGGGCCGAGCAGGTCGGGGCCGAGGTACCCGACGGCGTCGTCCTCCTCGGTGCGGGGGATCACCCGCAGGAAGCCCAGTTCGAACCCGACGACGACGGCGTCCGCGGTCTCCAGGATGCACCGCGCCTTGAACGCCGGCCTCCGCCACTTCTCCCCGCGGGCATAGACGTGCCAGAGACCTTCCATCTTGAGGTGCGAGTGGATGTCCCAGCCGTCGTCGCCCCCGCCCCGGATGAGCAGGTGCTTCCCGCGCGAGACCGCCTCCTGCACCGTGTCCCCGGTGAAGTTCACGGTGGCGAAGCGGGGTACGCGGATGTCGCAGCGCGTCAGCGTCTTCCCGGCGAGGGCGCGGTGCAGTTCGCGGGCGGCACGCCAGACGGTATCTCCCTCAGGCACGGATCCTCAGCCCCCTCGGCGTGGTGTAGAAACCGGCGTCGGCGAGGGCGCTGCCGATGTCGGTGTCCAGGATCTCGCCGCCGTTGACCTTCTCGAGGGCCATCTTGTCCGCGGCCCCCCGGCGGATGATCGTGACCAGCGCCAGCGCTGCCGCCCGCAGGACGTCGACGTCCCCGGTGAACGCCAGCAGGGTCTTGCCGCCCCGCTCCACGTACAGGGCGAGCGCTCCGTCCACGAGCACCACGAGCGCCCCGGCCTTGCGCCCGGCGCGGTGTCCGCCCTCGGCCTGCGGCCAGCTGAGCGCCGCGCCGTAGGGATTGGCGGGATCGGTGGCCGCGAGTGCCACCGCCTTCAGCGGTGGGGCCTCCCCGCCGAGCACGTCCTGGGCGGTGGGCAGCTGGTTGTCGGCGCTGAACGAGCGCAGGCGGTCGACCGTCGCGGGGACGGCGAACTGCGCGGCGCCGAGGTGCTCGATGAAGTAGCCGCGGCGGCACCTCCCCATCTCCTCGAGCCGCGCCAGCACCTTGTACATGAGGCCGAAGCCGCCGGGGATGCCCTCGTTGCCGACGGCCCCGCGGGTGACGACGCCGTAGCGGTCCAGCAGGAGCTCCGCCTGCGCATGCGCGTGCAGGGTGGTCTCCGCCTCGACGGCGGGCAGCCCGTTCCAGCGGCCCGCCGCCAGGGGAGGGGTGGCACGCTGGTAGCCGCCTGTGGCGCCGTCGTCCCCGGCCAGGCTCAGGCGCATCGAGGCTCCGGTGAGCGACTTGCCGGGGGCTCGGCCGAGCCGTCCGGCCCTCGGTGTGCGCGCGCGGGCCGGGACCGGTCGCTGCTTGTGGGCGGTCTTGCCGTTCGCGAGGAGGGCGCGTACGGGGGAGAACGTGTCGTTGCTGATCCTGCCCGCCCACACCAGGTCCCACAGGGCGGTGACGACGGCGGTGTCCGACGTCGCCTCCTGCACGTCGAGCTGGTTCGTCAGCTGCCGCAGGAAGTACCCGCCGCCGCCGGCGAGCAGGTCGAGCAGCCCGGCGTGGAGGGCCGTGGGTTCGAATGTCGGATCGGGGCGGAGGGTCAAGGGAGCGTTCTCGGCCAGGTGCAGGGCGATCCAGCCGTCGTTGCCGGCGAGCGACCCGGCGCCGGACCAGAGCACCTCGCCGGTCGCGGTCAGTTCGTCGAGCATGGCGGGCGTGTAGTTGGCCACGCGCTGGGCGAGGATCAGCGGCTCCCAGGCGGAGGCCGGGATGGGGACGCCGGAGAGCTGGTCGATGACGGTGATCACGCCGTCGAGACCGCGCAGGCCGGAGCCGATGTGCTGCCAGGCAGGCAGGAACCGGCCGTAGGCGGCGGGGTCCACCGGTTCGACTTCCTGGCGGAGGGCGGCCAGCGATCGTCGGCGGAGACGCCGGAGGACCTCGACGTCGCACCACTCGCTCGCGGCCGGGGCGTGCACGGTGATCGTGCCGGGCTCGGCGCCGGACACCGCAGAGATGTCGAGCACGGGCACCGACTCGGCGGGGCGGAACTCACCCTCCACCACGCGGCCCGCGCCGGCGAGGCGCTGCAGCGAACCGGCGACGACGGCGACGCCCAGCCCCAGGCGGGACGCGGCTTCGGCGGCCGTGAAGGGACCGTGCGTGCGCGCATACCGTCCCACGAGATCCCCGAGCGGATCGGCGACGGGCTCGATGAACGCCAGGGGGATGCCCATGGGCAGGGGGACGCCGAGGGCGTCCCGCAGGCGGGCGGCATCCTCGACGGCGGAGACGCGCTCGACGCCGCCGATGTTGACGGTCAGCGCGCGGTTGGCCTTCACGAGGGCGGCGACATGCTCCCGCACCGCCGCGGGCGAGGCCCTCCCACGATCCGCGACGACGGGCGCGGTGTCGGCGAGCAACTCCTCGTCCGAGGGTTCCCCGGTCGGAGGCGTCTCTGCCAGGGGCGCGCCGGCCGAGAGTGCATCAGCGGCCGGTGTCCCGGTCGCCTGCACGTCTGCGGCGGGGGGCGCCTGATCCCCGGCGGGCGCCTCGAGGCGCTCGGCGATCTCCTGGACGGTCAGCGGCCCGAGGAGGCGCAGCAGGTCGGCGACGCCCTCGAGCCCGCGGGCCAGACGGTCGTGCTTGAGGCGCTGCAGCTCGAGTTCCGTGTCCGCGATGACCCGGGCGTCGAGCAGCTCCCGCAGTTCGGCGCGGCCGAGCAGCTCGTTGAGGAGGGTGGGGTCGAGCGAGAGCGCGGCGGCCCGCCGCTCGGCCAGCGGGGAATCCCCCTCGTACAGGAAGGACGCCACGTACCCGAACAGCATGGAGCGCGCGAACGGGGAGGGCTGCTGTGTGGTGACCTCGACGATGCGCAGTTCCCGGCGTTCGAGCGAGGCCGCGAGATCCTTCAGGGCGGGCAGGTCGTAGACGTCCTGGAGGACCTCCCGCACCGTCTCGAGGACGATCGGGAACGTCGGGTACTTCTTGGCGACGTCGAGCAGCTGCGCCGAGCGCTGCCGCTGCTGCCACAGGGGGGTGCGCTTGCTCGGATTCTGCCGGGGCAGCAGCAGGGCGCGGGCCGCGCACTCACGGAAGCGGGAGGCGAAGAGCGCGGACCCGCCCACCTCGGCGGTCACGATGCCGTCGAGTTCCTCGGCGTCGAACAGGAACAGGTCGGCCCCGGGCGGCTCGTCGTCCATGAGCGGGACGCGCAGCACGATGCCGTCGTCGGAGGCCATCGCGGAGCCGTCCATGCCGTAGCGCTGTTCGAGCCGGGCGCCCACGGCGAGCGCCCAAGGGGCGTGCACGGGCATGCCGAAGGGACTGTGCAGGACCACGCGCCAGTCGCCGAGCTCGTCGTGGAAGCGTTCGACGACGAGCGTCCTGTCGTTCGGCACGACCTCGGTGGCCTCGCGCTGCTCGGTGAGGTAGGTGATGAGATTCCCCGACGCCCAGGGGTCGAGCCCGATCCTCTCGCACCGCTCCTGCGCCTTCTCCGGCGTGGCCCCTGCCATCTCGCGCCGGAAGGCGCCGAGGGCGCGGCCGAGTTCGACGGGCCGTCCGAGGGAGTCACCCTTCCAGAACGGCAGCTTGCCGGGCTGGCCGAAGGCGGGGGAGACCAGGACGCGGTCGTGCGTGATCTCCTCGATGCGCCAGCTCGTGGCGCCGAGGGCGAAGACGTCGCCCACCCGGGATTCGTAGACCATCTCCTCGTCGAGTTCGCCCACGCGGCGTCCCCCCGCGCGGGGGCCCTCGCCCTCCGAGCCGACGAGGAACACGCCGAACAGTCCGCGGTCGGGGATGGTACCGCCGGACGTGACGGCGAGGCGCTGCGCTCCGGGGCGTCCGGTGATGGTGCCCTCCACGCGGTCCCAGATGATGCGCGGGCGCAGTTCGGCGAACTCGTCCGACGGGTAGCGCCCGGCGAGCAGGTCGAGGGTCGCGTCGAAGGCCGATCGGGGCAGGGTGGCGAACGGCGCGGAGGTCCGGACGACATCGAACCACTCCTCGACGTCGATGGTGCCGAGCGCCGCGGCCGCGACGGTCTGCTGGGCGAGGATGTCGAGCGGGTTGGTGGGGATGTAGAGGGGTTCGATCTGCCCGGCGAGCATGCGCTCCACCGTGACCGTGGTGTTGATGAGGTCCCCGCGGTGCTTGGGGAAGAGCACGCCCTGGGACACCTCGCCCACCTGGTGGCCGGCGCGTCCCACGCGCTGCAGGCCGCTGGCCACGGAGTGCGGCGATTCGACCTGCACCACGAGGTCCACCGCGCCCATGTCGATGCCGAGCTCGAGCGAGCTCGTGGCGACCACGCAGCGCAGGCGCCCCGACTTGAGGTCGTCCTCGATGAGGGCACGCTGGTCCTTGGACACGGACCCGTGGTGGGCGCGGGCGAGGAGCGCCTCCGCGCCGCTGGACTGACCCGCCTGGGCCATCATCTGCGCCGGCGTGGCGGTGGTGTGCGCGAACGACGGCGGGGGCACGGGCTCGACGGCGGCCGGGTCGCCGCCCGCCGCCCACACGGCGTCGCGCTCGCGTCGTTCCGCGTGGATCTCGTTGAGGCGTGCGGTCAGGCGCTCCGCGAGCCGGCGCGAGTTGGCGAACACGATCGTCGACCGGTTCTGCTGGATCAGGTCGACGATCTTCTCCTCGACGTGCGGCCAGATGCTCGCCTGCGGCACGGCGTCGCCGTCGTCGTCGGTGTTCGCCGCGGCCCCGCCGAGCTCCGTCATGTCCTCCACCGGGACGGTGACGGTCAGGTCCCACTGCTTCTTCGAGGGCGGGGCGACGATCTCCACGGGGGCGTTGCCCGAGAGGAAGCGGGCCACGGTCTCCTTCGGCTCCACCGTGGCCGAGAGTCCGATGCGCTGCACGGGCTTCTCGAGCAGGGCGTCGAGGCGGGCCAGCGACACCGCGAGATGCGCGCCGCGCTTGGTGCCGGCGACGGCGTGGACCTCGTCGATGATGACGGTATCCACCTCCAGAAGGGTCTCGCGCGCTTTAGAGGTGAGCATGAGGAACAGCGACTCGGGCGTGGTGATGAGGATGTCCGGTGGCCGCGTCAGCATGGCCCGGCGTTCGGCCTGGGGGGTGTCGCCCGAGCGGACGCCCACGGTGATGCTCGGCGCCGGGAGGCCGAGGCGCTTGGCCGTCTGCGTGATGCCGATCAGTGGTGCCCGCAGGTTCCGTTCGACGTCGACGCCGAGCGCCTTCAGCGGTGAGATGTACAGGACCCGGGTGCTGCGCTTCGGCTTCGCCGGGATCTTCCGGCCCTTCGCGGGGGCGGGAGGACCGGGGTCGACGTCGCCGCTTCCCTCACCGGAGGCGATCAGCCGGTCCAGGGCCCAGAGGAACGCGGCGAGGGTCTTGCCCGAGCCGGTCGGTGCGACGACGAGCGCGTTGGAGCCTGCGGAGATGGCGGACCAGGCGCCCTCCTGGGCGGGGGTGGGTTCGGAGAAGGCCCCGGCGAACCACTCATGGGTAGCGGGGGTGAATCTCGTCAGTACCTGCGTCACTCCCTCATCATGCCCCAGCGCACCGACACTCGGTCAGGGTGCCGGTGCGCCGTGACCGGTCAGGACGCAGGCTCCAGCGGACCGACCGTCATCAGCACGATCGACTCGGCGGAACAGGCCGGGAGTGCCTGGGGCAGGACGAGCGAGTCGGTGGCGCCGGGCGGGTAGACGCGGAGGCCGGATGCGGGTGTCAGTCCGCAGTCGGCGCCGTAGTTCTGGGCGTTGGTCTGCTGCAGCGTGGCCGAGGCGGAGGTGCCCGGGGCCAGGAGCACGAACACGGGGGCCGCGCCGTCGCGGTCCGCCGGGGCGCCGATCTGGTTGCCGGCGCCGTCCACGGAGGACACGCCGGGGTAGCCCGCGACGGTGCACGCCTCGTCCGATGCGTTGGTCAGCACGAGGGTGCGGTACACGCTGCCCGCCGCGCCCCCACCCAACTGGTCCTGGACGGAGCCGGTCAGCTGGGCCGCCGTGCAGGTGCCGGCCGCGCCCGCGGCCTCCGGCGAGGCCGACGGCGTCGCGCTCGGTGAGGGACTCTCGGGTGCGGAGGCGGACGGCGACGGTTCCGGCGCGGTCGTCGTGGCCGACGCAGTCGAGTCCGCCGTCGAGTCCGCCGTCGATTCCATGGACGGCGATTCGGATGGCGGCCCGGACGCCGTGGGCGCAGTGGTCGCGGTGTCGGAGGTCGACGCCGCCGGTTCTCCCGAGTCCGATGCCCCGCAGCCGCTCACGGCGACGAGTGCTCCAGCAGCCGCAATGGCCGCGATCCAACGCTTGCTCCCCAGCAGTGTAGTCATGGGCTCACCCTAAGGCCGCGGCCCCTCACTCCACAGGGGCGGAACACGTCGTGCCGAGATCGTTACCTATGGGGCCAATGATCCCTGTGGGGCCTATTCATGGTGGTAGGCGCGGCCACCCGCGATCTCCTGCGCGCGGTACACCTGCTCGGCGAGGATGAGGCGCACGAGCTGGTGCGGGAAGACCAGGGGCGAGAGGGACCAGGTGAAATCGGCGCGCTGGTGGACCTGCTGGTCGACGCCGTAGGCGCCGCCGATGATCACCGTGACGCTCCGGGAGGCCTGGAGCGGCACCAGCAGGGTCCGGGAGAGGGCCGGTGAGTCGATCGGCTTGCCGCGCTCGTCGAGGAGGATCACGTAGTCGGTCCCCACTCGGGCGAGGAGCCGGTCCGATTCCTCCCTGCGCGCCGCATCGTTCTCCCTCGCCGAATGGGCGATGAGCTGCCAGGAGAGGTCGAAGGGCTTCTTCAGTCGCTTGCAGTACCGCTCGATGCCCTCGGCCACCCAGCCCTCATGCTTGCGGCCCACTGCGAGCACCCGGATTGCCATCCCCTCAGGTTATCGCCCGGGCACGGCCCGGACCGCACCCCATCGGGCCGGGCCGGATGCACCCCGTAGGGTGGATTGCGGACGAAAGGAGCACGACATGAAGAAGATCCTCATGGTTCTGACCAGCGTTTCCGAGCTCGGCGACACGGGCGAGAGCACCGGCTACAACGTGGCCGAGGCCGCTCATCCCTGGAAGGTCTTCAAGGACTCCGGGCACTTCGTGGACTTCGCCTCGATCCAGGGCGGCCAACCCTCGCGTGACGAGGTGGACACCTCAGATCCCATCCAGGTCGCCTTCACCGAGGACGAGACCACGCGGGCGGGCCTCTACAACACGGCGCGCGTCGACGTCGTCGAGCCCGGCCAGTACGACGCCGTGTACCTCGTGGGCGGCCACGGCACCATGTGGGACTTCCCGGGCAGCGATGGCCTGCAGAAGCTCGTCGCCGGCGTCTACAACGCCGGCGGGCTGGTGGGTGCGGTCTGCCACGGACCGGCCGGCCTGCTGGACGTGGAACTGGAGAACGGGCTGCGCCTCGTCGAGGGTCGGAGGGTGGCCGCGTTCACCAACGACGAGGAGGTCGCCGCGGGCAAGGACAAGGTCATCCCGTTCTTCCTGGCGGACCGGCTCGAGGAACAGGGCGCCACCCACGTCTTCGCCGATGTGTTCGAGGAGAAGGTCGTCGTCGATGAGCGCCTCGTGACCGGCCAGAACCCGGCGTCAGCCGCCGGCGTGGCCAAGGAGATGGAGAAGCTGTTCGCGGAGGTCATCCACCAGGAGAAGGCCGAGGAGCAGCACGAGACGGAAGCGCTGCGCGCCGAGAAGGACGCTCAGAAGGCTGCTGCGGCGGAGGACGAGGGCTGACTCCGCCACCTCGCCTGGAACGCGGAACCCGACGACCCCGGTCCAGCGTGAGTCCGGTACTTCCGCGTGGTACTCCTACGTCACGGCCTTGAGGCCGACGTGAGGAGGGCCGCCCGACCTCCTAGATCAGGGAGCTGAAGAGTTCCGCTTTGCTCGTCGGTCCGGCGACGATGATTTCGTCGTCGTCGTACAGGATGGTCTGCGCTGTGGTGTAGTCCCATTCCCCGCCCTTGCGTTTGACGGCGACCACCGTGACGCCGTGTTTGGTGCGCAGCCCGGTGGTGCCGAGTTCGCGGTCCCAGTACCCGCGTGGGGGTCTGGTCTTGACCATGGCGAAGTTGTCCTCGAACTCCACGTAGTCGAGCATGGTGCCGCGGACCAGGTGGGCTACCCGCCTGCCCATGTCGTGTTCGGGGCTGATCACACGCTCGACGCCGAGCTGCGAGAGGATCTGGGCGTGGGGCTCACTGATGGCTTTCGCCCAGATGGTGGGCCGGTCGAAGCGCAGCAGGATCGACGTGGTCAGGATGCTCGCCTCCAGATCGCTTCCGATGCCCACGACCACGCGGTCGAACTCGGGCAGGGACAGTTGACGTAGGGCTTCCTCCCTCGTGGTGTCCGCGCGCACCACGTGGGTGAGGCGGCCGTTGTAGGACTGGACGACGTCCTCGTCGTTGTCGATCCCGAGGACTTCGGTTCCGGCGGTCTCGAGTTCGAGGGCCAAAGCACCTCCGAATCGGCCGAGGCCGATGACGGCGACGGAATCCGCGGCGGCGATCGTATCGGCGGGGTGGGAGGAGAACAGTCGTTGCCTAGCCAATGAGGGGCCTTTCCTTCGGGTATTCGTAGTGGAGGGGTTTGGAACGCAGTGCCAGCGCCGTGGCGAGGGTGACCGGGCCGAGCCGTCCGGCGAACATCACCAGGATCAGGACCACCTGGCCCGCGGGTGGGATGGCGGCCGTGATGCCGGTGGAGAGGCCGACCGTCGCGAAGGCGGAGATGACTTCGAAGAGGATCCGGTCGAGGCCGAAGTCGGTGGTCAGCATGAGGAACATCGTTGCGGTGGTGACGAGGCCGACGGCGAGCAGGACGATCGAGATGGCTTGTCGGTGGACGGAACGGGGCAGGCGCTTGCCGAAGACGTTGACGGCGGTGCCTCCGCTGATTTCGGTGTAGAGGATGAAGAACAGAACGCCGAATGTGGTGATCTTCAGGCCGCCGGCGGTTCCGGCGGGGCCGCCCCCGATGAACATCAGCACGTCCATCGCCAGCAGGGTGGCCGGATCCAGGTGCGCGAAGTCGACGCTGTTGAAGCCGGCGGTGCGTGTCATCGTGGACTGGAAGAATCCGGCGAGGATCCGCTCCTGCGGCCGCAGGGTCCCGAGGGTGGCGGGGTTGGACCACTCGACGGAGGTGATGAGGACAGTGCCCAGGACGAGCAGGATCGCCGTGCCGCTCAGGACGAGCTTGGTGGTCATGTGCCACGTGCGGGGGTATCGGAAGTGGCGTCGGAGTTCGAACAGGACGGGGAAGCCCAGGCCGCCGATGATGACGGCGGCACAGATCGGCAGGCAGATCCACGGGTCGCCGGCGAATCCGATCAGGCTGTCGCTGAACAGCGCGAACCCCGCATTGTTGAAGGCGGACACCGAGTGGAAGACCCCCAGCCACACTGCTTCCCCGAGGTCGTGTCCGTAGTGCAGGGCGAAGCGGGCGGCGAGCAGCACCGCGGTCACGGACTCCATGATCACAGTGATCCGCAGGACGCCGAGGAGCACCGTGCGGACGTCGCCGAAGCCGACGCTCTTGGTCTCTGCCGCCGCCGAGATGCGCGATCGAAGGCGCATGCGGCGAGCCAGGAGCACGCCGAGCAGGGAGGCGAAAGCCATGATGCCGAAGCCCCCCACCTGGATCAGGCCCAGGATGATCACGTGGCCGGCACCGGTCCAGTAGACCGGGGTGTCGACGACGATCAGACCGGTGACGCAGACGGCAGATGTCGCCGTGAAGAGCGCTTCGAGGAAGGTGGCCCCGCCCGCTCCGGCCTTCGAGGTGGGAAGCATCAGCAGCACGGTGCCGACCAGGATCGCCGCCGCGAAGCCCAGCACGATTCCCTGCGCCGGATGGCGTGGACTCAGGTGCGCAACCCACGGCCCGATCCTGCCCATGGACCGGCGCAAGAAAGCCGTCATGAGAGCCAGTGGCCGAGCCGGCGGATTCGGAGGGACTGGACGACCTGATCGATGGTTGCGCTCACGGGCTCGAATGTACGCCTGGGCCCGCGGGCCGATTCGACTTCTTGATGGATCCTTTACGCCTGTCCGTTCGGTCTGTGGGTGACGCCACACCCGGCAACGGGATGAGGAAACCGCCGCGCGCCGCCGGGAATCAGGGTTCGAAACGGTAGCCCATACCGCTTTCGGTGATGAAGTAGCGCGGACGGGTCGGATCTGGTTCGAGTTTGCGCCGCAGCTGATTCAGATAGACGCGCAGATACTGCACCTCATGGGTGTACGCCGGCCCCCACACTTCCAGCAGGACCTTCTGCTGACCGACCAGCTGGCCCGGGCTGCGCACGAGCAGCTCGACGATCTTCCACTCGGTGGGGGTCAGCCGGACCTGCTCACCGTGGCTCTCCGCTTTTCTCCCGGCGAGGTCCAGACGGAAGTCCGCCGTGGTGACCACGGGCGTGCCCGGAGTGGCGGCACTTCTTCTTTCGGCCGCGCGCAGGCGGGCCAGCAGTTCCTCGAGGCCGAAGGGTTTGGTCACG
The DNA here is from genome assembly GCF_054511075.1 of Arthrobacter sp. TMS2-4. Lineage (NCBI taxonomy): Bacteria > Bacillati > Actinomycetota > Actinomycetes > Micrococcales > Micrococcaceae > Arthrobacter > Arthrobacter sp. TMS2-4. Next base: position 166,190 of record NZ_JBTNDI010000005.1, read on the forward strand.
TAGTCATCGGCACCGGCGTCGAGCGCCTCGACCTTGTCCTCCGGGCCGTGGCGTGCAGACAGAACGATGATGGGCACCTGGGTCCAGGCGCGGAGACCGATGATCAGCTGCACGCCGTCCATGTCCGGCAGGCCCAGATCGAGGAGCACCAGATCCGGGCGGTGCTCGGATGCGGCCGCAAGGGCCGCGGCGCCGTCGGCTGCGGTCACCGGGCGGTAGCCGTGGGTGCGCAGGTTGAGTTGAAGAGCGCGCAGAAGCTGCGGTTCGTCCTCGACGATCAGGACGGTGGTCACCGGCTCACCCCGTGGAGAGCGGGAGCCGGATGATCATGGTGAGGCCGCCGCCCGGTGCCGGTTCGGCAAGCAGTTCACCGCCCATCACCTCGGTGAATCCTCGGGCGACGGCCAGTCCCAGTCCTACGCCGGTTGTGCCCGCGTCATCCAGGCGTTGGAAGGGCTGGAACATGCGCACGATCCCCGCCTTGTCGACTCCACGACCATGGTCGCGGATGCGAAGTTCTGCCGCGGGAAAATCGCCGACGGTACCGGAGACCGCGGCGGTGACCTCGATGCTGGAGCTGCCCGCGTGCTGCGCCGCGTTCTCGACGATATTGGCGATGATCCGCTCGAGCATGCCGAAATCGGCCTCTACGGGCGGAGCGTTGGGTGGCAGGAGAACTCTCACGCTTTCCGACGGTACCCCTCGCAGGGCGGCGGCCACCGCATCCGACCAGTGCACGGGGCCGAGGTGAGCCGTGGCTGCATCGCCGCTCAATCGCGACATGTCGAGCAGATTGTCGATCAGCGACGCCAACCGGTCCGAAGAACTCTCGATGGTGGCCAGCAGTTCGGCTTCCTCCTCCGGGGCGAAGTCGATGCCCTGCTGCCGCAGGCTGGTCACCGCGAGCTTGATGGCTGCCAGCGGTGTGCGCAGATCATGGGAGACCGCCCGCAGGATCGCGGTCCGCATGATGTTCCCCTCGGCAAGGCGGCGGTTCTCCTCGGTGCTGGCAAGGAGCTGCTGGCGTTGGTGCAGCGCTGCCAGCTGGGACCCGAAGGCCACCAGTAGCCTCTGTTCCCGCCCCGTCAGGGCACGGCCGTACAGCACCAGTTTCAGGCCCCCGGAGACGTGCGTGCTGGCATCGCCCTCGCTGGACACCTGGTCCCCGGCCGGATCCTGACCGACGGGCGATGCTGCCTGTGTGCCATCCATTGCGAGCATGTTCCATCTGCCCGCCCCCGTGGCAGCCTCGTCGTCGTTCCGGGCATACAGTGCTGCTCCCGCCATCCCGAAGTGGTTGCGCGCATGGTGGAGGAAGCCCTGCAGTGTGTCCTCGGCGGCCAGCACGCCCCGGGCGAGTTCTCCCAGTGTCGCGGCATCTGCGGAAGCGTTTGCAGCCTCACGGGACCGCCTGGCCGCGAGTCCGACGACCAGGGACACGGAGACCGCGACGGCCACGAAGATCAGGAGCGTCAGCACGCTCTCGGCATCCGCTATCTCGAGGGACCCGAACGGCCGGGTCGAGTAGTAGTTGAGAATGAGGCTGCTCCATAGCGCTGCCAGCAGTGCTGGCCACAGCCCACCCACCAGCGCCACCGCCACCACACCAGCGACCTGAAGCAGGACATCAGCGGCGAGGAAATCGCTACCGGCGGCGAACATGCCCCACTCCAGCAGCGGTGGGAGCATCAGTGCCACAGCGAATCCGGTGAAGGTTCGGGCACGGCCGAGGTCCGGTGCCGTCGATCGAGCCATGTCGAAATTGTCGCAGGTCAAGCGGGATGACCACCTACCAGAACCCGAGCGGTGACGGTGCGTACCGGTCGGAGATGATCGGCGGGAGTCGACTCCGTGGAATGCGTGCGGTGCCGGGCTCCGGTCCAGTCTCCCTCGGGAGACAGCCCGTCCGCCAACGCAATCGCCTCGATGACGGAGAGTGTCCCTGACCCGTTCTCACCGACCAGGACGGTGGCCGGACCGAGTTCGAGTCGGTCAGTCGTCGGATCGGGAAACGATCGAAGGCCATTCGCCCGGTGTGCCAGCCACCAGGAAAGACGTCCGGTAGAGGATGATTCGGTGCGCGTGTGATCAGCTCTGAATCAGGACCGGGGATGACCGCAACGGCGCCTATCGTCGGTGCATGGAACTTGCCTCCCTGACTCCGGAGAACCTCGGTAAGGCTGTCGGCATCACGCTTCGGCCCGAGCAGGAAGCGTTCGTTGCCCCGGTTGTGCAGTCGATCGCCGAAGCGTATGTGACCCCTACGGCCTGGCCACGACTCGTGGTGGACGGCGACGACGTGTTGGCTTTCATCATGGGCAATTTCGATCCCGGCAACGACCTCGATGCATTCCGTGCGGGCATCTGGCGCCTCAATGTTGCTGCGTTCGCCCAAGGGCGCGGGGTGGGACGGTTTGCCGTGAGTGCCCTGGAGGAGGAGGCGCGTGCCCGCGGCGTAGAACGTATTTCCGTTCTGTGGGAGCGCGGCGAACATGGGCCGGAAGGGTTCTACCTCAAGCTCGGTTTCGTGCCCACCGGAGAGGAACTCTTCGGAGAGGTGGTCGCCTTCAAGGACCTCAGTATCCGAGAGAAAGTATTCCCGTAAGCGGATCCCTCAACGGGTGTTGCGGGGGCTGTTCAGCGGGCCGGCGTCCCGAGGATCACACCTCACGGCCTCCGGCACTCAGCGGCACGCTTCGCCGTGTCAGCCGGGACCAACGTAAGAGCAGTGCAGTGGATGCTCGGGCACAGCTCCGCGGCGATGACTTCGGACGTTTACGCGGACCTGTTCGACGGCGACCCGGACAGCGTTCCGGACGCGCTTGATCACGCTGTTTCAGCGGCGGGTGGGCACGTTGTGGGCACGGCCCGAATCCGGATAAGCGAAAGGCCCCTACTTCCCTTGGTACTACTGGGAAGTAGGGGCCTTTCTCACCGCGGTGACGGTGGGATTTGAACCCACGTTGGCTTTTACACCAAACAACATTTCGAGTGTTGCACCTTCGGCCGCTCGGACACGTCACCAACGCCACTACGTTACCGGGTGCGCGGCCTAACACCCAAAACGCTGGGTACTAGGGGAGGTCGACGACGTCGTTCTTGCCCGAGTCCGGCTTCGAGCCCGTCACGAGGCCCTTGACCATCTTCACGGCGGAGACGACGCGCGGCGCGTCCATCGACCAGTACTCGGCGGTGTCCGCGTCGACGTGGATGAGGGCGACGGCGGGATCCTCGCGGCCGTTCTCGAACCACGCGGACACGGATGGCCCCCACAGCTCGTCGATCTTCGCCTGGTCCGTCGTCAGGGTGGCCGTGCCCGCAATGGACACGTAGCCCTTGCCCGTGCTCGCGGAGACGTTGACCTGCGGGTTGGCGCGGATCTCGTCGGCCTTGGAGGAGGGGTCCTCGGTGAAGAACCAGAGGTCGCCGTCGAAGTCCTTCGCCTGGAGCGCGAGGGGCCTGCTCACGAGCTGCCCGTCGAGGCTCACCGTGGTGAGGATCGCGATGTCGGTCTTGCCGAGGATGTCCTGTACTTCTTTCAAGCCGTCCTGCTGATCTGCCACGTCTACTCCTTCGTGAGGGATGCTGCGGATTTTCTCAGCCTACGCAGGATCACCGGGAGCTGGAACCGGACCGCTGTGTGGCGAAGAACTCCTTGAGGAGGGCGGCGCACTCCTCCTCGCGGATCCCGGCGAAGACCTCGGTCCAGTGGTTCAACCGGCCCTCGCGCAGCACGTCGAACACCGACCCCGACGCCCCCGCCTTCTCGTCCCAGGCCCCGAAGACCACGCGGGGGACCCGGGCCAGGACGGAGGCACCGGCGCACATGGCGCACGGTTCGAGTGTCACCACCAGGGTGCAGCCCTCGAGTCTCCAGCTGCCGAGGCGTGCGGAGGCGGCGCGGATGGCCTGTACTTCGGCGTGCGCCGTCGGGTCCCCGAGTTCCTCCCGCTGGTTCCAGCCCGTGCCCACCACGTCGCCGTCGGGCCCGACGACGACGGCGCCGATCGGAACGTCCGCACTCGCCCGCGTCCGCGCGGCCGCGTCCAGCGCCAGCCCCATCCATGCCCGGTGCTCGGGGAGGACGGGGACGACGGAGGAGGACATGGCTCCAATGGTACTTTTGAGGCATGCGTGTACTGGTAGTCGACCACCCCCTGGTAGCCCACAAACTCACGGTTCTCCGGGACAAGGACACGTCGTCGCCGGTGTTCCGCCTCCTCACCGAGGAACTCGTCACCCTGCTGGCCTACGAGGCCACGCGTGATGTCCGCGTGGAGACCGTGTCCATCGAGACGCCCGTCACGAAGACCGAAGGCGTGGGACTCGTGAAGCCCACCCCCCTCGTGGTCCCCATCCTCCGCGCCGGCCTCGGGATGCTCGAAGGCATGACGCGCCTCGTGCCGACCGCCGAGGTGGGTTTCCTCGGAATGGCTCGCAACGAGGAAACGCTCGAGGCCATCACCTACGCCGAGCGACTGCCGGACGACCTCACCGGACGCCAGGTCTTCGTGCTCGATCCGATGCTCGCCACGGGAGGCACCCTCCGCGAGGCCATCAAGTTCCTCTTCGCCCGCGGAGCCGCCGACATCACCTGCATCTGCCTGCTCGCCGCACCTGAAGGCCTTGCCACGCTGCAGGAGGAGCTCGAGGGCCGCAATGTCACGATCGTCCTGGCCTCGATCGACGAGCGGCTCGACGAGAAGTCGTACATCGTCCCGGGTCTCGGCGACGCCGGCGACCGCCTCTACGGCGTCGTCGGCTAGCACCCCCGCCGCTTCGTCTCCTGACCGTTCGGCGTGCCCGGCGGCCGGCACTCCTGAGGGCTTGCGCGTGGACACATCGTCCGAAAGCGGGTCGGTCGTTGGACGAGCTGCGCAAATCTCCCGTCATCATGCGTGTCGCGATGCTGTCCGTCTCACGGCCATCTGTCCGCATGCTGGACTATCGGTCTTTGTTACTTGTGCGTAGCCAATTGTTACGTGCAATAATTCGTCACGTGAACACCCCTTCACTCGCATGTGCAGCCACCGTTTCCTCCCCGGGCATCCTGTCCGGCGTTGATCTCTGCTGTCGTCGAATGCACGCGTAACGGTCGCACCCCACCCTCTTACGCACACTCAAGCCCAACGGCGGGCATCCTCTTCATCCCGACCGGGCACATCCCGCATTCGAGCCGTGATGACGGCACACTTCACGAGGTTGGTTCCATGTCAGTAAATCCGGGTTACGTCCACATCTCCCTCCGCTCCCCCCAGAACCGCCAGGCGCGTCCGTCCTTCGGACACCCCCTTCCCGGTCCTGTACAGCCTCCGGCCCAGTCCCGCCTGCAGGCCGTACCCGGAGAGACTGCCTCAGCCATGACGGCCCCCGTCCCCGTCGTCGCACCCAACGGTGTGCCGGGCCCCCAGGCGGTCACGGGTGACACCGCCGCGCGGGGCTTCGTGCTCTACGTGGCCCTCGACGAGGCCACCGCTGCCGCGGCGGGCACCACCTTCACCAAACTGGCGCAGGACGTGCGGGCCTATGTGCGCTCGCTCGTGCCGACCGCCGAGAGCCATGCGGCCGTCGCCCTCGCCCCGGCAGATGCTCCCGGATCGGACATCGACGTCGTCCGTGCCGCGCTGGGCGATCCGACCGTCGCCCGTCGTGCCCGCCCCGAAGCGGCACCCGCACCGTCCCGGACGCAGCAGTCCCGGCCCACGGGTGTGCTCATCGACCTGTCGCGCCGTGAGGTGCACCTCGACGGGGAGACGCTGAACCTCACGTTCAAGGAGTTCGAGCTCCTGAACTACCTCGTGGAGAACGCCACCCGCACCGTGGGCCGGGAGGAACTCCTCAGCGGCCTCTGGCGGAACGCCGACGAGGTGCCGAACGAGCGCACCATCGACGTGCACATCCGGCGGCTGCGCTCGAAGCTCGGCCGCCTCGCCAACACCGTGCGCACCGTGCGTGGTCAGGGCTACCGTTTCTACGACCACCCCGAGGTCGTGGTCTGGGCCGCTCCCGAATACTCCATCTAGGCTGCCGGGCGACGGGGAACCCCTAGACTGCGAGGATGGCCGCCCACCTGAAACGACTCATGCTGCTGCGACACGCCAAGGCCGAGTTCGGGGAGGGGGTTCCCGACCACGAGCGGTCGCTGAGCTCCCGCGGCCACGCCGATGCCCCCCTCGTAGGGCGCTGGATGGTGGAGCACGACGCCGTCCCCGACTTCATCCTCGTCTCCACGGCCCTGCGGACCCGCCAGACGTGCACCTGGGTGTGCAAGGAGCTGGGGGACAAGGCGCCCACGCCGAAGCTGGAGGACGAGCTCTACGCGGCCCGTCCCTCGGAGATCCTCACCCTCATCAACCACGTGCCGCAGACCGTGACGAGCCTGCTCGTCATCGGGCACAATCCCGGCATCCAGGAGCTCGCGATGCGCCTGGCCTCGGTCCGCTCCAGCGAGCGCGCGGTCATGGACCTCGCCACGGACTACCCGACGTCGGGCCTCACCGTCATGACGTTCGACGGACCCTGGGCGGAACTCGACGGGCGCGACGCCGACGTCACGGACTTCGTGGTGCGCCGGGCCTCGACGCTCCGCTGATCGGGTCCGGCCCGCCCGCTCACAGTCCGTACTTCTCGAGCAGGCGCAGCCACACCTCGCTCACGGTGGGGTAGGCGGGCACAGCATGCCACAGGCGGTCGAGCGGTACCTCCCCGACGATCGCGATCGTGGCGGCGTGCAGCATCTCGGACACCTCGGGTCCGGCGAAGGTAACACCGACGAGCACCTTCCTGTCCTCGTCGACCACCATCTGCGCCCACCCCTTGTAGCCGTCGGAGTGGAGGGCGGATCCGGCGACGGCTATCTCGAGGGACGTTTCGGAGGCGTTGACGCCGTCCTCCCGTGCCTGCTCGAGGGTACGGCCCACCATGGCGATCTCGGGGTCGGTGAACACCACCTGGGGGACGGCGACGCGGTCCGCCGTCGACGCGTAGGTGCTCCAGTCCCCGGCGGTGTCGCCGAGGTCTCCCCGGGCGCGTGCCGCGATGGCGTCGGCGGTGGAGCGCGCCTCGTACTTCCCCTGGTGCGTCAGCTGGACCACTCCGCCCGCGTCGCCGACGGCGTAGAGCCAGCCCCCGGCGTCGGACACGCGCCCGGTGTCGTCCCGGGTCAGTGTCTTCGGGTCCAGGCCGATGTCCTCGAGCCCGAGGCCGGAGGTGTGCGGGTGCCGTCCGGTCGAGACGAGGAGCTTCTCCGCCGTGACGGTCCCGCCGTCCCCGACGTCGAGCACGAACGTCCCGTCCTCCTGCTTCACGGCGTTCGTCGCGGTGTCCGTCAGGATGGTCAGTCCTTCACCACGGAGCGCGTCGAGGACGAGGTCCGAGGCTTCCTTCGGGTAGTTGCCGAGGATCCCGCTGCGGGCGACGACGGTCACCTCCGCGCCGAGCCGCGCATAGGCCTGGGCCAGTTCGACGCCGGCCACGCCGCCCCCGAGGACGGCGAGGCTCGCGGGGACCTCCCGCGCGGAGGTCGCCTCCCGGGTGGTCCAGTAGTCGAGGTCGGCGAGTCCGTCGATCGGCGGGACGGTCGGCGTCGAGCCCGTCGCGAGCACGACGGCGTGCCTCGCGCGGTAGGTGGTCCCGGATCCGTCGTCGTGGCTGATGGCGACCTCGCGGTCACCCGTGACCTTCGCCCAGCCGCGTTCCAGGATGATGCCCGCCGAGGTGACCCATTCCTCCTGCGAGGAGTCGTCCCAGTCGGAGGTGAAGGAGGTGCGGCGCTCGAGCACCTGCGCCGGGTCGAGTTCCCCCGTGACCGCTTCGCGGGCGCCCGCCACACCGCGTGCCGCATTCAGGACGGTGCCCGGACGGAGGAGGGCCTTGGAGGGCATGCAGGCCCAGTAGGAGCATTCACCCCCGATGAGGTCGGACTCGACGAGGACCGCGGAGAGGCCGCGCTCGACCACCCGCCCCGCCACGTTCTCTCCGACGGCGCCGGCGCCGATCACGATGACATCGATACTCTGCGGTTCGCTCATGGCCTGAGCCTTCCACCCGTTCCGGCGCCGGGCAACCTCAACGCGAAAGGCCCCGACCGGAGTCGGGGCCTTTCGGGTCTGTGTCGACCGTGGTGCGCGCGAAGGGATTCGAACCCCCAACCTTCTGATCCGTAGTCAGATGCTCTATCCGTTGAGCTACGCACGCATCCGTAGTCCATCGATCCGCAGTGCGGATGAGTTCTACAAGCTGGCCGTTTGGCCGTAAATAACTCTAGCGCGGATTGGCGGAGGCGCCTAATCAGCTCGTCCCTTGTTGTGATACTAGACCGGTCTAGGTGACCTTTGTCACACCAAGGCGTAACGTAAGCGCTGGACATCGGCTCACTGGCGCGGAACGTCCCCCCGGTGGGCCGGGCGCTCCGTCGATCGGACCCTTGCACGAAATACCGCGCCCCTAGCATCGGTAAACACCAGCCACCCAATGAAGGGAAGAGTAATGGGCGATCCCGTACGGCAGCTCACGGTCGACACACCCCCCACTGCGCCGACCACCCACCAGGCCCTGCTCGCCTGGGTCGAGGAGGTGCGGCAGCTGACGCAACCCGACGACGTCGTCTGGGTTGACGGGTCGGAGGCCGAGAACCGGCGTCTCACGGACGGGCTGGTCGAGAGCGGGACGTTCATCCGGCTCAACCCCGAGATCTTCCCCAACTCCTTCGCGGCGTTCTCGGATCCGCGCGACGTCGCCCGGGTGGAGGAGCAGACCTTCATCTGCTCCGCCGACGAGCGGGAAGCGGGCTTCACGAACAACTGGATGGATCCGGCGGAGATGAAGGCGAAGCTCACGGGCCTGTTCACCGGTGCCATGCGGGGCCGCACCATGTACGTCATCCCCTTCGTCATGGGCCACCTCGACGCCGAAGACCCCAAGTTCGGGGTCGAGATCACCGACAGCGCCTACGTGGTCACGTCCATGCGCATCATGGCGACGATCGGCACCCCCGTCCTGGAGCGCATGACCGAACTCGACGCCGCGTTCGTACCCGCGCTCCATTCGCTCGGCGCACCCCTCGCCGAGGGAGAGGCCGACGTCCCGTGGCCCTGCAACGAGGACAAGTGGATCGTCCACTTCCCGGAGGAGCGTTCCATCTGGTCCTTCGGCTCGGGCTACGGCGGCAACGCCCTGCTGGGCAAGAAGTGCTACGCGCTGCGGATTGCCTCCGTCATGGCCCGCGACGAGGGCTGGCTGGCCGAGCACATGCTGATCCTGAAGCTCACCTCACCCCAGGACAGGACCTACTACCTCTCCGCGGCGTTCCCCTCGGCGTGCGGCAAGACGAACCTCGCCCTGCTCGATCCCACGATCGACGGCTGGAAGGTCGAGACGCTGGGCGACGACATCACCTGGATGCGCTTCGGCAAGGAGGGCGAGCTGCGGGCCGTCAATCCCGAGGCGGGCCTCTTCGGTGTCGCTCCGGGCACCGGCTGGCACACGAACCCGAACGCCATGCGTGCCATCGCCAAGGGCAACTCGGTCTTCACCAACGTGGCCCTCACGGACGACGGCGGCGTCTGGTGGGAGGGCATGACCGAGGAGGTGCCGGCTCACCTCACGGACTGGCAGGGCCGTGACTGGACGCCGGACATGGATCACACCGCCGCGCACCCGAACGCCCGGTTCTGCACGCCGATCGACCAGATCGACATGCTCGCCGAGGAGTTCAACCGGCCCGACGGCGTCGAACTCTCCGCCATCCTCTTCGGCGGACGCCGCAAGACGACGGTCCCCCTCGTCACGCAGTCCCGCAGCTGGGCGAACGGCATCTTCATGGGGTCGACGCTGTCCTCGGAGACCACGGCTGCCGCTGCGGGGGAGGTGGGCCGCGTTCGCCGCGACCCCATGGCCATGCTGCCCTTCATGGGCTACGACGCCGGTGACTACCTCCGCCACTGGCTCACCCTCAGCGCCGCCGCCGACCAGGCGCGCCTGCCGAAGATCTTCCTCGTCAACTGGTTCCGCCGCACGGCGTCCGGCGGTTTCGCCTGGCCGGGCTTCGGCGACAACTCGCGGGTGCTCAAGTGGGTCATCGAGCGGCTGGAGGGCACGGCGGACGCCGTCGAGACCCCGATCGGCTTCGTGCCCACGGGGGAGGCGCTCGACCTGACCGGGTTGGACATGACGCCGGCCGAGGTGGACGCCGCCGTGCATGTCGACCGTGAGGAATGGGACGTCGAGCTCGCCTCGATCGAGGAGTGGTACGCCAGGTTCGGGGACTCGCTCCCGGACGCGCTGCGCGCCGAGCTGGACTCCCTGAAGGAACGGATGTCCGCGCACTGACGTCAGGAGCCGACCACATCGGCCCCTGACGTGCGCACCTGTGGCGGGTCCCGAGCGACGGGACCCGCCACGCGTGCGTTCTCGGCCGGAGCCGATCGGGGGACTCAGTCGCGGATGACCGCGAGGACGCGGTGCACGAGGTCCTGGAGGGTCTCCGGGTCCACGGCCTCGGCGTTGAGTCGGAGGTACGGCTCCGTGTTCGAGGGGCGCAGGTTGAACCACCAGTTGCCATGGTCCGGGGTGAAGGTCAGCCCGTCGAGGTCGTCGACGACCACCCCGTCCTGCTCGAACTCGACGCGCGCCCGGGCGATGGCCGCCGGGAGGTCCTCGACCTTCGAGTTGACCTCGCCCGAGGAGAAGTAGGGCTCGTACTCGCGACCGAGCTCCGAGAGCGGGCCGTCCTGCTCGCCGAGGGCCGCGAGGACGTGCATCGCGGCGAGCATCCCCGTGTCGGCGTTCCAGAAATCCCGGAAGTAGTAGTGGGCGGAGTGCTCGCCGCCGAACACGGCACCCTCCTTGGCCATGATGTCCTTGATGAAGGAGTGGCCTACGCGCGTGCGCACCGGGCGGCCGCCGTCGTGCCTGATGAGTTCCGGCACCGCACGGGAGGTGATGAGGTTGTGGATGATCACGGGCTCGGCCTCGCCGGCGGCCTGCGCGCGGGCGATCTCGCGGCGGGCGACCATCGCCGTGATCGCGCTGGGGGAGACGGGCTCGCCGCGCTCGTCGATGATGAAGCAGCGGTCGGCGTCGCCGTCGAACGCGATACCGATGTCCGCGCCGTGCTCGACGACGGCGGCCTGGAGGTCGCGGAGGTTCTCCGGTTCGAGCGGATTGGCCGGGTGGTTGGGGAACGAGCCGTCGAGCTCGAAGTAGAGGGGCACGATCTCGAACGGCAGGGCGGGAAGGATCTTGTCGCCGAGGACGGCGGGGGTGGTCAGGCCCGCCATGCCGTTGCCGGCGTCGACCACCATCGTGAGCGGGCGCGACGACGAGAGGTCCACCTGGGCGCGCAGGAACCGCGAGTACTCCTCGAGGACGTCGCGCACTCCCGTGGTGCCCTGCACCGCGACGGCGGGGATCGAACCATCGGCGAGGTAGCGTTCGGCGCGCTCCTGCACATCCTTCAGGCCGGTCTCCGAGGACACGGGGATGGCGCCGGGGCGTGTCATCTTCATGCCGTTGTACTGGGCGGGGTTGTGGCTGGCGGTGAACGTCACGCCGGCCGCATCCAGGGTGCCGCTGGCGTAGTAGAGCTCGTCGGTGGAGATGAGGTCGAGGTAGACCACGTTCGCCCCACGGCGGGTGGCGCCCTCGGCGAAGGCCTTCGAGAACTCGGGCGACGACGGGCGCATGTCCCCGCCGACGAGAATCGTCTCGCCCGCCAGCTCCAACGAGTCGACGAAGGCCGCTCCGACCGCCCGGACGGAGTCCACCGTGATGGTCTCGCCGACGATGCCGCGGACGTCATAGGCCTTGAAGGATGCAGAAAGATCGAAGGTTGTAGTCACGTCTCGAAGTGTATCGGGTGGTGCCGGAGCGGCGATTGTGCACATAGCCGTTGCACCACGGCGGGTGGGGGAGGCGGCTGGGATACTGGGAAGATGTCACCGACCACCACGCTGAACGAGCAAGCCACCGAGATCCTGACCACCCTCGTCGGGTCGCCGGACGCACGGTTCCACGACGGACAGTTCGAGGCCATCGAGGCGCTCGTGGAGGGTGGCCGACGCGCCCTGGTGGTGCAGCGGACCGGGTGGGGCAAGTCTGCGGTGTACTTCGTCGCGAGCCTGCTCCTGCGGGCGCGCGGTGCGGGCCCCACCCTGATCGTCTCGCCGCTCCTCGCGCTCATGCGGGACCAGGTCGCGGCCGCGGCGAGGGCAGGTGTCCGCGCGGAAGCCATCAATTCCGCCAACCAGACCGAGTGGCAGGACATCACCGCGAAGCTGGAGGCCAACGAGGTGGACGTCCTCCTCGTCTCACCGGAGCGCCTCAACAATCCGTCCTTCAGGGAGCAGCACCTCCCGGAGCTCATCCGGCGGACGGGCCTGCTCGTGATCGACGAGGCCCACTGCATCTCCGACTGGGGGCACGACTTCCGGCCGGACTACCGGCGCCTGCGCGAACTGATTCTGGGCCTGCCCGCCGGGGTTCCCGTGCTGGCCACCACGGCGACCGCCAACTCGCGCGTGGTGAAGGACGTCGAGGAGCAGCTGGGCGCGGGTGGCACCGACGTGTTCACGCTGCGCGGCGAGCTCGCCCGGAAGTCCCTGCGGCTCGGCGTGCTGCGGCTGCCGAGTCCGCGGTCCCGCCTCGCCTGGCTCCTCACCCACCTCTCGGACCTGCCCGGGAGTGGCATCATCTACGCCCTCACGGTCTCCGCCGCGGAGGACACGGCCCGGCTCCTGCGCGAGAACGGCCACACGGTTCGCGCCTACACGGGACGAACGGATCCGGCCGACCGCGAGGCCGCGGAGGCAGCCCTCAAGAACAACGAGGTGAAGGCACTGGTGGCCACGAGCGCCCTGGGCATGGGCTTCGACAAGCCCGACCTCGGGTTCGTGGTACATCTCGGGGCGCCCTCGTCCCCTGTCGCCTACTACCAGCAGGTCGGCCGCGCCGGGCGCGGGACGCCGAACGCCGACGTCCTGCTGCTGCCCGGTGCGGAGGACCGCGACATCTGGGAGTACTTCGCCACCGCGTCGATGCCGTCCCAGGACGCCGCCCTCCGGGTGATCGAGGCACTCCAGCCCGGTGTCGTGCTCTCCACCCCCGCCCTCGAGACGCGGGTGAACCTCAAGCGCTCGCCACTCGAGCTGCTGCTGAAGGTGCTCGACGTCGATGGCGCGGTCCGCAAGGTCACCGGCGGGTGGGAGGGCACCGGCACGACGTGGGAGTACGACGCCGAGCGGTACCGCCGCATCAGCGAGGCACGCGTCGTGGAACAGAAGGCGATGCTCGACTACGAGAACACCTCGGCCTGCCGCATGGAGTTCCTCTCGCGGTCGCTCGACGACCCCGCTGCCACCCCCTGCGGCCGCTGCGACAACTGCGCCGGCCCCTGGTATTCGGACGAGGTGGCCCACGAGGCGTCCGACTCCGCGAACCAGGCCCTGAGCAGGGTCGGGGTGGAGCTCGAGCCCCGCGGCCAGTGGCCCTCCGGCATGGACAAGCTCGGTGTGCCGCTCAGGGGGAAGCTGAAGCCGGGCGAGGTCAGTCTCCCCGGCCGCGCCCTCGCCCGCCTGACCGACCTGGGCTGGGGCAACAGGCTCCGCGAACTCCTCGCGGACGCGACCCCCGACGCACCGCTCGACCCGGCAGTGGTCGAGGCCGTCGTCCGCGTGCTGGCCCAGTGGGGCTGGGACGAGCGGCCCGTGGCCGTAGTCAGCGTGCCGTCCCGGCGGCGTCCGCAGCTCATCGGGTCGCTGGCCTCGGCACTCGCCAGCGTGGGTCGCATCCCCTATCTCGGGCAGCTCGCCACGCCGCACGGCTTCCCGCAGGGGCAGCCCGGCGGCAACAGCGCCTTCCGCCTCGCCGCGGTCTGGGACCACTTCGCGGTCCCCGAGGGCGGTTCCGCCTGGTTCGCGGAGAATCCGGGGCCGGTGCTGCTCGTCGACGACTTCGCCGACAGCAGGTGGACCATCACAGAGGCCGGGCGGGCGCTGCGCACCGCCGGCGCCTCGGGTGTGCTGCCGTTCGCGCTGGCGCTCAAGGCCTAGCGCGACTGCTCCGTCCGGCCCGCATCGGCTCCTGACGTTGCCGGGCCGTGCGGAGAGGGAGCGGGGCGGGAACGACAAAAGAGCCCCTATTTCTAGGGGCTCTTCCCGCGGAGACGGGGGGATTTGAACCCCCGGTAGGCTTTAGGCCCACACTTCATTAGCAGTGAAGCCCATTCGGCCGCTCTGGCACGTCTCCATCGGCTATCGCTAGCGTCCCAAGGCTACCCGGAAGGTGTCGGCACAAGCAAAACAGGACCCCGGCCCGGACGGTCCGGGTGCGGGCCCTGGCCGGCCCGCCCCCGATCAGAGGGCGCCGGTCAGGGCACGCCAGAGGAACTCGAAGCTCATGGCATGCATCCTGGCGGCCTGCCGGTTGTCCGAGGCCCCCGCATGCCCGCCTTCAAGGGCCTCGTGGAACCAGACGTCCCGGATGCCCAGCTCCTTCATCCGCGCTGCCATCTTGCGGGCCTGGACCGGCCCTACGCGATCGTCGCTCGTCGCCGTCCAGATCAGGGTCTTCGGGTAGGCGACGCCGTCGCGCAGCAGGTGGTACGGGGAGAACGTCCGGACGTACTCCCATTCCTCGGGCTTGTCCGGGTCGCCGTACTCGGCGATCCACGAGTAGCCGGCGGAGAGCTTCGTGTACCGGCGCATGTCCAGCAGCGGGACGCCGCAGGAGACGGCGCCGAACAGGTGCGGATAGGTGGTGAGCATGTTGCCCACGAGCAGGCCGCCGTTGCTCCGCCCGGTGCAGCCCAGCAGCGCGGGCGCTGTCACGCCGCGCTGCACCAGGTCCTCCGCGATCGCCGCGAAGTCCTCGTACGCGCGGTGCCGGTCGGCGTGCAGGGCCGCGCGATGCCACGCCGGGCCGTACTCGCCGCCGCCGCGGATGTTCGCCAGGACGTAGACGCCGGAGCGGCCGTCGTCGGTGACGCGCTCCAACCAGCCGCGGCCGATCACGCCGCTGTAGGCCGGCGTCATGGAGTGCTCGAATCCGCCGTACCCGGAGAGCAGGGTGGGGTTGCCGCCGTCGAGCACGAGGTCCTTCGCGGCGATCTGGAAGTAGGGGACCCGCGTACCGTCACGGGAGACCGCGAAGTGCTGCTCGACGGCGAAGCGGTCCTCGTCGAAGTACGACGGTGACGCCTTGACCGCGGTGTGGTCGCCGCCGATCGTCCCGCGGTAGAGGGTCGAGGGTGTGAGGAAGCCGGTGGCGATCAGCCAGTAGTCGTTGCCGGCGGCGTCGTCCTCGTCGTCGACGGCGTAGGCGTCCACCGTATGAAGCGGAGGACAGGCGTCGAGGAGTTCCGCAGCCCAGTCCTGCGCGGGATCGAGGATGCGGATCTCGGAGGAGACATCGCGCAGCAGGTTCAGCAGCAGGTGGTCGCGGGTCCAGCTCCAGGACTGCAGGGACGTCGATGTGTCCGGCGCGAAGACGGTGGCGAAGGAGCGCCCACCGGCGAGGAACGTCTCGAGCCCGATGACGAGGAGGGAACCGGCGGTGTGGGTGGCGCCGTCGACGGTCCAGTCCGTGCGGGGTCGCACGATGAGCCACTCGCGGTGCAGGGAGATGCTCGCGTCCTCCGGCACATCGATCGGCAGCCACGCCCCGTCCCGCCGGAGGTAGGTGCGGCGCGTGTAGAAATCGATCGTGTCCACGGCGACGTCGCGGACGAAACCGGGTGTGGAGTCGTGCAGGACGAGGGCCGTGAGGTGGTCCTCGTCCACGTCGAAGTATTCCTCGGCACCGTCCAGGCTGCCGCCGCGCTGCAGGGTGCGGACGGTCCGCGGGTAGGAGCTCGAGGTCATGGAGCCCGGGCCGAAGTCCGTGCCGACATACAGGGTGTCCGGCCCCGCCCACGTGATGCGGCTCTTGGCCGCCGGGATGTCGAATCCGCCGTTCACGAAGGCGAGCGCTCCGAGGTCGAATTCGCGGTACCGTGCTGCATCGCCGCCGTCGGGGGAGAGCACCACGAGGACCCGCGTATGGGGTTCGCCCTCCGGAGGCCTCAGGAACAGCGCGCCGCCCCAGACCCATTCCGTTCCCTCGGCGGCGCTGAGGGCGTCGACGTCGAGGAGGAGCTCCCACGCCGGGTCCTCGGAGGTGTAGCTCTCCCAGCTCGTGCGGCGCCAGATGCCCTGCCGATGCTCCGCGTCGCGCCAGAAGTTGTAGTAGAAGTCGCCGTGCTTGCCCACCATCGGGATGCGGTCGGTGGAGTCGAGCACCTCGAGGAGCCTGCGCTCGCGGACCTCGAAGTCCGGCGTCACGAGTGACCCCTCGGTCAGGGTGTTCTCGGCGCGCACCCAGTCGAGTGGTCGCTCACCGTAGATGTCCTCCAGCCAGAGGAAGGGGTCGTCCGTCATGGCGCGGCTGTCCGTGTGCAGGGTCATATGCCCATCCTATGCAGGGGCATGCCATACACGTCCGGATCCCTCCGCCGGACCGGGCCCGGCAGCCGGGTTGGATATTCTGGACCGGTGGAGATCCAGGACGCACGACAGGTCGCCGTCATCGGCGGTGGGCCCCGCGGCACCTCAGTGGTGGAGCGGCTGATCGCCGGGCATCGGGCCCTCGGGGAGGCCGCTCCCGCGCTGGTCATCCGCGTCGTCGAACCGCAGGACCCCGGGCCCGGCCATGTCTGGCGCCCGGACCAGTCGCGGCTCTTCCTGATGAACACGCCCTGCCTGTATCCGACGGTGGTGCCGGTCGGCGCTCCGGCCGGGGGCATCGCCCCGGCGCCCGTCGGACTGTCCTTCGACGCGTGGCGCGAGCGCGTGGTCGCGGGCCTCGTCCCGGGGCTCGACGGCGACGACGTCACGGAGTGCGCGGGACTCGCCTCACAGGACTTCCCGAGCAGGGCCCTCTACGGCCGGTATCTCGCCTGGATGTTCGGTGAGGTGGTGCGGGCAGCGCCGTCGAACGTCGCCGTTGTCCACCACCGCAACGAGGCGGTCGGCCTCCACCGCAACGCGGCGGCGCGACACGGCGGCCGGGATTGGCGGATCACCCTCGACGACGGCTCCCGGTTCGACGTCGACGAGGTCGTCCTGGCGCTGGGCCACCTCGCGGCGACCCTGACCCCGGAGCAGGGCCGGCTGCAGGACGCCGCCGCACGCCACGGACTGCAGTACTGGCCTCCCGCGGTCCCCGCCGATGTCTCGTGGAACCGTCTTCCGGCGGGGAAGACCGTCCTGGTCCGGGGGCTCGGGCTCAACTTCTTCGACGCCATGATCCAGCTGACGGAGGGCCGCGGCGGACGGTTCGTCAGCGGGGACGACGGGCGGCTCGTGTACGCCCCGTCCGGCAAGGAACCCCGCCTCGTGGCCGCCTCCCGGCGCGGCGTCCCCTACCGTGCCAAGGCGTCCCTCGACTCGTACGTCCCGCGCAGCGTCGTCCTGCGCTTCTGCACGCTCGACCGCGCCCTTGCGTTCCGGGCCTCCGGCGTCCAGCCCGGCTTCGACCACGACCTCTGGCCCCTCCTGCATCGCGACGTGCTGTGGGCCTACTATTCGACGCTCGGCCGCACCGCGCCCGCCATGCTCCACACGCCGCCCGAGGCGTTCCTCGCCGACCTCGACGCGGCCCTCGCGACGGACGGGCCGAGCTGGGAGGCCGCGGCAGCGCGCGCCGTCGAGCGGGCGGTGCCCGCGGACCTGCGACTCGACGTCGAAGCCCTTGCGCACCCCTTCGCCGGACGGCGCTTCGCGGACGGCGCAGCCTTCACCACGGCAGTGCTCGCCTATCTCGACGCGGATGCCGCGGGATCGGCGCGGGGCGAGGACGACCCGCTCAAGATGGCGATCGGGGCCATGAACGCCGGGCGCACGGTGATCAAGCAGGTCGTGGCGGACGGTGGGATCTCCGTCGCGTCGTGGAACGCCGAGCTGCGCGGGTGGTTCGAACCGCTGGTCGAGGGTCTCGCGAGTGGCCCGCCACCGCTGCGCATCGCGCAGCTCGCCGCGCTCGTGCGGGCCGGGATCGTCCGCTTCGTCGGTCCGAACCCGAGTTTCGGGTTCGACCCGGACTCCGGCCAGTTCCGCGCGGCCTCGCCGTGGGTCTCGGGGGACTCGTTCACGGCGAACTATCTCGTCGAGGCCATGATGCCGGCGAATCGGGTCTCCACGAGCCTCTCCCCGCTGATGCGCCAGATGCTGCGGGACGGGATCGTCCGGCCTGCGACGTTCCTCGGGGAGGCCGGCATACCCGTCACGACCAGCGGACTGGACGTCACCCCGCCGCCGTACCGGGCCGTCGACGGGTCCGGCCGGGAGCAGGGCTCCCTCTTCGTCATCGGTCTCCAGCTCGCGTCCGTGCAGTGGGGCATAGCCATCGCCGCCCAGGCGGGTGCGTCGCTGGAGGGCGGCAGCAGGACACTGCTCGACGCCGACACGATCGCGGGCGCCGTCCTCGACAGGGCATCGGGACGGATGCCGAAGGCCGTCACGCCGTCGTCCGTGCAGCGGACGATAGCCGACGCGAAGGCGGCCTCGACCGCAGGCTGACCCGCACGCTGCCCGCCGGCTGACCCGCCCGCCGATCCGCCGGCGGCAGCAGCCAGGCCGTGCGACGTACGACGATGTGACCGGCCAGGCAGGACGACGGTTCAATGACAGAGGGACCCCCGCCGTCGTGGCGGGGGTCCCTCTGTCATCTCGGGCCGGTCGCGGTGCGTCCGGCGATCACCCTAGCCTTCGAGGCAGCGGTTGTAGTTCGCGAGGTGCGCGCGGTAGCTGACCCACGTGCCGTGGTTCGCGCCCTCGGCCGGCGCGGTCGGCTCGGAGCAGGCCGGCTTCCCAGGCTTGATCGGCTTGCCGGGTTTGATCGGCTTCTCCGGCTTGCCGGGCTTGACCGGCTTCTCCGGCGTGGGTGGTTCCGTCGGCGTGACGGCCTCCACCGTGACCGGCAGGGTCACCGTGGTGGCGCTCGGAGCAGCCGTCAGGACGATGCGCCCCTCTCCTCCGGCCGTCGCCGGGACGGTGAGGTTCACCGTGGCGCTGCCGCCCGTGACCGGGACGCTGCCCAGCTCGGTGACCGTGCCGTCCGCCGCGACGAAGCGCGCGGCCAACGTGGTGTTGGTCGGGCTGCCGAGCGAGGTGAGATCCAGCTTGGACACCGTGAAGGAGACGGCGGCGCCGGCCTTCACGGTCGCCGGGGCGCCCTGCACCTGCACGGCGCGACGGTCGAACGACGGCGACAGCGGGCTGTTGGCACGCAGGTAGTCGATCCACGCGTCGCGGTCCACGAGTCCCGACTCGCGGGTGTCGGTACCCTCACGGAAGACCGTGAAGTTGTCGCCGCCCTGTGCCAGGAAGCTGAACGTGCCGATGCGGTAATCCCGGGCAGGATCGAGCGGTGCTCCGTCGATCATGACCGAGGTGATCCTCGAACCCCGCGCGAGCTCCGGGTCGTAGGTGACGCTCACGTTGTCCGACAGGCCGAGGGCCAGGAAGGACCGCGTGTTGCCTTCCGGCTGCCACTGCTGCTCGAGCATCGCCTTGAACTGCGCGCCGGTCAACGTGGTGGTCCACAGGTCGTTGACGAACGGCAGGACCGCGTTCGCCTCGGCGAACGTCACGACGCCGTCCGGGGCGTAGTAGAGCTCATTGCGGAGTCCGCCCGGGTTCACGACGCCGATCTCCGCACCGCCGCGCTCGGCCGGTGCGAGGCTGGCCCGCAGCGAGTCGGCGACGAGGTTGCCCAGCGTCGACTCGTTCGAGCGGTCGTCGCGGGCTGTACCCGAGAAGGCCGTGGTGATGTCCGCGGTGACCGCGCTGACCGGCTGGCTGCCGATGACCTTCGCCTCCGCGAGGGCCGCATCGACGATGGTCTTCACCGCGGCGACGCGCGGGTAGGCGGCCACGAGGGCCGCGTCCGTCTCGGTGGTGCGTGCGACGTTGCGGGCCGTGTAGGACTCGACGTCGCCCGTGGCGGTGTCGACGGTCAGGGTGATCTGACCGATGAATTCGCCGTAGGACCCGGTCTGGAGGATCGGCCGGGTCTCACCTGCAGCGCCGGGGACGGGGGCATCCCAGGCGTACTGCTTGTGCGTGTGGCCGGTGAAGATGGCATCCACGAGGGGCGTCGTCTCCGTGACGATCTCGGCGAATACCCCGCCCGCGGCGATTTCCTGCTCCACGGTGGAACCCTCGGCAACGCCGTCTCCGGCGCCCTCGTGGTACTCGGCGACGATGACGTCGGCGAGGTCCTGTGCCTCGATCTCCTGCGCCACCCGGTTGACCGCCTCGACGGGGTCACCGAAGTCGACCGTCGAGATGCCACCGGGGCTGACGAGCGCGGCGGTCTCCTCGGTCACCACACCGATCACCGCGACATCGACACCGTCGACGGTGATGATCGAGTACTCGTCCATGGCGGGCTCGGTGGTGCCCTTGGTGTAGACGTTCGCACCCAGGTAGGGGAAGTCGGCTGCGTCGGCGACACGGCCGGTCAGGTTCTCGAAGCCCGCGTCGAACTCGTGGTTGCCCACGGCGGAGGCGCGGAGCTCCAGGATGTTCAGGACGTCGATGGTCGGCTGGTCGTCCTGCAGCGCAGAGGCGAACAACGACGCTCCGATGTTGTCGCCGGCCGAGAGGAAGGCCGTCCTGTCCTCACCGAATTCGGCACGGAGCTTCTCGACGGTCCCGGCGAAGCGCACCGTGTTGGAGTCGATGCGACCGTGGAAGTCGTTGATGTTCAGCAGATTCAGTTCCGCGGTGGTGTCGGCCGGTGCGAGGTCCAGGCCGACGATCACCGGGTCGTGGTCGCTGGCGCGGTACGGGTCCGCCTGGTAATAGTCGGTGACGTTGTTGTTGTACCGGCTGTACTCGAGGGCCACCGACTCGACGGAGTTGATGTTCCACGTGTCCACCCCGGACACCGTGGCGTCCGCCGTCGGTGACGCCAGGATGTGGTCGAGGGAGCCGCTCAGGCCCGAGAAGACATAGGAGATGCTGTCGTCCTTCTCGCCCTGGTTGACGTACCCGGCCTCGTAGAGGACCTGCATGGGGTCCTCCTGCGTGTAGGCGTTGAAGTCGCCGGTCAGGAAGACCTTGTCCGTCGTCGCCGCCGTCTTCATGGAGTCGGCGAACGCGACGAGGGCCCGGGCCTGGTTCACGCGCGCGGCGTTCCAGGCGCCCTGGCCGTCACCGGCATCGGCGTTGGTGCCCGAGCTCGGGCCGGATCCCTTCGACTTGAAGTGATTGACGATCGCGAGGAAGGTCTCGTCCGCGGTCCCGCCGACGGGCTTGAAGGCCTGCGCGAGGGGCTTGCGTGCGTTGGTGAACACCACGTTGTCGTCGAGGATGACGGACTCGCCCACGGTCTCGGTGGTGGCTTTCTTGTAGATCAGGGCCGTGCGGATGACGTCCTCGTTCTCCAGCGCCGGCAGGGCCGCAGGAGAGCGGACGTAGTCCCAGGTGCCGGGTGCCTTCTCGTTGAGTGCGTCGACGAGGGTCTTCAGGGCGAAGTCGCGATCCTTGCCGAACTTCGCGGAGTTCTCGATCTCCATGAGGGTGACCACATCGGCGTCGAGTGCGTTGATCGCCGAGACGATCTTCGCCTCCTGGCGCTCGAAGCTCTCCTGGGTCGCGGCGCCGCGGGCATCGCAGCCGCCTCGCACCGTGGTCGGGTTCCCTGCGCGGTCGGTGTTGTAGGTGCAGCCCGTCAGCTGCTCACCGGTGGTCGCGAAGTAGTTGAGCACGTTGAACGACGCGATCGTGAGGTTCCCGCCGACTTCCTCGGGGGCGGCAGGGCGCTCACCGGCGAACTGCACGGGCTGCACGCCGTCGGGGCTGGCTCCCTTGAGTTCGGTCAACGGCTGGAACTTCCACGCGCTGTTGCGGAAGTCCAGGACCACCGGGGAGGTGAACTGCGCGCTGTAGCCGACGCGGACCGGCTGCGACGGCGTGATGTACGGCAGCACCGTGCCGCGGTTGACCTGGGTGAAGAAGTTGGTCGACGCGCCGTCGTCGAGCCGGATGCTCCGGGCCGCGTTGTCGGCGATGACCGCAGCGTTCTCGGGGGTGCCGGGGCGTGCGACGTCGGTCGGCTGGCGGAGGCGCTCGGTCCCGGTGGCGAGGGTGACCTCGCCGTACTGGTTCAGTGCGTAGTTGTCGGCGACGGTGAAGGTCTCGGCGGGGTGGAAGAGCATGCCCTCCACCGCTTCACGCGCTGCCTCCGTGGTGGGGAGTGCGATGGCGGACGCCTTCGGTTCCTCGGCGGCGTCGGCGAGCTTGACCGTACCTCCTGCGGCGACGGTGAGCTGGGTCAGGTTGTAGAACTCGCCGGCGGTGCCGGTGACCTCCACGTGGTCTCCCACGGCGACGGATTCGACGGTCGCGGGCGAGTAGACGAAGATGGCGTCCGATGCCGTCTGGTCTCCGGCTGCCGAGCTTCCGGCCGCCTGCAGGTAGAAGCCCGCGAAACCGCCGGTCGGGTAGGCGGCGGTGACCTTGCCGCGCGTGGTGACGGTCTGCCCGGCCAGGGGGGTGGCGGAACCTGTCCCCTGGATGTCACGGATCGGGGTGACGACGCCGGGCACCGGGGGGTCGGTGGGCGTCGGGGTCGGCGTCGGCGTGGGGGTCGGCGTCGGCGTGCCGGCGGTGCCGGTCGCGTTCATCGGCGTGGTGTCCTGCAGCGTGAAGTCGCGGCCGTTGTCGTCGGTGTCGGTGAAGTCCGTGCGGTTCGCGGACTTCGTGCTGCCCGCGCCCGGCGTGGTGGCAACGGTACCCTCGAAGGCGTTCGCGCTGCCGTAGCCGAGGAGGTCGACGACGCCCGGGACGCCGGTGGCGTTGCCGACCGGCAGGGCGCCGACGCTGGTCGTCTGGTTCGCCAGGACGATAATGCCGCCGGCTGCGCCCGGGTTGAATCCGCTGGTGAGGTCAGGGGTGGGCAGCGCGGCACCGGTGGCACCGTTGCTGCCACCCTGGATCAGGAAGTAGCCCTTGGCGGGAATGGTGCCGCGGAGTGCGGTCGGTCCCGGAGTGGAAGTGGAGCCCGGTGCGCGGTACTGCAGCGACCAGCCGTCGAGGCTCACCGGAGCGTCGGTGGGGTTGTAGAGCTCCACGTACTTGTTGATGAACGGCGTTCCCGCGGAACCACCCGTGAGGTACGCCTCGTTGATGATGACGCCGTCTCCTGTGACGGACGCCGTCCCGGGGGGTGTCTCGACCGCGCTGGCCGGCAGTGCGATGATCGGGGAGGCCAGGAGCCCCACCGACAGCGCCGCACAAAGCGCTCCCTTCCATGACGAATTGTCCATTCGTTCTTTCTTCTCCTTGACGATGGCCGCGATGGCGGCCGCGAGTGAAGCCCGCCGACCCGTGGTGAGTGGACGTGTTGGCATGTGCACCATATGTGACGCAGGTGACATTCCTATCCCCAGGAGTAGCCAACCAGATCATCGTTAACACTGGGTTACTAAAAGACCAGTGGCCCCGGAAGTTTCGGGGCGACTGGTCGTGATCTGTGGACGAATGGCGCTATCTGCCCGCGTCCTGGAGTGTTCCTGTCACCGGTGTCTCCTCCTGCTCGGCGACCAGGCACAGGATCTCCCGGTCACCCTGGGCGTCCCAGCTCTCCTCGACGGGGTAGAAGTAAAGCAGCTCGAGGACGGAGGCGTCGTAGTCCACGCCGATGAACGCCCTGAACTCCTCGGCGCAGAACTCGGTGGCCGCGGCGTTGGCCTCGCCCTGGCCGGGGTACTCGCCGTCGGACATCCGCGTGGCGGCGAAGGCCTCGAACACGTGCCGTTCGTCGCATGGAACGACCGGGATGTCCGAGCGATCCTCCAGGCCGGGGTCGTTGATGCACTCGCCCACACCGATCGGGGAGGCCCCTGCTGTGGCCGTGCTGTCGGGGCTCTGCTCCGGTTCCGCGGGTTCCTCCGGTCCGAAGACCCCGCAGCCCGCGACCAGAACGATGGCTGCGACCGATCCCATGGCCGACGCCGTCACCCCCCGTCGGCGCGACGACGTCCGTCCGCCCTGCCTCCTGTGCATTGCACCCCTGTCCCCGGCCACGCCTCCGTGGCGCGGCTGCTGCTCCTCGGGACAGTACCGCACGACGGCGCACCAGCGGCGACGGCGCGGCACGGGCCCCGACGGTCCCGGAGGCCGAAGCCCCAGCCGATGGCGACGTCGGAGGGGCGTGCACGATCACCCCCTGGGGAGGAGGTACGGGACCGTCAGAATCGCTAGCGTGACCGGCGGCGTACCCGTCTCCCGACGGGGTGCCGCTGGACACCGCAACAGGCCGCGTGCGCGCGCCGAGCACGGATCGACCCAGCCCTCGGCGGCGGGGCCGGTCCCTGAGGGAAGAGGGAGGCCGTCGATCATGACCGAGACCACGGTGGAGCACCCGAGTGTCGAGGAACGTGCCGCGAAAGGCAAGGCGTGCAGGGAGGAGTCGCCGCTGTCCGGCCACAAGGGCTGGACCCCGGCGACCGGCCGCCCCGATCCGGTGGCGCTGCTCGAGGAACAGAACCGAACCCGTGACCCGGATCTCGTGCCGGTGCGGCACGGGCGGATGCTGGTCTCGCCGTGCACGTTCTACCGCGGCGCAGCGAAGATCATGGCCGCCGATCTGAAGGACACGCCGCGCACGGGCCTCGTGTCCCAGCTCTGCGGGGACGCCCACCTGTCCAATTTCGGCGTCTTCGCCTCGCCGGAGCGGAACCTGCTGTTCGACCTCAACGACTTCGACGAGATCCTTCCGGGGCCGTTCGAGTACGACGTCAAGCGCATGTCCGCGAGTTTCACGATCGCCGCCCGGAACAACGCATTCACGGCGGACGAGGTCCGCGACGTGACGCTCACGGCGGTGCGGGCCTACCGCGAGGCGATGGCCGAGTTCGCGCAGATGCGCACGCTGGACGTCTGGTAAGCCCGCCTGTCCGAGGAGCAGTTGATGGACGCCCTGGACCTGGTGGTGCAGACCCAGAAGGGCAAGGCGCTGAAGAAGGCGCAGAGCGGGGTCAAGGCGGCGCGCCGAAATGTGGACAAGGCCCGCACCCGGGACAGCCTGCATGCCCTTGCCAAGCTCGCCGAGCTCGTGGACGGGAAGTACCGGATCGTGAGTCAGCCACCGATCGTCATTCCAATGCGTGAGATGGGGGGCGCGCAGGGTCTGTCGGCGGACGAGGTGGAATCCGCGATTCATGAACAGCTCCGGTCCTACCGCTCCACACTGCCCGCCGACCGACGCCAGCTGCTGGAACGTTTCGAGGTCGTCGACGTCGCCCGCAAGGTCGTGGGGGTCGGCAGCGTGGGGATGCGGGCGTTCATCGCCCTGCTCCAGGGCCGCGACCAGCAGGATCCCCTGTTCCTGCAGGTCAAGGAGGCCACGCGGTCGGTGCTCGAGGACCACCTGCCGAAGAGCCGGTTCAGGCAGCCCGGCGAGCGCGTGGTGCAGGGGCAGCGGATGATGCAGGCAGCGAGCGACATCTTCCTGGGGTGGACCAAGGGGGTGCAGGACGACCGGTACCTGTACTGGCGCCAGTTGCGCGATATGAAGGGCTCCGCCGTGGTCGAGGGGATGAAGCCACTCGCCATGACGTTCTACGCCAGTGCCTGCGGGTGGACCCTTGCCCGGGCGCATGCCCGCTCCGGCGACCCGATCGCGCTCGCCGCTTACCTTGGCAGGAGCGACAAGTTCGACCGCTCCATAGCCGATTTCTCGGCACGCTACGCCGACCAGAACGAACGGGACTACGAAGCGTTCGCGAAGGCGATCAGTTCAGGCCGTCTGGAAGCATCCGACTCCGTCTAGGCCGATGGTGCAGCCACTCGGGACGGCCCGTGCCGCAACGCCGGAGGCCGGTCCGGTCGATCCTTCGATCGGCCGGACCGGCCTCCGGTCGGTGCAGCTGTGGCTCTCGCGGAAGGTAAGGGATTCGAACCCTTGAGACGGGGTAACCGCCCACTGGTTTTCAAGACCAGCTCCTTCGGCCGCTCGGACAACCTTCCCGCCGTTAGTGTTTCACGAGGTGAAGGTGACCCCCAAATACCCAGGAAAGAGAGTGGAGGCCGGTATGCGTGCAGTCGTGATCGAGGGGGAGGGCGGGCCCGAGGTCCTCTCGGTGCAGCAGGTCCCCGCACCGGTGCAGGCCGCCGGCGAGGTCCTCATCGACGTCGTCGCCGGGGGCCTGAACCGTGCCGATGTACAGCAGCGACGCGGCTTCTATCCGCCACCCGCCGGTGCGTCCGCCGTCCCGGGGCTGGAGGTCTCCGGGCACGTGGCCGACGCGGGCGATTCCGGCTTCGCCGTCGGGGACGCCGTCGTCGCCCTGCTGTCCGGCGGCGGGTACGCCGAACAGGTCGCGGTCCCGGCGGGACAGGTGATCCCCGCACCGGTGGGCGTGGGCCTCGTGGAGGCCGCGGCGCTTCCGGAGACGGCCGCGACCGTCTGGTCCAACCTCGTGCTGCAGGCCGGTCTCGCGGCCGGCGACCACGTGCTGATCCACGGTGCGTCCGGCGGCATCGGCCTGATGGCCATCCAGGTGAGCCTCGCCGTCGGTGCGGTCCCGCACGTGACGGCGGGATCGACTGCCAAGCTCGATGTCGCCCGGTCCCTGGGCGTCGGGTCCCTGATCAACTACCGCGACCAGGATTTCGTCGCGGAGATCAGGGCTGCGACCGGCGGGCGGGGCGTCGATGTCATCCTCGACGTCGTCGGAGCGGGCTACCTGGCGCGCAATATCGAGGCGCTCGCGACGGGCGGGCGGCTCGTGGTGATCGGCCTGCAGGGGGGCGCGAGGGCCGAACTCGACCTCGCGGCGCTGATGGGCAAGCGGGCGAGCGTGGCCGGTACCACGCTGCGGTCCCGTCCCGTCGAGGAGAAGACGGCGATCATGCGTGCGGTGCAGGAGAACGTCTGGCCCCTCGTGACCTCCGGCGCCGTGCGACCCTTTGTCGACCGGACGTTCCCGCTCGAGGAGGTCATGGACGCGCACACCTATTTCGACTCCGGCGAGCACACCGGCAAGGTCCTGCTGACTATGGGCTAGGAGCGCCGGGTGCACGTCCCGGTCGGGAGGGGGCCCGCTCGGCGCAGGTAGGTGTACGTTCGGCGCAACCCCTGGTCCAAGGGGCTTGCCGTGTGATGTACGCCTCACTATGTTGCTACTTTCGTGTGCATCACACTCTCTCCTTGAGGAGCACCATGAGCAATAAGCAGAACGGGTCCCACCGGCACGACGCCGTGCTGGTGACGGACCCGGACCTGCCGCCGGTCGCCGTCGACCCGCAGCAGGCCGAAGCAGAAGACCGCCGGTGGACGCCGGCGAAGATCGCCCTGTGGGTGGGGATAGCGCTGCTGGGCGGCGTCTCATGGACGATCCTCGCAATCGTCCGGGGCGAGACCGTCAACGCCATCTGGTTCGTCTTCGCGGCGGTCTGCACGTACCTGATCGCCTACCGGTTCTACTCGAAGTTCATCGAGCGGAACCTTCTGAAGCCCGACGACCGCCGTGCGACCCCAGCCGAGTACAAGGCGGACGGGAAGGACTACGCGGCCACCGACCGCCGCGTGCTCTTCGGCCACCACTTCGCCGCCATCGCCGGAGCAGGTCCCCTGGTCGGACCGGTGCTCGCCGCGCAGATGGGCTACCTCCCCGGAACACTGTGGATCATCATCGGTGTGATCTTCGCGGGTGCGGTGCAGGACTACCTCGTCATGTTCTTCTCCATGCGCCGCGGCGGACGCTCGCTCGGGCAGATGGCGCGCGAGGAACTCGGCCTCATCGGTGGCACTGCCGCGCTCATCGCCACCCTCGCGATCATGATCATCATCGTGGCGATCCTCGCCCTCGTGGTCGTGAACGCCCTCGGCGAGAGCCCGTGGGGCGTCTTCTCCGTCTCCATGACCATCCCCATCGCCCTCTTCATGGGCGTCTACCTGCGCTACCTGCGGCCCGGTAAGGTCACCGAGGTCTCGGTGATCGGGTTCGTGCTTCTCCTGCTCGCCATCATCGGCGGCGGCTGGATCTCCGAGACCGCCTGGGGCGTCGAGCTCTTCACGCTCGACCGCATCACGATCGCCTGGGGCATCATCATCTACGGCTTCATCGCGGCCGTGCTGCCGGTCTGGCTCCTGCTCGCCCCGCGCGACTATCTCTCCACCTTCATGAAGATCGGCACGATCATCATGCTCGCCGTCGCGATCGTCATCACGCGGCCCGAGATCAGCGTTCCCGCGGTCACCGAGTACGCGACCACCGGGCAGGGTCCGGTCGTGGCCGGCACGCTGTTCCCGTTCCTCTTCGTCACCATCGCCTGCGGTGCGCTCTCCGGCTTCCACGCCCTCATCGCTTCCGGCACCACGCCGAAGATGATCGAGAAGGAGCGCCAGACGCGGTTCATCGGCTACGGCGGCATGCTCATGGAATCGTTCGTGGCGATCATGGCGCTCGTCGCGGCGCTGTCCATCGACCGCGGGATCTACTTCGCCATGAACTCCTCGGGGGCAGCGACGGGCGGCACCATCGAAGGCGCGGTCGCGTTCGTCAACGGCCTCGGCCTGACCGGCGTCACCCTCACCCCGGAGGCGCTCAGCACCATGGCCTCCAACGTGGGTGAGGAGTCGATCGTCTCCCGGACCGGTGGCGCACCAACCCTCGCCGTCGGTATCGCCCAGATCATGCAGGGCGTCTTCGGCGGCGCCGGGATGATGGCGTTCTGGTACCACTTCGCCATCATGTTCGAGGCCCTGTTCATCCTCACTGCGGTCGACGCCGGCACCCGCGTGGCACGGTTCATGCTGCAGGACAGCATCGGCAACTTCGTCCCCCGCTTCCGCGATACCTCGTGGCGTACCGGGGCCTGGATCTGTACCGCGATCATGGTGGCCGGGTGGGGAGCGATCCTCATCATGGGTGTGACGGATCCGCTGGGCGGCATCAACACGCTGTTCCCGCTGTTCGGCATCGCGAACCAGTTGCTGGCAGCCATCGCGCTCGCCGTCTGCATGGCGATCTGCGCCAAGCGCGGGCTCTTCCGGTTCCTGTGGATCCCCGCCCTGCCGCTGGCGTTCGCCGCCGTGGTGACCATTACGGCGTCGTTCCTCAAGATCTTCTCGCCGGTCCCCGCCATCGGCTACTGGGCGCAGCACACGGCATTCCGCAATGCGCTCGCTGCGGGCGAGGAGAGCTTCGGTGCAGCGCCGACCGTCGCGGCCATGGAGGCGGTGGTCCGGAACACCTTCATCCAGGGCACACTGTCGATCGTGTTCGTCGTGCTGGCCATCATCGTCATCGCCACCTCGGTCATCGCCACCATCAAGGCCTACCGGAACGGTGGCGGACCGGATGCCGAGGATGCTCCCGTGGCCTCGCGCGTCTTCGCGCCTGCCGGTCTCATGGCCACCCCGGCCGAGAAGGAGCTGGAGGCCCAGTGGGCCGACCTCGCACCCGGTCAGCGGCCGGCGAGGACGGGGCACTGATGACCGTGCCGCAGGTGCTCACCCGGGCTCGCGACACCGCGCGGGAGCTCGCCTGGCTGTTCAAGGGCGTCATGGGCGAGAACGCCTACCAGGCGTACCTCGACCACCATGAGCGCACGCATGCCGGTGGTGTCCCCATGACCGAGCGGGAGTTCTGGCGGGACAAGACGGACCGCCAGGACGCGAACCCCGAGGGCCGTTGCTGCTAGGCGGTATTACATGACGGAGCCCGACGCCGGTGGATCGGCGTCGGGCTTCGTCGTTCCCGGAACCTCGTCCGCCCGCCCGACCCGGCGGATGTCTCGCCATGACGTGCTGCCGGCACGGGAGCAGGGGCCGACCTGACCGGCTTCCGAGGGTTGTGGGAGCATAGCGGGATGACTGAACAGCAGCCTGACGGTCCGTCCGATCCGGTGCCCACGATCACCGACGGCACCCCGGATCAGCCACAGGCCCCGGCCGGCGGGACCGCCCCGGACGACGCCGTACCGGGCGAGGTCGGGACCGTACCTGTGCCGACGGACGGGCGCCCGACGCCGCTCTCGGACCTCGTCGACGAACCTGCGAAGGTCATGCGGATCGGCACCATGTTCAAGCAGTTGCTGGAGGAGGTGCGCAGTGCACCGCTCGACGACGCCGGACGCACCAGGCTCG
Source organism: Arthrobacter sp. TMS2-4 (assembly GCF_054511075.1). Classification (NCBI taxonomy): domain Bacteria; kingdom Bacillati; phylum Actinomycetota; class Actinomycetes; order Micrococcales; family Micrococcaceae; genus Arthrobacter; species Arthrobacter sp. TMS2-4. The sequence goes on from NZ_JBTNDI010000005.1 coordinate 196,328, forward strand.
CCGCTATCCACGAGCGCTCGGTGCGGGAGCTCGAGGACGGCCTCGCGCCGGAGCTGGTCGAGGAGCTGCACCGCATCCATCTGCCCTTCGACGATGACACGGTTCCCACCGACGCCGAATTGCGCGTCGCGCAGGCACAGCTCGTGGGCTGGCTCGAGGGCCTCTTCCACGGCATCCAGACGGCGCTCGCGGCACAGCAGATGGTCAACCAGCAGCTGGCCGCCCGCCTCCAGCTCCGCGAGCTTCCTCCCGGCACGGTGATCGCCCCCGGCGTGGTCATCGGTGAGGACGGCGAACCGAAGCGCACCCCGCCCGGCCACCAGGCGGTCCCGCACCAGACCGAGGGCCACGGCCCCGGCCAGTACCTCTGACGGCCAGGTGGCTTTCTTCGCCGCGGCGCGGCAGGGCCGCAGGGACGACGCCGAGCTCGGTACCGGGGTATGGCGCCGCGCGCACGACCGCTTCCGCCGGGGCCTGGACCGTTATCACCAGATCCTCGAGGGCATCGAGGACGACGACGTCTACAACGAACTCGTCGCGGTCGCCGACGAGCTGGGTGCCATGCTGCCGCGCGTGCGGGCCATCTGCGTGGACGCCCAGGCCTCGTCCCCGAGTACCGGCCTTGACATCCCGGGCGCACTCCTGCAGGTCCACCGGGCGCTGTCCCGGGCCGGGAACACCCTCGCGACGACCGCGGAGGCCGCCGCGATGACGCGCCTCGACGGCGAACGGTGGGGCGTCGCGTCGTCGGGCCTCGACAACGTACGACGCCGCGCCCGGCTCGTGGCGGAGGACGTCGAGGAAGCCGAACGGGCCATGCCCGGCGGTCAGTAGGTCAGCAGGGTGGTCCCGGGTTCGACGGCGACGTCCCACACCTCGAGTTCCTGCCCACCACACTCGTCCCGTTCGCCGGTCGGGGTGCCGCTGATGAACGGTGCCTGCCGTTCGTCGTCCACGAACGGGTAACCGCGGTCGTTCAGGACCGTCAGCACCTTCCGGCCGCGCCGGGGGTCCCCATTGGGATAGGCCAGGACCTCCGTACGCTCGTAGGCCGAGAAACCCTCGGGCCAGCGGAGCAGGACCGCCCGCCCGTCGTACTCGAAGACCACACATGCCCGGCTGTCCCCCGCGGGCAGGACGCGGAAGGTGCCCAGTGGACTTCGGGGGTGGTTCTCCACGTCGTCCTCGGGCGGGCGGGTGCCCAGGGTGGCCTCCTCGGGGACCAGCCCCGGAGGTGTCCCGTTCGTGTCCAGGCCGAGTTCCTCCGCCGGCAGCGCGTGGATCGCGTCGCGCAGTTCGTCCGGCAGCGGTGCAGGGTCGCCCGCGATGGTCGTCGCCTCCGGGGAACGGCGGTCGACGAGGGTCAGGACCGCCTCGTCCTCCTCGAGCGGCGAGAGGGTTCCGTCGCCGTCGCGTACCAGGAACATCAGCCGGTCCGGCGTGAAGAGATTCCGGCTGAAGGGGCGTTCGAGGGTGCTCCGCCCGGTGACGTCGATGGTCAGGGTGGTGCCCTCGGCGGCGCCTTTCACGATCTGCACCACGGCCGCGGCCTGCAGCATCCGCAGCTCGCCGTCGACCTGCGTGGGTTGCAGGTCCGCGATGGACACGACGGCGACGACGTCGGCCAGGGCGAACAGCCGCTCCGCGTCGCCCGCCGGTCCGGGGGTGGCGCGGGGGATGAGGACCGTGACCAGGCCGGCCAGGACGGCGAGCAGACACAGGGTTCCGACGATTGCCCCGGTCCGGCGGCGGGGCACACCGATGCGGGCGGAGAGCCCGGGGTCGTCCTCCTTCACCGGCGGGACGTCCTCCTTCACCAGCGGGACGTCCTCCGTCGTGGCGGCCGGGGCGACTGGGGCATCCGGCATCGAGGCCGATGCTGCCTCGGCAGCAGCGGAGGCGGGCGCGGCTGGTGCGGCAGCGGTCCCAGCCGGGGGAGGCTCTCCGACGACCGGCGGAACAAGACCCGTGCTGCGCCGCCCGTCGATGCTGCGCAGCGCTCCGCGGCTGCCGGCGAGGTCCGTACCGGTGATCGCGGCGGCCGGATCGGCGGCGGCCAGTGCGGCGGCGAAGGAGGCGTCCGGAAGCGCCGGAGCTTTCTGCTGCGGGGCCGTCGGGACGCCGATCCCCGCCTGCCCTGCCTTCGCATCGCCGACCGTCACATCGACGGCCGTTGCACCGACCCGTCGGGCTGCACGCGCGCAGGCGGTTTCGACGGCGACAAGGCGCCGGGGATCGCTCCCGGTCATCCGGGCCGCGTCTTCGACCGGCAGGCCGTCCCAGTGATGCAGGAGGAGGAGTTCGCGGTCGGCCGGGGCAAGGTCGGCGAGGGCGGCCTTCAGGGTCGGGTCCCCGACAGCGCGTGGAGGCAGCGTCGTCGGCAGGTAGCGCTGCAGGGCGTTCCTGGTCGCACGCAGGACGGCGACGCGGTCGGCGCCGAGGGCGGAGGTTCCACCGTCGACCGGGTCAGCCAGCTCTCCCGCGTCGCGCGGGTGGGTCGGCTCGGTCGGGTCAGACGGCTCACCCGGATCGACCCGCTCGGCATGGTCGCGCGGGTCGGCCTGGCTGCGCGGAGCGACACCGGGCGCCGCGCCCAGGGATCCGACGGCTTCGAGGGCCGCGGAGGATGCGAGTCGCAGGGAGAGTGATCGGCGGAAGGCGTACCGGTACGCGGCGTCGTGGAGTGCGGCTTGGGCGCCGTCGTCGTCGAGCACGTCCCACCCCGATCCCGCGTACCGATCAGCGCGGCCGAGGGACCGGGACGAAAGCACGCTGGCTGATAGTTGTCGGTGGGAACCGAAATAAACGGGCTGCATCCTTGGTTCCCGCCTATATGACTACATCACCAAATCTTACGTTCAACGACGGCCACACGATCCCGCAGCTCGGCTACGGTGTGTGGCAGGTCGAGGACAACGTGGCCGAGGACGTCGTCGGCAGGGCCTTCAAGGCCGGGTACCGCCACATCGACACCGCCAAGATCTACGGGAACGAAGCCGGCGTGGGCCGCGCCATCGAGGCCTCGGGCCTGGGCCACGACGAAATGTTCATCACCACCAAGCTGTGGAACGCCGATCAGGGCTACGAGAGCACGCTCAAGGCGTTCGAGGAGTCCATGGAGCGCCTCGGCCTCGAGACCCTCGACCTGTACCTCATCCACTGGCTGCAGCCCAAGCAGGGCAAGTACCTGGACACCTGGAAGGCTCTCATCGAGCTGCAGAAGCAGGGACGCGTCAAGAGCATCGGCGTCTCCAACTTCACCATCGAGGCCCTCGACGAGATCATCGACGCCACCGGCGTGGTCCCCGTCATCAACCAGGTGGAGACGCACCCCTTCCTGAACCAGTCGGAGCTCCGCGCGTACGAGGCCGAGAAGGGCATCCTCCACGAGTCGTGGTCGCCCCTCGGCTCCGGCAAGGGACTGCTCGACGACGCCGTGCTGCAGGACATCGCGCAGAAGCGCAACGCCACGCCCGCGCAGGTCGTCCTCGCCTGGCACCTCGCGCTCGGCAACGTGGTCATCCCGAAGTCCGTGACTGAGTCGCGCATCATCGAGAACTGGGAGTCGCTCGACGTGAAGCTCGAGGACGAGGACATCGAGGCCATCAACGGCCTGGACAAGGGCGCGGCCGGCCGCATCGGCGCCGATCCCGCGACAGCCGACTTCGCGTAATACCGCGTCCCGCCTGCTCGTCGGGCACGGATGGCGTGAGCGCGACGGCGTGACCCGCCGCGCCTGCGCAACGACGAGACACACAGGAGCCGCCCGGCATCACCGGGCGGCTCCTGTGTGTCTCCGACCACGCATGCGGACACGAAAAAGCCCCGGTAGCGAACCAACCGGGGCGATCGTGGAGCCTCCTGCCAGAGTCGAACTGGCGACCTTCTCATTACGAGTGAGACGCTCTACCGACTGAGCTAAGGAGGCAATGCTTCCTGATCCCGGACGTCGCCCGGGGCCGATCCACAAGTGACAACTTTATAGGAGGGGTCGGCCGCGGTCAAAATGGTGCTCGCGTCCGGGACGTCGCAACCGGTCTCCCTGGGTGCTCCATCACGGAACCGGGCACGTGCTCAGCAGCGGGCGCCGTCCTCCGGAACCGTCCCGTCGATGAAGAAGTCGTCGACGAGGTCCAGGATGCAGTCGTTCGAACGGCCGTACGCGGTGTGGCCCTCGCCGTCCCACGTCACGTGCACGCCGGACTCCAGCTGGTCGGCCAGCGCCGTCGACCATCCGTACGGTGTCGCTGGATCCCCGGTGGTGCCGATGACGACGATGGGGTCCGCACCCACCGCCTGCACGGGCGCGGGGTCGAGGACCGGCGGGTACTTCCACGCGGCGCAGGTCACGCCGCCGAAGGCGAGGAACCGGCCGAAGGTCGGTGACGCCGCGACGAGTTCCTCCTCGTCGGCGCGCATCTGGGCAGGGTCGCTCGTCATCGGGTAGTCGAGGCAGTTGACGGAGAGGAAGGCCGCCGTCGAGTTGCCTGCGTACGTGCCGTCAGGCTCGCGTTCGGCGGCAAGGTCCGCGAGGTAGAGCATGGTGGACGCGTCGCCCTCGAGGGCGTCGGAGACGGCCTGCGTGAGCGTGGGCCAGTTCCCGTTGTCGTACAGCGGCAGGATGAAGCCCTGGACGAAGGTGGAGATCGGCACGCGGCGGCCGTCCTCCGCCGTCATCGGCTCGCGCTCGACGGCGGTGAACAGGTCCTGGATCTGCCGGACGCCGTCGTCGACCGTGCCGGTGTAGGGGCACTCGGAGCCCTCCAGGCAATCGGCGACATAGGCGCGCAGCGCCTTCTCGAAGCCGTCGGCCTGGCCGAGGGTGATCTCCTCATTGCTCAGCGACGGATCGATCGCGCCGTCGAGGACGAGGCGCCCGGCGCGTTCCGGGAACAGCTCGGCGTAGGTGGCTCCGAGCTGCGTCCCGTAGGAGAACCCCAGGAAGTTCAGCTTCTCGTCGCTCACCAGGGCCCGCAGGATGTCCATGTCCCGTGCGGCGGACTCGGTGTCCACGAAGCCCAGCAGTTCACCCGTGCGTTCGGCGCACACGTCCGCGAACTCCTTCGCGTCGACCGTCATGAGGTCGAACAGCTCGTCGGGTGGTGCGTCGACCGGGTAGGTCTCCTGTCGGGCCTCGTCCTGCTCCGCGTCCGTGTAGCACTCCACGGCGCTGGACCGGTTGACGCCCCGGGGGTCGAAGCCGACGACGTCGTAATCCTCCCGCAGCCGGTCGCTCGTGACGTAGTCGAGGGAGTCCTTGACGATGTTGACGCCGGACCCGCCGGGTCCGCCCGGGTTGATGAGGATCGTCCCCTGAGCATCACCGGAAGCATCCGCGCGGATCGCCGCGAGGTCGATACTCGCCCGTCCGGGGTCGGCGTAGTCCAGCGGCACCTCGATCGTCGCGCAGGAGAACGATCCCTCGCAGCCCTCCCACTGCACGTCCTGCGTATAGAAGGGCTGGAGGTCCGCGTCCACGTCACCGATCGACGCCGGATCAGCGGTCTCCACTGTGCCGACGGGCGGGTCGGGTCGACTGTCGGGCGCGAGCAGCATGCACCCGGAAAGCCCCAGCACGACGGCGGCGGACGTTGCGAGGAGCGCGACGGTGCGACCGACGGGCCCTCGCGGATCGTCGTCGAGGGGGTGGAGCGATCCGCCGGTCATCGGTCGAGATCCTTACGGGACAGAAGGCTCACCATCATCGCTTCGATTGCCAGCAGCGGGGACACGTTGGTGCTCACGAGCCGCGTACGCACCTCGTTGATGGACTCGAGCCGGAGCAGCGTGTCCTCGGGGGTTTCCCGGCGGGCGAACTCCTCGAGCTCGGGCCGCAGAGGCTCGTTGACGAGCAGCTGTCCGCTGGAGACCTGGAGCATCAGCACGTCCCGGTAGAAGGAGATGAGGTCCGTCAGTGCGCGGTCGAAGTAGTCGTTCTTCGAACGCTTGGCGCGTCGCGTCTGGTCGTCCTCGAGCCTCTTGATCTGTGCGCGCATCGACGGCGGCAGGACGCCGGTCTCGGGAGCGCCGAGGGTGGCGAGCAGGACTGTCCTCTCCTCGGCGTCGCGCTGCTCGAAGGAGCTCTGGGCCTCCGTCTCGGCGAGCTTCACCAGATCCGCCGCGGCACGCATCGCACCGGCCACCGAGCGCAACGTCAGCGGGAGCCGGACGATCTGGTTACGGCGTTCGCGGGCACCGTCGTCCGTGGCCAGTCTCTTCGCGATACCGATGTGGCTCTGGGCTGCGCGGGCGGCAGCCTCCGCCGTCGTGGCATCGATCCCGTCGCGGGCGACGAGCAGATCGGCGACGTCCTGCACGGGTGGCAGCCGGAGGCCGACGGACCGGCACCGGGAGCGGATGGTGACGAGCACGTCGCCGGGGCTCGGGGCGCACAGCAGCCAGATGGTGCGCGGCGGCGGTTCCTCGATCGCCTTGAGCAGCACGTTGGTGCTGCGCTCCTGCATGCGGTCGGCGTCCTCCACGATGATGATGCGCCAGCGCCCGGTGGACGGCTTGTCCTGTGCCTTGCGGACCAGTTCGCGTGCCTCGTCGATGCTGATGGTCACCTTCTCGGTGGTGACGTTGGTGAGGTCGGCGTGTGCCCCGGAGAGGACGGTCCGGCAGGCCTTGCACGTGCCGCAGCCCCGCTCACCGAGGGCTTCGCGCTCGCAGAGCAGGGCGGCGGCGAAGGCGCGGGCGGCGTTCGACCTGCCGGAGCCGGGCGGGCCGGTGAAGAGCCAGGCATGCGTCGGTGCGCCGGACTCCGCCGCGCGGCGCAACTGCTCGACCACCTGATCCTGTCCGCGGAGGTCGGCCCACACGCCTGAGGCGGGGAGGCTGCGCGTCACGGCGCTCATGCCGACACCCGGGGGAGGGCGCCGAGGATGGAGCGGTGGAGGTCCTCGGGCGTCCCCGACGCGGCCAGGACGAGGTACCGGTCTGGTTCCGCGTGCGCGAGGTCGAGGAAGGCGGCGCGGATGCTGGCGTGGAAATCATCAGGTTCCGACTCGAGGCGGTCCTCGGCGGCCGCTCCGGTGGTGCGGCGGTTTCGTCCCTCGGCGGGTTCGACGTCGAGCAGGACGGTGAGGTCGGGGCGGAGCCCGTCGGTGGCCCAGAGATTCACGTCCAGGACGGCCTGTGTGCCCAGCCCGCGCCCGGCGCCCTGGTAGGCGACCGAGGAGTCGAGAAAGCGGTCGCAGACGACGACGTCGCCACGCTCCAGTGCGGGCACGATCACCTGCTGGACGTGGGCGGCCCGAGAGGCGGCGAACATGAGGGCTTCTGTACGAGCGTCGATCTCGCCGTGGCCGTGCTCGAGGACGAGCGAGCGCAGTTTCTCCCCGATGGGTGTGCCCCCGGGCTCCCGTGTGCGGAGTACGGTGTGGCCGCCGGCCTCGAGAGCCCGGCAGAGCAGGGCGGCCTGGGTGGACTTGCCCGCGCCGTCACCGCCTTCGAGCGCGATGAAGAGCCCGGGAAGCCCGTGCGGGAGGGGAAAGGTCACGAGCCCAGCCTACCGAGTGGCCGTGACATCGAAGCCACAGGACGGGCGATGTGCGGTGGGCGTGCCTTCCCGCTCATGGTCGACGGAAGTTGTCCACATACCGGCTCCCGCCGGATTCGTAGAACGTCTGTACTAATAATCTTGGTCCATGGCGACAGCAGTGGTGGAACGATCGACGACGGCGCAGGCCCTGGGCCAGGAGCGGTCCCGGCTCGCGCACATCGCCGAGGAGTTCGAGACAGAAGCAGGCCTGATCTCCACGGCCGATCTCGCGGCGGTCCTCGGGGCTGTGGAGCACCTCGCCCGGGTGGTCGAGTATCTGCAGGTGGTGGGCGCGGCCGCGGCGGACCAGCAGGAGATCGCGCGGGTGGGGGAGACCCGGAACGGACTGGGCTGGAGGGGCACTCCGGCCGTTCCCTGTGACAGCCACGAGTTCAGGGACACTGCGGAGTATCTCCGTGCACGCCTGGGTATCACGCGGCAGGAGGCGCAGCGCCGCATCCGTCTGGGAAAGGCGGTGCTTCCCCGGCGAACCGCCACCGGGGAGCCCTGTCCTCCCCTGCTCGGATCGGTCGGTGACGCGTTCAGGGCCGCGGGGATCAGCTCGTATGCCGCAACGCGGATCAGTGATGCGGTGGAACGCGTCCGGCCCGGCGCCTCGACCGTGCAGCTCCAGGCGATGGAGGAGAGTCTGGCCGCGCAGGCCGCGGAATCGGATGCCGACCTGTTGAACGTGGTCATCCGACGGTGGGAGGCGGCGCTCGATCCCGACGGGGCCGAGCCCACCGAGGAGTTGCTGAAGGCGCAGCAGGGCGTCTTCCTGCGGGGCAGACGACGCGGGCTGCACCGGCTCGAGATCGCGGCGGACGACGAGCAGTTCGAATACCTCCTCACCGTCATGAACACAGCCAGCAATCCACGAACCCTGCGCGACGGCAGCGGGTCAGGAGGACGTGATCGCGGGGCTGGGAGCGTGGCTGCCGGCGGTGACCGCTCCGGTCATTCCGGCGGGATCGGCGGCACCGGGCCGAGGTGGGAACACCGGACCCGAGCCCAACGCCACCTCGACGGGCTGGTCGGTGCGTGCCAGGTCGCCCTCGCCACGGACACGCTCCCTGCAACCGGCGGCCACCGACCCCAGGTGATGGTGACCATCGATCACCGGGCTCTCGTCGAGGAGCTGCGCGGCACCGGGTCCGGCCGATTCGCCGCACCCTCCCGTGTTTCTCCACCGGATCCCGGGGGCGGCTACAGCATCTTCGGTGGTCCTGTCACCGCGCGGACCGTGCGCAAGATCGCGTGCGATGCAGACCTCATCCCGGTGGTCCTCGGCGGGCGCGGGGAAGTCCTCGACGTCGGTCGCGCCCGACGGCTGTTCGGCGTGGCGCAGCGGCGGGCGCTGGTAGCCCGGGACAAAGGGTGCGCCTTCCCGGATTGCACGGTCCCCGCCGTCTGGACGGAGGCGCACCACATCACCCCGTGGGTCGCAGGGGGACGAACGGACCTCTCCAATGGCTGTCTTCTGTGTTCTTTCCACCACCGGCTCGTCGAGCGCGGCAACTGGGCGATCGAGATGAGGCACGGTATTCCCTGGTTCACGCCACCGCCCTACATCGACCCCGGCCGCACGCCGCGCCGGAACAGACACCGCGAGCTGACCCTCGACGGGACACCATGAGGACGGTCCGTCAGCCGAGTGGGCCGGGCGGGGCGGTGCAGACCATTATGACCCCCTCTTTTCCGGGCCTGCGCTGTCCCGACTTACGCTGACTCCATGACGACATCTCGCGAGGATCTGCTGCACACCGGGCTCGCCCCGGACACCCTCACCGTCGCGGCAGGCCGCCCTCCCCGAGAACACGACTCCCCGGTCAACGCGCCGATCGTGCTCTCGACGACCTACCACGAGACACGCGCCCCCGAGCAGGGCGATCGCATCTACGCCCGTGGGTCCAACCCGACCTGGGATCCGTTCGAGGAAGCGCTCGGCGCGCTCGAGGCCGCAGCCCTTCCTGCCCTGGTCTTCGGTTCCGGCCTCGGCGCCGCAGCGGCCGCACTGTCCCTCGTCCCGACCGGGGGAGCGGTGGTGATGCCACGGCATGCCTATGCCGGGTCGATCAGCCTCGCCGCCGACCTCGCGGCACAGGGACGGTTCGAACTGCGCACGGTCGACATCGCGGACACTGCGGGCGTCCTCGCCGAACTTGATGCGCTCGCCGCACGGTTCGATCCCGGTCAGGTGATGCTGTGGCTCGAGAGCCCCACCAACCCGATGCTCGAGGTTGCCGAACTGGTCGTCCTGACCGACGCAGCTCAAGCGACCGGCGCGCTCGTCGTCGCCGACAACACCTTCAACACGCCCATCGTGCACCGGCCCCTCGAGTCCGGCGTCGACGTCGTGCTGCACTCGGTCACGAAGTGGCTGGCAGGGCATTCCGATGTCGTCCTCGGCGCTCTGGTCACCTCCGACCCCTCGTTGCGTGAGCGGCTGCTGGCGCACCGCACCCTGCACGGTGCTATCGCAGGACCCTTCGAGGTCTGGCTCGCGCTGCGTGGACTGCGCACCCTCGCCCTGCGCATGGAGCGGAGCCAGGCCACCGCGGCCCTCCTCGCGCACCGTCTCACCGACCATCCCGCCGTCCGCCGCGTGCGGTACCCGGGCCTCCCCTCCGATCCGGGGCACGAGCGTGCGGCCGGTCAGTTCAAGGGCTTCGGGGGGATCGTCAGCATCGAGCTCGACGACGTCGCGACCGCGGACGCCCTCGTCGCAGCTGTGCGCCTCTGGCTCCCGGCGACGTCGCTGGGCGGTGTCGAGTCACTCGTCGAACGCCGTCGGCGCCAGCCGGCCGAGCCGAAGACCGTCCCCGAAGCACTCGTCCGCTTGTCGGTGGGTATCGAGAATCCGGACGATCTCTGGGCGGACCTCGACCGGGCTCTTCGACAGGCGTCGGGTGAGCCTGGTGCGGACGAGCTGCACGCGACGATGGGCGCGGTGGTTCAGGAGTCGACGTGACCGCCGGGGTCGGCCCGGGGGCCTCCGCACGTGGAGTCCCGCCCGCGGCGTCATCAGCACCGCCTCCGGGACAAGCCAGCTAAGCTGATTCCGTGACCCTCGTACTGACAATCCAGGCCTACCTGTACCTCGCCCTCGGCATCGTGGCCCTCGGCATCGAGGTATGGGCTCTCTCGGACTGCGTGCGGCGTCCCGGCACCGCCTTCGAGGCCGCCTTCAAGCGGACCAAGGGGTTCTGGCTCGCTATCACGGGCGGTGCCGTCGTGGTCGGTATGTTGTCCGTGCTCGGTGGCGCGGCCGGTTTCAATCTCTTCCAGCTGGTCGCCATCATCGCGGCCTGCGTGTACCTCGCCGACGTGAAGCCGGCGGTCAGCCAGACCTCGGGTCGTGGCGGCAACCAGGGCCCGTACGGTCCCTGGTAGCGGCTCCTAGCCCGGAGCGACCGCACTCCAGGCCACCGTGACCTCGCCCAGACGCCAGCGCGAGGGCCCGTCCCGCACCGGCCAGCCGGCGGCCTTCATCGCTGCGCACGTCGCCACCCACCGCTGCTGGTTCCCGAAGGACGCGAGCGACGCGGCATCCAGCCAGGCCCGGTCCAGTGCACTCAGGTAGGCGTGCACCCGCTCGCCTTCGATATTTCTGTGGATCAGGGCCTTCGGCAGTCTCTCCGCGACATCCGACGGGAGCGTGAACGCCCCGAACCGCAGCGAGATGCTCAGCGACTCCGGTCCTGCCGGCCCGACAGCAGCCCAGGTCGAGCGGCGGCCGATCTCGTCGCACGTCCCGTCGATGAGCAGGCCGTCGGGTGCCAGGCGTCCGCGGACCTCGTCCCAGTAGGCTCCGTACTCGTCCTCGTCGTACTGTCGCAGTACATTGAACGCGCGGACGACGACGGGGCGTCGACCGGCGAGCGGCAGCTCGAACCCGCCCTGCCGAAAGCTGAGGCCGGGTCGAGTGAGGGGCTCGGCGCCCGCCACCCGTGCAGGGTCGATCTCGATCCCGATCACCTCGACGTCGTCGCGCACCGCCCGCAGACGGGTGAACAGTTCGACGGCCGTGACGGGAGCGGCGCCGTACCCGAGGTCGACAACGAGCGGGTCGGCAGCCCGGCGCAGGCGGAACCCGTGCGCTCCGGCGAGCCAGCGATCGACACGGCGGAGGCGGTTCGGGTTGGTCGTGCCGCGGGTGATGGTCCCCAGAGGCTTGGGGGGACGGAGACGCGAAGGCACCCGTCAACACTAGGGCACGACGGAGGGGCCGCCGCGCCGGGTGGCCCGAGCCGTGGGGGCGTTCCCGCGGTTCGGTGCGGATGCCCCGGCTCTGCGTCGGCGGCTCTGCGTCGGCGCGTCGGTTCGATGCCACCGTCCCGTGTGACCGGCGGTCACACGACATCCCAGCATGACCGCCACAGCACGATGCGGCAGACTAGGACGCATGACCTACACACTGATCCTGCTGCGCCATGGCCAGAGCGACTGGAACGAGAAGAACCTCTTCACCGGATGGGTGGACGTCGCACTCACGGAGAAGGGACGCGAGGAAGCAACCCGCGGCGGCCACCTCCTGACCGAAGCCGGCATCCTTCCCGACATCGTGTACACGTCCCGGCAGAAGCGCGCCATCATCACCGCCAACCTCGCCCTCGAGGCGGCGGACCGCAGCTGGATCGACGTCAAGCGGAACTGGCGGCTCAATGAACGCCACTACGGAGCGCTGCAGGGCAAGGACAAGGCCCAGACCCTCGCCGAGTACGGCGAGCAGCAGTTCATGGAGTGGCGCCGGTCCTACGACACCCCGCCGCCGCCGCTCGACGACTCCAGCGAGTACTCGCAGGCGGGCGACCCGCGCTACGCCGACCTCGGCGACTCCGTGCCGCGCACCGAGTGCCTGAAGGACGTCCTCGAGCGCTTCCTTCCGTACTGGGAGTCGGACATCACAGTGGACATCAAGGCCGGCAGGACCGTGCTCATCGCCGCCCACGGCAATTCCCTGCGGGCCCTCGTCAAGCACCTCGACGGCATCAGTGACAAGGACATCGCCTCCCTGAACATCCCCACGGGCATTCCCCTCGTGTACGAGCTGGACGAGGACCTCAAGCCGGTCAAGGCAGGCGGCACCTACCTCGACGCCGACGCCGCAGCCGCTGCGATCGAGGCCGTCGCGAACCAGGGCAAGCACTAGCAGGAAACGGGGCAAGCACCAGCAGCCGGACGCAGGTCCACCCAGGAACTGAACGACGGCGGCCCTCGCCGGGACCGCCGTCGTTCAGTTCGTTCCGGGAGTCGTCAGATGAGCGGAGCGACCGGGTGCCATTCTCCGGTGACGAGGTAGGTGACCTTCCTCGCCACCGAGACGCCGTGGTCGGCGAAACGTTCGTAGTAGCGACTTGCGAGGGTGACGTCGACGGTCGTCGGTGCGCTCTCGTTCCAGTCGTCTGACGCGACAGCCTTGAAGACGCTGGCATGCAGTTCGTTGACACGCGCGTTGGCGGCCCCGATCTCGTTGCTCAGGTCGAGGTTGCGCGTCTCGAGGAGCTCCTTGACCTTCGTTGCGATCTGCACATCGAGCTCGGCGAGTTCGTCGAACGTCGCCCGGATGCTTTCCGGGATCACGTTCGCGGGGAAGCGCAGACGCGCCAGTTGGGCGATGTGGCGGGCGAGGTCACCCATGCGCTCGAGTGACGCGCTCATGCGCAGTGCACCGACGATCATCCGGAGATCGGATGCTACGGGACCCTGGAGCGCGAGGATGTCGATGGCCCGCTCGTCGAGGGAGTTCTGGAGGAAATCGATGCGCGCATCCGCGGCGATCACTTCCTGCGCGAGCTCGGTGTCAGCGCTCTGGAAGGCGTTGTTGGCCTTCTGAATGGCCTCGGTCACCAGCTGGGAGATCTCGATGAGCTCCTCGCCGATCTGGTGAAGCTCGGCCTGAAAAACCTTACGCACGTGGCGTCCTTCCCTGGAAGTTTCGAATCGAACCGTTCCCACAGTTCCGCCGACGAGCATTCCAGCCAGCGGTGAACTGTTTCTCCGCTTTGTGTGAACGTTAGTTGAACCCCTCGGCTAAAGCCACCGGATGGGCCGGCCCGGAAATGCCAGCGCATAAGCTTGGACCGTGGACCCCCTTCTCCTGACGCTCGTGGCCGGGCTGGTAGGCCTGGCCCTCGGCGTGACCGGCATGGCGGCGTTCCGCGCGAGCGAAGTGCAACGGCTCCGGCTCCTCTACGAGGACGAACCGTCCCTGCCCGACGGCGCCGCGGAGGTCCTTTCCATCATCGGGAGGGCGTACGTGATCGTGGACGCGATCGACGGCGTCGTCCGCGCGAGTCCTGCGGCCTATGCCTTCGGCCTCGTCCGCGGACATACGGTGGTCCACTCCGAGCTCCTCGACCTCACGGCCCGCGTCCGCCGCGACGGCGTGATCGAGCAGCATCAGCTCGAACTCCCCCGCGGCCCCCTGGGCCAGGGGACGATCGTGGTGCAGGTCCGCGTCGCCGCCCTCGGCGCCGAATACATCCTGATCCTCGCGGACGACCGCACCGAGATCACCCGGACCGAGGAGATCCGCAACGACTTCGTCGCGAACGTGTCCCACGAGCTGAAGACGCCCGTGGGTGCGATCTCCCTCCTCGCCGAGGCGATCGACGACGCCGCCGAGGACGAGGTGGCCGTCCGTCGATTCGCCCAGCGCATGCACAAGGAGTCCGGTCGGCTGTCCGCGCTCGTGCAGGACATCATCGAGCTCTCCCGACTCCAGGGGGCCGACATCGTCCGCCGCGGCAAGCCGGTGGACATCAACTCGGTGGTCGCCGAGGCCGTGGACCGCAACAAGCTCCCCGCCGAGAGCAAGCAGATCGACATCGTGGTCGGCGGATCGGTCCCCACCCCCGTACACGGTGACCGGGACCTGCTCATGACGGCCTTCCGGAACCTCATCGACAACGCCATCCGCTATTCACCCGGAGGCACCCGGGTGGGTGTCGGGCTCCGCTCCCGCGACGGCCTCGTGCAGGTGTCGGTCACGGACCAGGGCGTGGGCATCACGCCCGAGGAGCAGGAACGCATCTTCGAGCGCTTCTACCGCATCGACGCCGCCCGGTCCCGCCAGACCGGCGGTACCGGTCTCGGTCTGAGCATCGTCAAGCACGTGGTGTCCAACCACGGCGGCGAAGTCACCGTGTGGTCGCAGTCCGGGCAGGGCAGTACGTTCACCGTCCGGTTGCCCGAGATGGAAGGCACGGTGGACGACGACGCAGCGGCGGACCGTCCCGCATCGACCGACGGCACCACCCCGCTGATCGAGCGGAAACCAGGGAAGAGGGGCAGCAGCGCTGCCCATGAGCAGGGAGTCAAGGCTTGAGCCGCATTCTGATCGTCGAGGACGAGGAGTCGTTCAGCGACCCGCTGTCCTACCTCCTCGGCAAGGAAGGGTACGAGGTGTCCGTCGTGGACAACGGCCCTGATGCCATCACCGAGTTCGACCGCTCGGGTGCCGACCTGGTGCTGCTCGACCTCCAGCTGCCCGGACTGCCGGGAACCGAGGTCTGCCGACAGCTCCGCCAGCGGTCCAGCGTGCCCGTCATCATGCTGACCGCGAAGGACGCCGAGATCGACAAGGTGGTGGGACTGGAACTCGGAGCCGACGACTACGTGACCAAGCCGTACTCCTCCCGCGAGCTCGTGGCCCGTGTCCGTGCAGTGCTGCGGCGCCAGGGCGAACCCGAGGAACTCATCTCGAACACCATCCAGGCCGGTCCGGTCCGCATGGATATCGAACGGCACGTCGTGAGTGTCGACGGCGAGCAGGTGGCACTCCCGCTGAAGGAGTTCGAGCTGCTCGAGATGCTGCTCCGCAATTCGGGCAGGGTCCTGACCCGGGGCCAGCTGATCGACCGGGTGTGGGGTTCGGACTACGTGGGGGACACCAAGACCCTGGATGTCCACGTGAAGCGGCTGCGCGGCAAGGTGGAGCCCGACCCCTCGAACCCGCGCTACCTCATCACCGTGCGGGGGCTTGGCTACAAGTTCGAGCCCTGAGCGGGCTCGTCCCGGAGGCGAGCCGCCCGACGTCGTCCTGCGACGTACGACGTGCTGCCGACACGGAACTGCCCGCACCCGATCGGTCGGGTGCGGGCAGCGCGAGCAGTCAGGGAACCGAAGGCTACTCGCCCTCGGCTGCTTCCTCGGTCGCTTCGGGCTCGCTCGGCCGCGGCGTGAAACCGCCGGGCACGAAGTCGCGGTACTCCTCGAGAGTCCCGTCGAGCACCGGCACCTGGAAGGTGGCCTCTTCGCCGTCGGCCTCGAAGTCGACGTCGACCAGCGAGCCCGGGATGTCCTCCAGCCCCTCGAGGGTGGCGTCGTCCGCGGTCTCGTCCTCGAACCTGAACTCGCCGTCGCCGTCGATGGTGATGCTGGTTTCGGCCCCGCCTGCCCGAATGGACAGGTCCACGGGCTGGTCACTGGTGTTGAACACCGTGCCCACGAGCCGACCTGCGCTCTCGTCCTCACTGCCCACGATCAGGACGTTGCGGAGCAGGACCGGTCCGAAGTCCTTCACGATGCCGTCCGAGGCGGCGTACTGCGTCGTCGTGGACTGCTCGGTGGTGAAGGTGCAGCCGGAGACCCCCAGCATGACCAGCACGGCGCCGGCAGCAACGGACTGCTGCACTCGTTTCTTGGGTGCGAAATTCACAGCACAGACTCCTGGGGTTCAACAGGTGGGACAGGGACGTAATCCGAAGGGGACCTAGAGGACAGACTATCGGCAACGACGTCCGATCGTGGTCTCGGTTCCGGCCGTACGTCGGGAGCTGATCCACCTGATGCCCCGTCCGTCAAGAGGCGAATGATAGCCAGTCCAGCGCGATTCGGCTCCCTGACCTGCGCAAACGTGCCCGTCGGCGTGTCGTTGCCGTGATAAACTGATTCCCGGGAAAGGGGAAGTTCACATGGTTTTTGAGGTCGGCGAAACAGTTGTTTACCCGCATCACGGCGCAGCGAAGATCGAGGAGATCAAGATGCGCGTCGTCAAGGGCGAAGAGAAGATGTACCTCAAGCTCAAGGTGGCCCAGGGTGATCTGACGATAGAAGTACCTGCAGAGAACGTTGACCTCGTAGGGGTTCGCGACGTGGTGGGCAAGGAGGGGCTCGAGCATGTGTTCGACGTCCTGCGTGCCGAGTTCACCGAGGAGCCGACCAACTGGTCGCGGCGCTACAAGGCGAACCTCGAGAAGCTCGCCTCCGGCGACGTCATCAAGGTCGCCGAGGTGGTCCGCGATCTCTGGCGCCGCGATCACGACCGCGGTCTGTCGGCCGGCGAGAAGAGGATGCTCGCCAAGGCGCGGCAGATCCTGATCTCCGAGCTGGCCCTGGCCGAGAAGACCGACGAAGAGAAGGCCGCGAGCGTTCTCGACGAGGTCCTCGCCTCCTAGGAGATGAGCCGACCAGAAGGAGGGACCTCCGGGTCCCTCCTTTTCCGTGGTGTCATAGGGTGACGGAGTGTCCGAGATGAATCCCCAGCATCCCGCTCCGGTCGAGGTGGGCGTCGTCATCGTCGCCGCCGGCTCCGGACAACGCCTCGGCCACGGCATTCCCAAGGCCCGTGTCCTCTGCGGCGGACGCACCCTCCTGGACCACGCCCTCGAGGCAGTGCTCCTGTCCGGCGTCGCCACCGCCGTCGTCGTGGTGCTCCCCGAGGACGACGCCGTCCTGGCCGCCGTCGTCGCGGAGGCCGCCGGGCGGACCGCGGCACTGCACGCTCCGGTCCCCATCTCGGCCGTGGCCGGCGGTGCCACCCGCACGGCGTCGGTCCGGGCCGGGCTGGACGCCCTGCCGCCAACGGTCGGCGTCGTCCTGGTCCACGACGCCGCACGCGCGCTCGCACCCCCCGCCGTCTTCCGGCGGGTCGCCACCGGCGTCGCGCAGGGTGCGCCGGCGATCGTCCCCGTCCTGCCGGTGGTCGACACGGTCAAGGTCGTCGACGGTGGCCTCGTCACGGCCACCCCTGATCGCGCCGCGCTGCGGGCCGTACAGACCCCTCAGGGGTTCGACGCCGACACTCTCCGCGCAGCCCATGCCGGCGCCGCCGCGGCACATCCCGGTATCACGGACGACGCCATGCTCATGGAGGCACTGGGCCACGCGGTCCATGTGGTCGAGGGCGATCCGCTGGCGTTCAAGGTCACCACGCCGCTCGACCTCGTCATCGCCGAAGCGGTCCTCGCACAGAGGGCCGCGGGCGACGCCGGCCAGCCCGGCCGGGGTCCGAGCGACCCGGACCCGGACGCCCCGGACTCGGACCAGGGCCCGGACCCGGACACCGCCCCGACCACCAGCAGGAGCAGCCATGTACCTGAGTGAGCACCTCCACCTCCCGCGCACGGGAATCGGCGTCGACGTCCACGCCTACGCGCCGGAGGCCGAGGCCGGAGGACCGGTCACCCCGCTCTGGCTCGCCGGACTGCTGTGGGAGGGGGAACGCGGGCTGTCGGGACACTCCGACGGCGACGTCGTGGCCCACGCAGCCGCCGACGCCCTGTTCTCCGCGGCCGGGGTCGGGGACCTCGGGACCCACTTCGGCACGGATCGCCCCGAATACGCCGGGGCGTCGGGCCATACCCTCCTCGCCGCCGCCGCGGAGATCGTGCGGCAGGCGGGGTTCGACATCGGCAACATCGCTGTCCAGCTCATCGGCAACCGCCCGAAGTTCGGACCGCGCCGGGCCGAGGCGGAGGCCGTGCTGTCCGACGCGGCACAGGCGCCCGTGAGCATCTCGGCCACCACGACCGACGGACTCGGCCTCACGGGCAGGGGCGAGGGCGTCGCGGCCATCGCGACAGCCGTCGTCGTCCGGTCCGGCGCCGGGGTGACGCCCCCCGCTCCGGAGAAGCGAAGCCCGCCGCCGGGTAATCTGGACCGGTGAGCCTGCGATTCTATGACACCGCCCGCGCCGAGGTGCGCCCCTTCGAACCCCTCGAACCGGGCAGGGCGAGTCTCTACTACTGCGGCGCCACCGTGCAGGGCATGCCCCACGTCGGGCACGTCCGGTCCGCCATCGCCTTCGACCAGCTCACGCGCTGGCTCGAGGCTCGCGGCCTGCGCGTCACCGTCGTGCGGAACGTCACCGACATCGACGACAAGATCCTCGCCCGGTCCCAGGATTCCTTCCGCCCGGGAGCGACGGACGGGGACCCGTCCCTGCTGCCGGAGGAACCGTGGTGGGCATTGGCCTTCCGCTTCGAGCAGGAGTTCCAGCGGGCGTACTCCGCCCTCGGCGTCCGCCCTCCCACCTACGAGCCGCGCGCTACGGGCCATATCCCCGAGATGCACGCACTCATCCAGCTCCTCATCGACCGGGGTCATGCCTACCCGGCACCGGACGGCTCCGGCGACGTCTACTTCGACGTCCGCTCCTGGCCCGCCTACGGCAGCCTGACACGGCAGGACATCGACGACATGCAGGCGGCACCCGACGCCGATCCGCGGGGCAAGAAGGATCCGCGCGACTTCGCGCTCTGGAAGGGCTCCAAGGAGTCCGACCCGCCGTCGGCGTCCTGGCCGAGCCCCTGGGGTGCAGGCAGGCCCGGCTGGCACCTCGAATGCTCGAGCATGGTGACCAAGTACCTCGGCACCGAGTTCGACATCCATGGCGGGGGACTGGACCTCCGCTTCCCGCACCACGAGAACGAGATGGCGCAGTCCCAGGCTGCAGGTCACCCGTTCGCCCGGTTCTGGATGCACAACGGGATGGTCACCTACCGCGGGGAGAAGATGTCGAAGTCGATCGGCAACACCGTCAGCCCGCAGGAGATGATCGACGCCGCCGGGCCCCGCGTCGTGCGGTACTACCTCGGCCAGGCGCACTACCGCTCGGTGCTCGACTACCGCGAGACCTCGCTGCCGGAGGCGGCCGCCGCGGTGGCACGCATCGACGGCTTCATCGCGAAGGCCTCCGCCCGTGTCGGAGCGCCGGACCGGGCGCTCTCGCCGGCGGACCTCCCCGCGGCCTTCGTGGACGCCATGGACGACGACCTCAACGTGCCCCAGGCCCTCGCGGTACTCCATACCACGGTGCGCTCCGGCAACACCCGCCTGGCCGGGGGTGACGACGACGCCGTGCGCGCCGATCTCACCGCCGTCGTCGCCATGACCGGTGTGCTCGGGCTCGACGACGCCGGAGCCCCCGTCACGCCAGGGGACACGGCGGCAGCCACGGCACTCGACGCCCTCGTGGGCGACCGCATCGCCGAACGGAGCGCCGCCCGCAGTGCGCGGGACTGGGCCCGGGCGGATGCTATCCGTGATGCCCTGGCCGCCGCCGGGATCACGCTCGAGGACTCCGCCGACGGCGCCACCTGGTCGCTGGCAGGGAACTGATCCGGGACTCCGCGACGCCGTCGGGACAGCGTTGCCCCGGCAGCCGGACGGCGTCGGGAAGGCGCGTGCCGAGGCAGTCGACTCGCTCCGCGTAAACTGGAGTCGATTCTTCTTCTATATAAAGGTGTTCTTCCATGGCCAGTCACGGACGTCCAGGCGCGGTGCGCAAAACGAAAAAGGGCCCCACCATCGGCACCGGCGGCCACGGACGCAAGTCGCTCGAGGGGAAGGGCCCCACTCCCAAGGCGGAGGACCGCCCCTACCACAAGTCGTACAAGAACAAGGAGCTGGCCGAGCGTTCGGCGGCGAAGCGGGCCGGCGGCAAGAGCGCCGGCACCGGTCGTACGAAGGGCAAGGCGGCCGAGGAGGTCGTCACGGGCCGCAACTCGGTCGTCGAGGCGCTCCGCGCCGGCATCCCGGCGAAGGCGCTGCACGTCGCCATCCGCATCGAGATGGACGACCGCGTCCGCGAGTCCCTGAAGATGGCGGCCGAGCGCGGCATCCCCGTCATGGAGACCGGCAAGCCCGAACTGGACCGCATGACCGACGGCGCGGTGCACCAGGGCCTCATGCTGCAGATCCCGCCCTACGAGTACGCCGACGCGCTCGACCTCGTCGACGAGACCATCGAGCGGTACCGGCGCGGCCACATCGGCAACGCCCCGCTCTTCGTCGCGCTGGACGGCATCACCGATCCCCGCAACCTCGGCGCCATCATCCGTTCGGCGTCGGCCTTCAGCGCCCACGGCGTGATCGTCCCCGAGCGACGCGCCGTCGGCGTGACGGCATCGGCCTGGAAGACCAGCGCCGGTGCCGCCGTCCGCGTGCCCGTCGCACGCGTCGGCAACCTGAACTCCGCGCTGAAGTCCCTCAAGGCCAAGGGCATCTTCGTCCTCGGGCTCGACGGCGACGGCGATGTCTCCCTCCCGGAGCTGTCCCTCGGCCGCGACCCCATCTGCATCGTCGTCGGCTCGGAGGGCAAGGGCCTGTCCCGGCTGGTGCGCGAGAACTGCGACCAGATCGTCTCCATCCCGATCGAATCCGCCATGGAATCGCTCAATGCCTCGATGGCGGTGGGGATCACACTGTACGAGGTCTCCCGTCAGCGTTCCGCCTGACCTGCAATGGTGAATCCCGCCCCGTTGCCCCGCCCGTCGCGAGAATTCCCGCTGGGGCTC
This sequence comes from Arthrobacter sp. TMS2-4, assembly GCF_054511075.1. Taxonomy (NCBI): domain Bacteria; kingdom Bacillati; phylum Actinomycetota; class Actinomycetes; order Micrococcales; family Micrococcaceae; genus Arthrobacter; species Arthrobacter sp. TMS2-4. Next base: position 217,394 of record NZ_JBTNDI010000005.1, read on the forward strand.
CACGCCATCACCGGGGCCCGGGGGCGGGACGCTCACGCCAACGCCGCGGTCTGGGCGCCGGCCATCCCCTCGATCGACGTGCACTGGCGTCGCATGGACGGGACCTGGACCTCGGAGACACTGGTAGGGCTCGACGGCGGCGTCCACCACGGCGTCGTGGGCCCGGTGTCCCCGGGGTCCCTCTACGCCTTCTGGCCCACGGGCCAGGAGCTGCCCGGAGCAGTGGGTGAGGCGCAGCTGCTCCTCGATCCCTACTCCCGGGCGATCGAGGTCGTCGACACGCCACCCGGGGCGGACGGGTCGACGTCGCGCTCCTACTACTCCGTGTTCCTCGAGCACGCCTTCGACTGGGGTCCGAGCGAGCGACCCCACACCCCGTGGCGGGACACCGTCATCTACGAAGCCCACGTCAAGGGACTCACGAAGCTCCACCCGGGCATCCCCGAGGAACTGCGGGGCACGTATGCGGGGCTGGGGCACCCCGTCATGATCGAGTACCTCCGCGACCTCGGGGTGACCGCCGTCGAGCTCCTGCCCATCCACTTCCACCTCGACGAGCCGCACCTCGAGCCCCTGGGCCTCGGCAACTACTGGGGGTACAACACCCTCGGTTTCTTCTCGGCGCACACCGAGTACGCGACGGCCGCCGCCCGGGCCGCGGGTCCGAGCGCGGTGCTCGACGAGTTCAAGGGCATGGTCCGCGCGCTCCACGAGGCCGGACTCGAGGTGATCCTCGACGTCGTGTACAACCACACGGCGGAGGGCGAGCAGCACCGGCCGGCCCTCTGCTGGCGGGGACTGGGCGATCTCGACTACTACCGGCACGACCACGCCGGGCAGTATGTGGACACGACCGGCTGCGGCAACAGCCTCGACTTCTCCCAGCCCAGGGTCGTCGAGTTCGCACTGGACTCGCTGCGCTACTGGGTGGAGGAGTGCCAGGTGGACGGTTTCCGGTTCGACCTCGCCGTGACGCTGTCCCGCGACGAGCACAACGACTTCACCCCGAGGCACCCCTTCCTCGTCGCGGCCGGCGCCTCCAAGGCGCTCCGCGGCACGAAGCTCATCGCGGAGCCGTGGGACATCGGACCGGACGGATGGCAGACCGGGCGGTTCCCCGTGGGCTGGGCCGACTGGAACGACGGCTTCCGCGACACCGTGCGCGACTTCTGGCTCCGCGACATCGCCTCGCTCGCGCACGGCGGCACCGGATCCTCGCCCGCCCGCCTGGCAGGCTGCCTCGCCGGCTCGGCGGAGACCTTCGCGCACTCCGGCCGCAGCGCCCTCGCGTCCGTCAACCTCGTCACCGCCCACGACGGCTTCACGCTCGCGGACCTGACGGCGTACGAGCGCAAGCACAACGAGGCCAACGGCGAGGGCAACCGGGACGGTCACAACGACAACCGCAGCTACAACCACGGCGCGGAGGGTCGCACGGAGGACGAGGGCATCCTCGCGGCCCGCGAGCGGACGGCCCGCAACATCATGGCCTCGCTGCTCATCTCGCTGGGCGTCCCCATGCTCACGGCCGGCGACGAGTTCGGCCGCACCCAGGCCGGGAACAACAACGCCTACTGCCAGGACAACGAGCTCGCCTGGGTGCACTGGCCCGACGACGCCACGTCCCGGCGCCTGCTCGCATCGACGCGCACGTTGCTGGCCATCCGGCGGGCCTTCCTGGCCGAGCAGCCACCGTCCTTCCCGTCCCGCGGGGACCAGTCGACCCTGCTGTGGTTCAACGCCGCGGGGCTCCCGATGACCGCCCAGGAGTGGGAGGACCCCCGGACGAGGACCGTGCAGCTCATCCTCGGCTCCGCCGGCGGGACGGTCAACGGGCTGGTGGTGATCAACGGCTCGCTCGAGGAGGTTCGCATCCACCTGCCCTCGGCGTGGATCCTGCAGCAGCAGGGCATCGAACGGGAGCAGCCCCGCGCGTTCGGGCCGGTCTTCGACTCCGCGTCCCGCGAGCCGATGACCGCCCAGGCCCCGCTGCAGTCGGGCGAGGCGGACACCGTGGCCGCCGACTCCGTCCGTATCTACCGCTGCTGACACACTGCGGCTGACAGATGCTGCTGACGCAGCGCCCGTGGTTCGGTCCTTTCCCACCCGGTCCGGCCGGCAGGCGGCGCGTCGCGGGGCCACACGCGGCCGACCCTTCCGAAGCCCGGGAGCGACGGCGGGTCGCTCGGACGGCAGGCGCCGGCAACGACAGCGTGTCCTGACGCTCAGACGGCAGGAGCCCGGGACCCCGACGAGGGGTCCCGGGCTCCTGCGATGCCGGTCAGGCGTTGACGACGAGTCCCAGCTCGGCCTTCGTGGCGAGGGTCGCGTGCTTCGGCAGCACGCGCACCGTGTAACCGAAGGATCCGGAGTGATCGATCCTGATGCCGCCACGGAACAGGTAGCGGCCGCTGCCGAGATTCTCGGCGACCTCCAGGTCCCGAACCGTGACATCGCTCAGTTCGTCCGTCTCGAGGGCTCGGCCGTAGGCCACCTCGACGGCGACGTCGTCCGGGTCGAGCCCCCCGAGGGAGACGTAGGCGTCGACCGTCAGCGAGTCACCGATCTGCGGATCCTCCGTGACCCCGGACGAGTCCACGTGCTCCACCTGGACCGCCGGCCAGCTGCCCTGCACACGGGAACGCCACGCGGCGGTCCTCTTCGCCAGGGCGTAGTTCTCGGCCGCAGCAGCGCGGCCGGCACGCCAGGCCGGGCGGTACAGCTTCTCCACGTAGTCCTGCAGCATGCGCTCGGCGGACACCGCGGGGCCGAGGGTCGCCATCGTGTGCTTGATCATCGCGATCCACTGATGCGGCACACCATCGCGCGAGGGCTCCGACGGGCCGGCGGCCCCGGCTCCCTCGGCAGGCACCTGGGAGTAGAAGCGCGGCGCGACCTGCGTCTCGAGGAGGTCGTAGAGTGCTGCCGCCTCGATGTCGTCGCGGTCGTCGGCGGAGGCCCCGTTGTTGGCCGTCGGGATGGCCCAGCCGTTGTCGCCGTCGTACATCTCGTCCCACCAGCCGTCCAGCACGGACAGGTTCAGGCCGCCGTTGATGGCGGCCTTCATGCCCGAGGTACCGCAGGCCTCCAATGGTCGCAACGGGTTGTTCAGCCAGACGTCGCAGCCGGGGAAGAGGGTGCGGGCCATCGCGATGTCGTAGTTGGGCAGGAACACGATCCGGTGGCGGACCGCGGGGTCGTCGGTGAACCGCACCAGGTCCTGGATCATCCGCTTGCCCTGCTCGTCGGCGGGGTGCGACTTGCCGGCGATCACGAGCTGGATGGGATGTTCCGGGTGCAGGAGCAGGGCCTTCAGGCGCGCGGGGTCGCGCAGCATGAGGGTGAGGCGCTTGTAGGTCGGCACGCGGCGCGCGAAGCCGATCGTGAGGACGTCAGGGTCCAGCACCGAATCGGTCCAGCTCAGCGCGGCATCCGCCGCGCCCCGCTTCTTCCACGAGGAGCGTAGACGCTGGCGCACGTCCTCGACGAGGTTGGAGCGGAGGTTGCGCCGTAGCTCCCAGACATCCGTGTCCGGCACGTCGTACACCTTGGTCCACTGCGGGTCCAGGACGGACTCGGCGCCGAAGCTGGTGCGGGCGAAGTCCGCGATCTGCGGGTCCACCCAGCTCGGCACGTGCACGCCGTTGGTCACCGACGTGATGGGCACCTCCTGGGTGTCGAACCCCGGCCAGAGCCCCGAGAACATGCCCCGCGACACCTCGCCGTGCAGCTTCGCCACACCGTTCGCGCGCTGGGCCAGGCGGAGGCCCATCACGGCCATGTTGAACTTCGAGCGGTCGCCGTCGTCGTAGTTCTCCGCACCGAGGGCGAGGACGCGGTCCGTGGGGACGGACGGCGCGAGGCCCGCGTGGAAGAAGTGCTCGATCTGCGCGCGGTCGAACCGGTCGATGCCGGCCGGCACCGGGGTGTGCGTGGTGAAGACGGTCGAGGCACGACCGGCCGTGAGCGCCTCCTCCCAGCTCATGGGGGACTCGTTCGAGGGGTCCATGAGCTCGCGGATGCGTTCGATGCCGAGGAAGCCGGCGTGACCCTCGTTGGTGTGGAACACCTCGGGAGCCGGGGTGCCGGTGAGCCGCTCGAAGATGCGCAGCGCCTTCACGCCGCCCATGCCGAGGAGCAGCTCCTGCTGCAGCCGCTGGTCGCCGCCCCCGCCGTAGAGCCGGTCGGTTACGTTGCGGGCCGCCTCGTCGTTGCCCGGGACGTTGGAGTCGAGGAGCAGCAGGGGGACACGGCCGACGTCGGCACGCCAGATGTGCGCGACGAGCTGGCGGCCGTTGGGCAGCGGGAGCACGACCCTCGCGGCGGAGCCGTCCTGCTCGCGGAGCAGGGTCAGGGGCAGCCCGTCCGGATCGAGGACCGGGTAGGTCTCCTGTTGCCAGGCGTCCTGCGAGAGGGACTGCTTGAAATAGCCGGACTGGTAGAGCAGGCCGACGCCGATCAGGGGGATGCCGAGATCGGAGGCGGATTTCAGGTGATCGCCCGCCAGGATGCCGAGGCCGCCGGAGTACTGGGGGAGAACTGCGGCGATGCCGTACTCGGGGGAGAAGTAGGCGATGCTGCGCGGGGCATCGTCGCCGAGCCCCTGGTACCAGCGCGGTTGCGTCAGGTAGTCGTCGAGATCGGCGCCCACCTCCTGAATGCGCTGGACCAGCACCTCGTCGCCGGCGAGCTTCTCGAGCTTCTCGCGCGTCACGGAGCCGAGGAAGGACACCGGATCATGGCCGCTCTCCTCCCAGGCTGCGCGGTCGATCTCCTCGAACAGGCGCGAGGTCGGCAAGTGCCACGACCAGCGCAGATTGCCGGCGAGTTTGCCGAGCGGTGCGATCTTCTCGGGGAGGACGGTTCGGACGGTAAATCTGCGGATTGCCTTCACCCCGGTTACGCTAGCGCACTCGCTGAGCGGTATGGCGGAACGCCTGCGTAAACGCTTGCCCGATATGTTATTGACGCGCATGTTACGGAAAGCTCCCTTAGCAATTCAGCCCATTACTCGCTAACGTCATACGGGTGACCACCACTAGCGACCAGAACCGAAATGCCCCTTATCCCGAAGGACTGCGGTTCGGCCGCATCCCCATCACCGCGGTCAGTCCCGTCGTCGAGGACGGACGCTTCCCGGCCAAGGCCCTTCCGGGCTCGGACATCGCGGTAGGTGCCACCGTCTTCAGGGAAGGACACGACCAGCTGGGTGTCTCGGCGGTCCTGTACGATCCCCGGGGCAAGGAAGTGCAGCGCATCCGGATGACTCCGGTCGGCTCGGGGCTGGACCGTTGGGCCGGCATCCTGACCCCGCGCACCAAGGGCCTGCACACCTTCACCATCGAAGGCTGGTCCGACCTCTTCGGGACATGGGAGCACGACGCGACCATCAAGATCGCCGCCGGTGTCGACGTCGAGTTGATGCTGATGGAGGGCTCCGCGCTCTTCACCCGTGCAGCCGGGGAGCGCACCGCACGCGACGCCGCCCTCTTCCGCCGCACCGCCGCGACCCTCGCCAACACCTCCCTGACCGTCGAGGAGCGCCTCGCCGTGGGCCTGACTCCCCAGATCCACGAGGCGATCGCCCGCCGGCCCATCCGCTCGCTGGTCACCGCATCCCGCGCCTACCCGATCGACGTCGAGCGGGAGCTCGCCGGCCGCGCCGCCTGGTACGAGTTCTTCCCGAGGTCGGAAGGTGCCACCTACGACCCGGAGACCGCACAGTGGACCTCCGGCACGTTCCGGGAGGCCGCCAAGCGCCTGGACGCCGTGGCCGCCATGAACTTCGACGTCGTCTACCTCCCGCCGATCCACCCGATCGGCCACACGCACCGCAAGGGACCGAACAACACGCTGACGGCGGGCCCCGGCGACCCGGGTTCGCCTTGGGCGATCGGCTCCGCGGAGGGCGGCCATGACGCCATCCATCCCGACCTCGGTACCTTCGAGGACTTCGACGCCTTCGTCGCACGGGCCGGCGAGCTCGGCCTCGAGGTGGCCCTGGACCTCGCACTGCAGGCCGCACCCGATCACCCCTGGGTGACGACGCACCCCGAGTGGTTCACCACACGCGTCGACGGCTCCATCGCCTACGCGGAGAACCCCCCGAAGAAGTACCAGGACATCTACCCCATCAACTTCGACAACGACCCCCAGGGTCTGGCGAAGGAGATCCTGCGGATCGTCCTCATGTGGGTCCAGCACGGCGTGAAGATCTTCCGCGTGGACAACCCGCACACCAAGCCCGTGCAGTTCTGGGAGTGGCTCATCGCGAAGGTGAACAAGAAGCACCCCGATGTCGTCTTCCTGGCCGAGGCCTTCACACGCCCGCCCATGATGCACGCGCTGGGCCGCGCCGGGTTCCAGCAGTCCTACTCCTACTTCACGTGGCGCAACACCAAGACCGAGCTCGAGGAGTACTTCACGGAGATCAGCCAGGTCTCCCCGGCGTACTTCCGGCCCAACTTCTTCGTCAACACCCCGGACATCCTGACCGAGTACCTCCAGTACGGTGGCCCGGCCGCGTTCAAGATCAGGGCTGTGCTCGCCTCCATGGCGAGCCCGCTGTGGGGCGTCTACTCCGGCTACGAGCTCTTCGAGCACGTGGCCCGGCCGGGTGCCGAGGAGTACATCGACAACGAGAAATTCCAGTACCGTCCGCGGGACTACGCCGCAGCGGAGGCGGAGGGCCGCTCACTGGCCCCCTTCATCACGAGGCTCAACGCCATCCGGCGCGCGCATCCGGCGCTGGGGGACCTCGAGAACCTGACGATCCACCGCAGCACCGACCCGGCCACGATGGTCTTCGTCAAGCACAAGCAGACGGCCGAGGGCAAGGACACGATCGTCGTCGTCGTCAACGTCGATCCGCACAGCACCCGCGAGAGTACGGTGTCGCTCGATCTGGCAACATTGGGCCTCGATGCGGGTGATGTCGACGAGAGCGGTACCTTCCTCGTGGACGACCTGATCACCGGACAGACCTTCGCCTGGGGCGAGCACAACTACGTCCGGCTGGACCCCCACGTGGAACCAGCTCATATTCTCTCAATCAGGAGGCAGCACTAGTGCCCAACCCCTTTCAGCTCAACGCACCCGGACTGGCCCACGACCCCCTCTGGTACCGCAAGGCGGTCTTCTACGAGGCTCTGGTACGCGGTTTCGCCGATGCGAACGGGGACGGCTCCGGTGACCTGTCCGGTCTGATCGAGAAGCTGGACTACCTCCAGTGGCTCGGCGTCGACTGCCTGTGGCTGCCGCCTTTCTTCAAGTCGCCGCTGCGCGACGGCGGGTACGACATCTCGGACTACTACGACGTCCTGGACGAGTTCGGCTCCCTCAGCGACTTCAAACGGCTCGTCGCCGAGGCGCATGCCCGCGGCGTCCGGGTCATCATCGACCTGCCCGTGAATCACACCTCCGACCAGCACCACTGGTTCCAGGAATCCCGCCGCGACCCGGAGGGGCCTTACGGGGACTTCTACGTCTGGAGCGACACCGACGAGAAGTACGAGGACGCGCGCATCATCTTCGTCGACACCGAGGAGTCCAACTGGACGTTCGACCCGGTGCGCCGGCAGTTCTTCTGGCACCGCTTCTTCAGCCACCAGCCGGATCTCAACTTCGAGAACCCGAAGGTGCAGGAAGCCATCTTCGACGTCGTGAAGTTCTGGCTCGACCAGGGCATCGACGGGTTCCGCGCGGACGCCATCCCCTACCTGTTCGAGGAGGAGGGCACCAACTGCGAGAACCTGCCGAAGACGCACGAGTTCCTGAAGCGGCTGCGTGCCATGGTCGACGAGACCTACCCGGGCCGCGTCATCATCGCCGAGGCGAACCAGATGCCGGACGAGGTCGTCGAGTACTTCGGCGATGCCGACGGCCCGGAGTGCCACATGGCGTTCCACTTCCCGATCATGCCGCGGCTCTTCTACGCGCTGCGTGACCAGAAGGCGGCACCGATCATCGAGACGATGAAGGACACCCCCGACATCCCGGCCGGGGCACAGTGGGGCACCTTCCTCCGCAACCATGACGAGCTCACGCTCGAGATGGTCACCAGCGAGGAGCGCGAGGCCATGCTGGGCTGGTACGCGCCGGATCCCCGCATGCGGGCGAACGTCGGTATCCGTCGTCGCCTGTCTCCGCTCCTCGACAACTCACGTGCCGAGGTGGAGCTCATCCACGCACTCCTGCTGTCCCTGCCGGGCAGCCCGTTCCTCTACTACGGGGACGAGATCGGCATGGGCGACAACATCTGGCTGGAGGACCGCGACGCATCGCGCACGCCGATGCAGTGGAACCCCGACCGCAACGCGGGCTTCTCCCCGGTGGATCCGGGCAAGCTGTACCTGCCGGTCGTCCAGTCGCTCGTCTATCACTACAACCATGTGAACGTCGAAGCCCAGATGGCCACCTCCAGCTCGCTGCTGCACTGGGTGCGCCAGATGCTCGCCGTGCGCAAGGCACACCCCGCCTTCGGGCTGGGCTCCTTCCGCCACGTGGCCGTCGAGTCCGAACACGTGCTCGCCTTCCTCCGGGAGATCGACGAGAGCAACGCCGAGGGCGAGCAGGCGGAGTCGGTGCTGTGCGTCTTCAACCTCTCGCAGCACCCGGTCGCGGCAAGGATGCACCTTCCCGAGTTCGCGGGCCGCGGCCTGCGGGACCTCTTCGGCGGGTCGATCTTCCCGACCTTCGGCGAGGACGGCGAGGTCACCCTGACGCTCGGCAGCCACGACTTCTTCTGGCTCCGCGTCCGCTCCGCCAGTTCGAACACGTCCTCCCCGCACACCCAGTCCATGCCCGTGATCCCCGTCCCGGAGCCGATCAAATGACGGCGGCGCACACACCGTTCATCCCGGAGATCCTGACCGCGTGGCTTCCCACGCAGCGGTGGTTCCCGGCACGCACGCAGTCGGTCGACCTGACGGTCGTCGGCGGCACGGTCCTCGAGGACCCGACGGGCGCAGCAGGCTTCGAGGTGCACTTCCTCGCCGTCGACTCGGGACGCCGCACCGACGTCGTGAGTGTGCCGATCAGCTACCGGAGCGAACCGCTCGACGACGCCGCATCCGGCCTCATCGGCCGGGTGGACCACCCCGACCTGGGGTCGCGATGGGCCTACGACGCCACGCACGACGCCGATTTCGTGCGCCTCTGGGTGGACTTCATGCTCAGCGCCGGCAGCACGGACGACGGGCGCCTCAACGGCGTCGCCATCAAGGCGCCGGCCCGCCAGGAGTCCGGAACCGTCCAGCCCGTCAAGGTCCTGCAGGGCGAGCAGTCGAACACCTCGGTGATCTACGGCTCCGGCCCAGGCTCCATGATCGTGAAGTTCTTCCGCGTGCTCGCTGCCGGCGACAGCCCCGACGTGGTGCTCAGCGCCCAGCTCACGGCGGGAGGCTCCACCGACACCCCGGACACCTTCAGCTGGGTGACGGGCACCTGGCAGGACGCCGACGCCGCCCCGGGCCACCACGTCACGGGGCATGTGAGTGTGCTGCGCGACTTCGTGGAGGGCAGCACCGACGCCTGGCGCACAGCGTCCCTCGCGGCGTCCACCGGTACCGACTTCACCGCGGAGGCCCGTGGACTCGGGCAGGCCGTCGCGAGGATCCATCGGCAGCTCGACTCCTCCTTCGGCCACCGCACGGCGACCGACGCCGAGGAGAAGGATTTCAAGGAGGCCCTCGCGGCGCGCATCCGCTGGGCCTGGGAGGAAGCCGGTACCGCCGTCGGGCCGCTCGGCGCAGAGGTCGAGCGCATCATCGGTGCCGTGGAGACGCTCGGGGACATCCCGCCCCTGCAGAGGATCCACGCGGACCTGCACCTCGGCCAGATCCTGCAGGCGCCGGACGGCACCTGGCTCGTCATCGACTTCGAGGGCGAGCCCCTGCGGCCCACCGCGGAGCGGAGCGTCCCGGACGTTCCGTTGCGCGACGTCGTCGGCATGGTCCGCTCGCTCGAGTACGCGGCGGCGTCACGCGGCGCCGCGCCCATCGGCTCGCCCGAGGCGGCCGAGACGCAGGACTGGTCCGCCGCCGCTCGTGAGGCCTTCCTCGCGGGCTACGCCGAGGAAGCCGGTGCACCCGTCGACACGGACGGCCCGCTCTTCCGTGCACTCTGGCTGGACAAGGCCCTGTACGAAGTCGTCTACGAGATCCGCAACAGACCGGACTGGGTCGAGATGCCCGTCCGGGATGTCCGACGCGCGTTGGGTGCACAACCCGGCGCGGACGCCACGAAAGCAGCTGACATGAACCCTCCCAAGAAAGCCGGCCCCCGCAAGGGTGCGGGCAAGGAAACCCTCGCGGACAAGGCAGCGAAAGCCGTCACCGGAACCGCGAAGGCGGTGGCCGACAAGGCGAAGAGCGCGACGGCCGACCTCACCGACAAGACGAAGAGCGCGACGGCCGACCTCGCCGACAAGGCGAAGGACGCGGCCCCGGAGACGAAGGCCGCATCGCCGGCTGTCGACCTCACGCCAGCGGCGGTCGACCCGTCCGTGCTGCAGCAGGTCTCCGAGGGCTCCTACCACCAGCCCCACGCCGTACTCGGCGCCCACCTGAACAGCGACGACGTCGTCACGATCCGCACGCTGCGCCGTCTCGCCCGGTCCGTCACCGTCGTGACCGGAACCGGCCGCACGGAACTGACGCACGAACACAACGGCATCTGGGTCGGCACGCTGGAGGCCGAGAACCCGGGGCATGTCCCCGACTACCGGCTCGAGGTCGCCTACGACGGCGACCCGGTCACGGTCGACGACCCCTACCGGTTCCTGCCGACCCTCGGCGAGATCGACATGCACCTCCTCGGTGAGGGGCGGCACGAGACCCTGTGGACCGCGCTCGGCGCGCACGTCCGCCGCTACTCGTCCGTCCTCGGAGACATCCATGGGGTGTCCTTCTCGGTCTGGGCGCCGAACGCCCGCGCCGTCCGCGTGATGGGCGAGTTCAACGACTGGGACGGCAGCATCAACGCGATGCGCGTCCTGGGCAGCACGGGCATCTGGGAGATCTTCATCCCCGGGGCCGGTGCCGGCACCGTCTACAAGTTCGAGATCCTCGGCAGCGACGGGCAGTGGCGCCAGAAGGCCGACCCGATGGCCCGGGGCACCGAGATCCCGCCGCTCACCGGCTCCAAGGTCGTCGAGTCGACCTACGTCTTCGGCGACGACGAGTGGATGCAGGCTCGCGCGGCCACCGACCCCCACAACGGGCCCATGAGCGTGTACGAAGTGCACCTCGGTTCCTGGCGGGAGGGGCTCGGCTACCGTGAACTGGCCGAGCAACTCGTGGAGTACGTCTCCTGGCAGGGCTTCACCCACGTGGAACTCATGCCCGTCGCGGAGCACCCGTTCGGCGGGTCGTGGGGCTACCAGGTCACGTCCTACTTCGCGCCGACGTCCCGCTTCGGCTCGCCCGACGACTTCAGGTACCTCGTCGACAGGCTTCACCAGGCCGGTATCGGCGTCATCATGGACTGGGTCCCCGCGCACTTCCCCAAGGACGAGTGGGCGCTGGCGAATTTCGACGGCGGGACCCTGTACGAGCACGGCGACCCGTTCCTCGGCGAGCACCGCGACTGGGGGACGCTCATCTTCGACTTCGGCCGCCGGGAGGTCCGCAACTTCCTCGTCGCGAATGCCCTGTACTGGCTCGAGGAGTTCCACATCGACGGTCTGCGGGTCGACGCCGTCGCGTCGATGCTGTACCTGAACTACTCCCGCGAGGAAGGCCAGTGGCGCCCGAACAAGTTCGGCGGCCAGGAGAACCTCGAGGCCATCTCCTTCCTGCAGGAGGTCACGGCGACCGCCTACAAGAGGGCGCCGGGAATCGTCATGGTGGCCGAGGAGTCGACGGCGTTCGACGGCGTCACCCGGGCGACCAGCGCCGGTGGACTCGGATTCGGCATCAAGTGGAACATGGGCTGGATGCACGACACCCTCGAGTACATCGCCGAGGACCCGATCAACCGGATGCACCACCACGGCAAGGCGACCTTCTCCATGGTGTATGCGTACACCGAGAACTTCATGCTGCCCATCAGCCATGACGAGGTCGTCCATGGGAAGGGCTCCCTCCTGCGCAAGATGCCGGGTGACCGGTGGCAGCAGCTGGCGAACGTCCGCGCGTACCTGGCGTTCCAGTGGGCGCACCCCGGCAAGCAGCTGATCTTCATGGGCACGGAGTTCGCGCAGGAGTCCGAATGGGCCGAGCAGCACAGCCTCGACTGGTGGCTCACGGACACCCCGTCGCACAAGGGAGTCCAGCAGCTCGTCCGGTCCCTGAACGCGGTGTACCGCGAGACCCCGGCGCTGTTCGCCCGCGACAACGAGCCCGCCGGCTTCCAGTGGATCGACGAGAACGACGGCGAGCACAACACGCTGTCCTTCATCCGCTGGGACCACCAGGGCAACCCGCTCGTCTGTATCGCGAACTTCGCCGGCGGTCCGCATGAAGGGTTCCGCGTCGGGCTCCCCTGGGCGGGGGAGTGGACCGAGGTGCTCAACACCGACTCGGAGGAGTTCGGGGGCTCGGGTGTCGGCAACTCCGGGGTCGTGACGGCCCGCGAGGGAGCGCACAACGGACAGCCCGCCTACGGTGACGTCCGCGTCCCGCCGCTCGGCGTGCTGTATCTGAAACCCGCCACCTCCTGACCTGCACCACCCGAGCAGCGGCGTACCCCGGCTTGGGTCCCTCCGCTGCTTTTGCATCCGGTCCGCACCGGTGCTATCGTTTAGATCCGCGCCGATGAAGTGATCTGGTCGGCCGACAACCTCACATCCAGGGCTGGAGTCCTGTCCTCGCGGACGGACCAGAGGGCCGGGATGACGGGAATCGGCGGATTTGCAGATACGAATCTGGTGCGGGTAAGCTTGAAAAGTTGCTCCGGAGCGATGACATGACGGTTTGGTTGTGTTTGGTGCCGGTTGTTCCTGTTGTTTGAGAACTCAATAGTGTGCCAAGTTTGTTGATACCGATTGTTTTTTGATTGGTTGAATTGGCTGGTTGCCGCGCATTTTGTGTGTGGTGGCTGG
>NZ_JBTNDI010000006.1:0-210712 GCF_054511075.1 Arthrobacter sp. TMS2-4
CCCCCCCCCCCCCCCCCCCCCCCCCCCCCCCCCCCCCCCCCCCCCCCCCCCCCCCCCCCCCCCCCCCCCCCCCCCCCCCCCCCCCCCCCCCCCCCCCCCCCCCCCCCCCCCACAGCACCCAGGATTGGATTCTCCATGGCACTGCTAGCGCAACAAGCCAGCCAAGCCGACCGCAGCAAGCAAAACCTCACCTCCAAGCGCAAACGGTCGCGCAAGCAGTCACGCATCACTCCGTGGCTCTTCCTCGCCACGCCGCTGGCTTTCCTGGTGGTGCTCACCTACGTACCCGTCACCAACATGTTCTGGTACAGCGTCACCTCCTGGAACGGGATCGATGTCGATAAGGAATTCGTCGGGCTCGAGAACTACACAGCGATCTTCACCGAGCCATCCATATTCCAGGTCTTCTTCGTCAGTATCTACTACCTGATCGGTGCAGTGGTGCAGCTCGGGCTGGCGCTCTACTTCGCCACCCTGCTGAGCTTCAATACCCGCTTCCAGAACCTTTTCAAGGGGCTCATCTTTTTCCCCTACCTCATCAACGGGGTAGCAATCGGTCTGGTCTTTCTCTACTTCTTCCGCCCGGACGGCACACTGGACGCCCTGCTTGCAGTGACGGGTGTGAACGATCCACCGCTGTGGCTCGGCGACCCGTCGCTCGTGAACATCTCCCTCGCAGGTACCTCCGTGTGGCGGTATATGGGTTTGAACTTCATCCTGTTCCTTGGCGCGATCCAGTCGATCCCCTCGGAACAGTACGAAGCAGCGGACATCGACGGTGCGACCTCCTGGCAAAAATTCCGGTTCATCATCCTGCCCAGCATCAGCCGAATCCTCGGGTTGTCTTTCACCCTCGCCATCGCCGGCGCGCTTTCGGTATTCGAGATGCCGTACATCATGACCGGTGGCGCGAACGGGTCAGCGACGTTCGTCATCGAAACCATCAACACCGCGTTCAAGTACGCGAACGTCGGGCTTGCGTCAGCCATGGCAGTCGTTCTCCTGCTCATCGTGCTCTTCGTGACCTTCATTCAGCGCCGCATCTTCCCCGACGACCAGGAGGCTTCACGATGAGCTCGCAGGTCACCCCCTCTGCATCGGACAAGACATCCCAGAGCAGCGGCAGAGCCGAGTTGCCAAAACGCAAGGAGGCCGGTCGTACCTCCCGGTACACCGCTCGGACGTTGAAGTACGTCTCCCTGGTGCTTGCAGCACTGGTGTCGCTCGTGCCCTTGGTGACGATTCTCATGACGTCCTTCAAGACTCAGGAGGAGTTCCGCACGACCAGCCCCTTGACCCCGCCCGAGAACTGGACCAACTTCTCGAACTTCGTGACGGCGTTCGATAGCGGCGGCATGATCACCGGGTTCATCAACACCACGATCATCCTCATCGTCTCGGTCACCGGAACGATCCTGATCGGAACGATGGCCGCCTACGCTCTCGATCGCTTCACCTTCCGCGGGAGGCGCTTGGTGATCTTCGCGTTCCTTCTCGCAACCCTTGTTCCGGCCGTCACAACTCAGGTAGCGACGTTCCAGGTCATCAACGCCTTGGGCCTTTTCAACACCCGCGGCGCAGCGATGGTCCTCTTCATGGGCACGGACATCATCGCGATCTACATCTTCCTGCAGTTCATGAAGTCGATCTCGCCTTCACTCGACGAGGCAGCAATGATCGACGGCGCGAACCGATTCACCATCTACTGGCGGATCATCCTCCCGCTCCTGAAACCGGCCATTGCGACCGTGGTCATCATCAAAGGCATCGCGGTTTACAACGAGTTCTACATCCCGTTCCTGTACATGCCGTCCAGGGACCTCGGTGTGATCTCAACATCGCTCTTCCGCTTCACCGGGCCCTTCGGCTCCCAATGGCAGGTCATCTCGGCCGGAACCATCCTCGTCATCGTGCCGACGATCATCGCCTTCATCTTCCTTCAACGCTATATCTACAACGGACTAACAGCTGGAGCTACAAAATGACAACCGATCTGCATACTGTCCAGCACCTGCACAACGACTGGACCCTCCGAGCGCTCTCAGGACCAGTGCCTGCTCATATAGCCGGCCACGCCATCGAAGCCACCGTCCCCGGGACCGTGCACACAGACCTGATGGCACAAGGACTCATCCCCGATCCTTACCTCGACGGCAACGAGAAGCTCCTCACCTGGATCGGGCAGTCCGACTGGGAGTACACCACCAACTTCGCCTGGTCCCCCGATGGTCATGAGCGCCACGACCTGGTCTTCGAAGGACTCGACACCGTAGCCCGTGTCCTGCTCAACGGCACAGAGATAGCCAACACCCGTAACCAGCACCGCACGTACCGGGTGCCTGTCGACAGGACCCTGCGACAGGGATTGAACGTTCTCACCATCGAGTTCAGCTCACCCATCAAGTACGCCAACGCCGAAAGCCTGAATCTCGGATACCGGCCGCACGTGAATTTCCATCCCTACAACGCGATCCGCAAATCGGCATGCAACTTCGGCTGGGACTGGGGCCTGGACGCCACGACAAGCGGTATCTGGCGCCCGGTCAGCCTGCACTCATGGTCCGGTGCCAGGCTTGCCAGCGTCCGGCCCACACCAACCGTCGAGGGAACGCGCGGCCAGGTAGCTGTCGTCGTCGAGATCGAACGAGCATCCCAAGGACCGGTCGAAATCAGTGGCTCGATACCTCAGGCAGGAGCCGTGGAATCAACAACCATCGGAGAAGACGAGACCGCTTGCACCATCAACCTGGACGTCGAAGACGTCGACCTGTGGTGGCCGCGCGGCTTCGGTGAGCAACCCCTCTATGACCTGAGTATCGATCTGGGAATCAAGGGTTCCCGGGTGTCCGGCTGGGAATCCCGCATCGGCTTCCGGACCGTCAAAGTGGAACTCGAACCCGACGATGAGGGAACCAGCTTCCGCTTCATCGTCAACGGCACCCCCGTCTGGGCTCGCGGCGCCAACTGGATCCCCGATGATGCTTTCCTGCCCCGCGTCGACCGCACACGGCTAGCTGCACGGCTGGACCAAGCCGAATTCGCCAACATCAACCTGCTTCGAATCTGGGGCGGTGGAGTCTTCGAATCCGACGACTTCTTCGAACTCTGCGACGAACGCGGCATCATGACATGGCAGGACTTCCTGTTCGCCTGCGCTTGCTACGCCGAGGAAGAACCACTGCGCAGCGAAGTCGAAGCCGAAGTCCGGGACAACATCGAACGACTCATGCCCCACGCCAGCCTCGTCCTTTGGAACGGCAACAATGAAAACATCTGGGGCTTCGACGAATGGGGCTGGAAGAAGCGACTCGAAGGCAAGACCTGGGGCATGGGCTACTACCTCGACCTGCTGCCACGGCTGGTCAGCGAACTGGACCCCTCCTGCAACTACACCCCAGGCAGCCCGTGGTCGGGAAGCCCGGAAGTCTTCGCCAACGACATCGAACACGGCTCCGTACACCTCTGGGAGCACTGGAACCGGCAGGACTACCCGACCTACCGCGACGTCGTCCCACGTTTCGCCGCCGAATTCGGGTGGCAAGGACCGCCCTCATGGTCAACAATGACGCGCGCCATCTCCGACAATCCGCTCACCCCCGAATCGCCCGGAATGCTGGTACACCAAAAAGCCGCAGACGGGAACGACAAGCTCACCGACGGGCTGGTCGCGCACCTTCCCCTCCCCAACAACACCGAGGACTGGCACTGGGCTATGTCCCTCAACCAGGCCAACGCGATGACATTCGCCATCGAACACATGCGCTCCTGGAGTCCGCGATGCATGGGAACGGTCATCTGGCAGCTCAATGACTGCTGGCCCGTCACCTCCTGGGCCGCAGTCGATGGAGACGGGGTCGCAAAGCCGCTCCTGTACGCACTTCGACACGTCTACGCGGACCGGATGCTCACGATTCAGCCCCGCGGGGAGCAACTCGCAGTGGCAATCATCAACGATGCCGCAGAACCCTGGAACGGTACCCTCACAGCGCGTCGGCTTCGTTTCGATGGAACCGAAATAGTCTCCGTCGAGCTTGACCTCACATCGGTCAGTGCACGGTCCTCACAACTGATTGAGCTTCCAGCCGAGGTAGCTGCGACAAGTGACGTTGCGGACGAGGTTCTCGTCGTTGATTACGGCAACGAGCGTGCAACCTGGTTCTATGTGGAGTACCGGGATTCCAACCTCGAAGCCGCGCGCTTCACAAGCGAGGCTACAGCCACTGATACGGGATACTCGGTGACCATCACCGCCGAAAACCTGATCAGGGACCTCACGCTCCTCGTCGACAAGGTCGACCGCCATGCCGTCGTCAGCGACATGATGGTCACGCTGCTCCCCCAGGAATCGGTGACCTTCCACATCACCTCCGCCGCGGGGGTCACACCCGAGAGCTTCGTGACCAAGCACGTGTTGCGGACAGCAAACCAGTTGGTCATCGACTGGGGAACGCGGGCGCTCCTTCAGCAGCGCGAGCTCGCCCCGACTCCCTAGCTGCACCCGTTTCTGGCCTGCTGCCTACCAGCAGGCCAGAACCGGCACCTGCTTCATCACGACACTTCTACAGGTCTACAAATCTACGTGTGTAGACCCACCCCAGATAGGGACCTCCATGGATGCCTCACGCCCACTTCTGACACTTGCAGTAGACATCGGTGGCACAAAAGTCGATGCCAGTCTCATCACTGCAGATGGAGCCGTGGTCACCGGCACCCTCCACCGACGTCCCACAGGTTCAACCACCTCAAGGCAGTGCATCACCGCCGCCATCAGCGACGCGGCCAGAGCGGCCATTGCTGGGGCACCTGCCGGAAGCTCCATCATCGGAATCGGTATCGGATCAGCAGGGCCTGTAAACCTCGACGAAGGCACCATCAGTCCCAAGAATCTGCCGCATCTGCATGACTTCGCGGTCTGCGCTCACCTCGGGACGCTCCTGCCAGGACGCCCTGTCACCTTGCGCCTTGACGGTACCTGTATCGCATTGGCCGAATCCTGGAAGGGAGCCACGCAAGGATCGTCCAATTCGCTCACCATGGTGATCTCGACAGGCATCGGTGGAGGCATCATCCTCCAAAACAAACTCATTGCTGGGCGGTCAGGAAACGCCGGCCACATCGGACAGATGCGGCTACACCCCAAAGAAACCGCGCACTCCCCCATCCACGCAGGGACACTGGAAGATCTTGCATCCGGCCCGCAAACAGTCGCCTGGGCGCGAGGCCAAGGATGGATCGGCGCATCCGGTGAAGACCTCGCCCACTCCTACGAGCAAGGAGACCCGACTGCACAAGCCGCGGTTCGCCGTTCAGCTGCAGCAGTAGGGCTAGCCATTGCAAACGTTGCGACGCTACTCGACCTGGACGTAGCGGCTCTCGGCGGCGGGTTCATCAATGTGAGCAGTGACTACGTCGACCTCGTGAGAGAAGCCGCCCACTCATCGCGCGTTCTGGACTACACGACGGACCTCCGCATCGTTGCAACAGCACTTGGACACGAGGGCCCTCTTCTTGGGGCCGCAGCCCTCATTCACCAATCCCACGCCCTGGAACTCGCAGCCTGAGTAGCAGGATTCATCACCTCGAGAGGTAGAACAAAGATGTTCCACAAAAACCCATGGCGCGCTCCTGCCATTGTGCTCCTTTGCCTGCTCTTCGTCGGAGCATCCTTCACCCCCACACAAGCGTTCTCCTGGACCTCGAAAGCGACCGTCGTCAGTTACCTGCAGTCGATCTCGGGCACCAAGGTGATCGCCGCTCAGCACAATAAAGAACCAGCGGCGCAGCCGGCCTACTACACCAATAGGGTGCAAGCCATCACCGGTGTACGCCCAGGCCTATGGGGCGGCGACTTCCTGTTCAGCTCGACCGATGTGAGCAACCGTCAGTCGGTCATCAACCAGGCCAAGACCGAATGGGCCAACGGATCACTCGTCACTCTTACCTGGCACGTATGTCCCCCTACCAGCAGCTCGAGCTGCAGCTGGGAGACAATCAACGGCAACCTCACCGATGCGCAATGGGACGAGCTCGTCACCAACGGAACTGCTCTCAACAGGGCGTGGAAATCACGCCTGGATGAGATCGTCCCCCATCTGCAGCAGCTCGACGACGCGGGTATCCCTGCCATCTTCCGTCCCCTGCACGAGATGAACGAACAATGGCCCTGGTGGGGAGGCCGAACCGGCCCAAACGGATCAGCGAAGCTCTTCCAAATAACCCGGGACTACCTCGATGACACAAAAGGACTAGGGAACCTCATCTGGGCGTGGAACGTCCAGGACAATGCCAACGGGAACTTCGCCGGCTTCTACCCAGGACACGACTACGTGGACCTCGTGACCCTCGACGCCTGGTACAAAAATTTCCCTTCAACCCAGGAGTACTCAACTCTCCTCGCCCTCGCCCCCGGCAAACCCCTCGCTCTGGGGGAGGTAGGCAAAATGCCCACCGAAAGCCAATTCGCAAGCCAACCGCGATGGACCTACTTCATGCACTGGTCAGAGCAGCTTGAAACTAACAACACCCACCAAGACATCAAAAACACCTACTACAACCCACGCGTCATGCACCAAGGCGACATCGCTTTCCCCTGAACATGCCCATAGGCCGGATGCTCATTGGTCCAGCACTGCCGGCGGTAACCCGGACAGAACGGGGGGCGGCGTCGTCCAACTCATCACTTGCCGCAGCGGAGTTCAGGACTCCTATCGAGCTGCCGGAATGGAGCTCCTCTCATGAAGAAACGTATCCGCTCAGGATCCGGAGAACCCGCCAGCAACGAAACGGCCCCAAACATCGGCGCTGTGAGCAGAGGGAAACGCGACTTCGACAGTGGCTTCATCACATCCGATCGCCCATTCTCCGGGCTGGTGCAGGCACTAAAACCAGCTCGCGTGAAGCTTTTGATCGCGGTCATCGCCTACCTCGTGAAAGACAGTCCCGTCTGGGTGCTGCCCGTCATCACGGCGGCCGTAATCGACACGGTAGTGGCAGGGGGGCCTCCGGAGAGACTCGCACTACTCGGCTGTGCAGCACTGGTCTTAATTGCCTTCAACTACCCTGCCAGCCAAACCTTCGTTCGGTTGATCAGTGCCACGGTCCGCGATCTGGGTGTTTCCCTACGAAACGAACTCGCCCACCGTCTCCAGGTGTTGTCCATCGGATTCCACGGGAGGTCCAGCTCGTCGGTCATCCAAACCAAGGTTGTGCGAGATGTTGAAAACGTCGAGCTGATGCTTCAACAGGGAGCCAACCCGCTCCTATCAGGTCTCGGCGTCATTCTCGGAGCCGTGACCGTACTCGCCCTTCAAGTGCCCGCCTTCCTCCTGCTGTTCATACTGGTCGTGCCACTTTCCGTCGTACTCATCCAAGGAGTGCGCCGTCGTTCCCACCAGAAGAACGAGCTCTTTCGTCGAGACATCGAACAGTTCTCATCACAGGTAGGCGAAATGGCGATGCTCCTCCCGATAACCCGTGCACACGGCCTTGAGCAAGTTGCCACGCAACGGGTTCTCACGACGGCAAAAGCTGTACGGAACTCAGGATTTAGCCTTGACATGCTGAACGGCCGGTTCGGTGCGCTGGCATGGGGTTCCTTCCAACTACTGTCCATAGCCTGTCTCATTGGTGCAGCAGCACTCTCGGTGAGCGGCCTGCTCCCAATCACCGCAGGACAGGTGATACTACTGAGTACCTACTTCGTGATGCTCACAAACTCGGTCCTGAACCTTCTCAACCTCGCCCCCTTGCTCACAAAGGGACGTGAATCCCTTCGTTCCATCGGCGAGGTGCTTCAGGAACCAGATATTGAGCGAAACAGCGGCAAGCACCAGATCCTTCATACAGACGGGCATCTGACTTTTGAGCGCGTCGACTTCCGCTACCCGGAGGAAGAAGATCTCGCCGTTCACAGTCTCAGCCTGGACATTAGCCCCGGAGAGACCATCGCCTTCGTTGGCAAATCAGGGTCCGGCAAATCCACGGTGCTGAACCTCGCCCTCGGTTTTCTCCGACCAACCAGCGGCCGCCTGCTGCTTGACGGCGCCGACATGGAATCACTCGACCTACGCACGGTGCGTCGCCACATCTCGGTGGTACCCCAGGAATCCGTACTCTTCTCCGGATCGATCCGGGACAACATCGCTTATGGGCTCGACAACGTTAATGACGAATCGATCTGGCAAGCACTTCAGGAGGCGAACGCACCCGACTTCGTTCGGACACTCCCCAACGGTGTCGACACCTTGCTGGGTGAACGTGGAGCCCGCTTGTCGGGTGGACAGCGACAACGAATCTCCATCGCTCGCGCCTTGATCAGAGACCCGCGGGTCCTCCTGCTGGACGAGGCAACAAGCGCCTTGGACAGCGAGTCAGAACAACTTGTTCAAGACGCGCTTGCAAACCTGCGCCATGGAAGAACGACTTTGATCGTGGCCCACCGACTCTCGACGATCCGCTCCGCGGACCGGATCGTGCTCTTGGACAGTGGCCGAGCAGTCGAAATCGGTACGCACGAAGAACTCCTCGCCGCTGAGGGCCCTTATGCGAAGATGTACACCCTTCAAACGCGATGAGCAGACTTCTCTAAGACATAACGTCGATTATCGGCGATTAATGGCAACGCTTAGATGGTAAAGGTGTTCTACTCCCCGCATGCTCGCTGGTGCTCTTCGGCGAGGCTACGGTACTGCTTCGCGTTGGCTTTTACACCGATCACCTCGTCATCGGTTAACTGGCGTCGAACCTTAGCTGGTACTCCTGTAACGAGCGAGCGAGGTGGAACAACCGTCCCTTCGAGCACCACTGCTCCTGCCGCAATCAATGACCCAGCGCCAATGATCGCTCCATTCATGATTGTGGCATGCATGCCGATCAGGCAGTCGTCTTCGATGAAACATCCGTGTACCACCGCCCCGTGTCCAACGCTGACGCGGTCGCCGATGATTGCAGGATAACCGGGGTCCGCGTGTACGACGACGTTGTCCTGAAGGTTGGATCCCTCGCCAATCCGGATGGGTGTCGTGTCCGCGCGAATGGTGACCGCATAGAATGCGCTCGATGCCTGCCCTATTGTGACGTCGCCGATAAGGGTTGCGGTCGGTGCTATGAAGGCTTTGTCGTGCACAGCGGGGGTGCGGCCGCGGAACGAGATGATGCTCATGCTGACACCAGCGTGCCGTTGATCATCCGAATACCAGACACTGCCGCGTCATCGCGCAGAACTTCCGGGAGCCGGTGTTGGGGAAAACCCTGATAGGCGACGGGCCGGAGGAATCGAAGAATCGCGGCGGTTCCGACTGAGGTTGTCCCAGCATGGGTGGTTGCAGGATAGGGCCCGCCGTGATGCTGTGCATGGGTCACCGATACGCCGGTAGGCCATTGGTTCCACAGGAGGCGGCCCGCGCGCTTGGCAAGCTCCCGGATGAGCTGCTTGACGTCGTCGTCCTCTTCGGCGTGGATGCTGGCGGTCAGTTGACCTTCGAGGACGCGCGCGAGTCGCTGCAGGTCGGCCTCGTTTTCATAGGTGACGACTAGTGCTGCCGGACCGAAGCGCTCTGCGAGCAGATTGGACGGGTCCTTCAGGACGTCTTCGAGGGAGGCTGTTAGGAGCGTCGCACGCGGTGGAGTCGAAAAAGCTTCCGTGGTCTCCAGAAGAGGGGTGACGCCGGCATGCTCGGCGAGTTCCTGAAGGGAACGGACGTAGCCTTCCTGAATCCCGTCATTGAGCAGGGGCGCCGGCGGCGGAGGTGTCTGTAGGCGCAGGTGGGAAAGCATGCTTTCCGGAACAATCAGCACGCCGGGCTTCGTGCAGAGTTGGCCGGAACTTGACGTCATGGAGGTGAAGAAGGCCGACGCGATGTCGGCACCTCGCGACGTTGCCGCCGCTTTGGTGACGAAGGACGGGTTCACGCTGCCCATCTCTGCGTAAAACGGAATGGGTGTCTCTCGCGAGTTGGCGAGGTCGAAGAGTGAACGACCCGCAGCAATGGAGCCGGTGAAGGAGCCGGCCTGGACCCGGGCGTCCATCAGGGCCGCACGCCCAATGTCGAGACCGGAAATTACCGAATAAAGCCCCAAAGGAGCGCCAGACACACTGAGCGCTTTCTGAATGACTTCTGCGGTCGCGATGGTGAGCTCGGGATGACCGGGATGCGCTTTGAGGATGACGGGACACCCGGCAGCGAGAGCGGCCGCGGTGTCGCCGCCTGCCCCACTGAATGCGAAGGGGAAGTTGCTGGCCGCGAACACCAGTACGGGTCCGACGGGTTCCAGTAGGCGACGCAAATCCGGGCGGGCGGCGCCCATCGGCCATTGCGGGTCCTCGGTATCGATGCGGACGTCTTGATACGAGCCGTCGGCTAGGAGGTCGGCAAATAGTCTCAGTTGGAATGTGGTTCGGATAAGTTCGCCGCGCAGGCGGGCTTCCGGCAGGAAAGTCTCCCGGATCCCTATGGCGAGGAGGGGGTCGGCTTGCTTGTCGAGGTGTTCGGCGATGGTGCGCAGGGCGCTGGCTCGCGTGAGCGGTGCTGTCGCGGCCCAGGGGTCGGTTGCGCCCGCCGCGGCAGCGAGGATCTGCTCGAGCTCACTCGTGGATGTGTTCTTGTACGAGGGCCTCATAGGTGTTGGTCCTTTCCGGAGCGGATCATGCCGGGCGTGGTATCTGGGGTTTGTTGACGACGCAGCGGAGCGCTTCGCCGCGACCCGCCCGGGACGCTTCCTCGGCGGCGAGGCGCTGGAGTGCGGCCAGCGAAGCTTCAGAGTAGAAGGCTGCGTGGGGCGTCAGGATCGCGCGGGGATGCTTCCGCAATCCGTGATCTGCCGGCAACGGCTCCGGATCGAAGACATCGAGTGCTGCACCGGCGAGCTGTCCGGAGTCCAGGGCGGCCAGGACGGCGTCCTGATCCACCAGGGTCCCGCGTGCCGTATTGACGACGAAAGATCCGGGCTGCATCTTGGAGAGATTTTGGGCGTTGACCACTTTGTACGTCTCGGTGGTTGCGGGGGCGTGAAGCGAGATGACGTGTGCGCGCCGGAAAAGCGTGTCGAGGTCGACGAGCTCGATGCCGTTGTCCGCTGCGACGGACGGATCGATGAAGGGGTCGAAGGCCAGGACCGGAAATCCGAAGGGTGTGAGCCGGGCGACGACGCCGAGCCCGATGCGACCAAGCCCGATCAGGCCAATCACGGTGTCCCTGGATGCCCGGATCGGCGCCAGCGACGGTGGTGAGATCCAATCGCCGGAACCGAGGACTCGGTCGAATTGTATGATCTTGCGCGCGAGCACGAGGATGAGGCTGAGCGTGTGGTCAGCGACCGTGTCAGCTCCGTAATCGGGGACGTTGCAGACCGAAATTCCCCGTCGGTTCGCTGCATCGAGGTCGACGTTGTCGTACCCGATGCCGTACCGGATGACGACGGACCCCTTCGGCATTGCGGTGAGGACTGCCGCGGTCATGGGTGCGAAGTTCACGAGCACGACGTCGGCTCCCCGAACCGCGTCCCGCGCCGCCTCTTCTGTCGCGGCCTGGTAGACCTCGAAACGTGCGCTTAGGGCCGCCGCCGCGGAGCGCTCGTTCTCGAGCGAGGCGAAGTTGTGGTCGGCGACGACGATCCGCATTACGAGCCTCCTACCGACGCCGCTAAGCCGCGCTGCGAAAGGTTCCGGATGAGGTCGCGTATCCCGAACTCCCACGGCGGGGCCGCTTCGGATGAATTGACGCGGTTGACCAAGGTCCCGAGTTGCGGGCTTGAGATCCGGACGATGTCCCGCAGGTGATGGGTGAATCCCATGTCCGCACCGTCCCTGTCGATGCTCGGGGCGAAGAGGGTCCCCAAATAGAGCAAGATGCCGTCGGGATATTGGTGCGATTCCCCCACCGTGTAGCGGGCCAGTTCCTCGGGGTCCCTGGAGATGAGGGGCATGGAGCTGGCACCGTCGAGTACGAAGTCGTCGTCCTCGCCGAGTACCTGGAGCCGCACATCGGCGTTGCGGACGTCGTCGAGGGTGAAGGTGTCGTCGAACAGGCGGATGAACGGGCCGACGGCGGCCGAAGCGTTGTTGTCCTTCGCTTTCGGCAGCAGCAGGGCTGACCGGCCTTCCACATCACGGAGGTTGACGTCGTTGCCGAGGGTCGCGCCCACAACGGTCCCCCGGGATGTGACGGCGATTACCACCTCCGGTTCTGGGTTGTTCCACGATGAAACAGACGCCACCCCGATCTCCTGTCCGCATCCCACAGCGGAGAGGACCGGCCCCTTGGTGAACACCTCCGGGTCGGGGCCGAGGCCCACCTCGAGGTACTGCGACCACAGGCCTTTGGCTGACAACTCGGCTTTCAGGGCGTCCGCGTCGACACTGCCCGGGCGGACCGTTGCCAGGTCTGCTCCCACTAGCTGTTCGAGCTCATCCCGGAACGAGCTGGCAGCGCGTTTATCACCGCCTGCTCTTTCCTCGATCAGCCGTTCCATCAGGGAGTGCGCGAAAGTCACGCCGGCTGCTTTAAGGACGGAGAGATCGACGGGAGCCAGAAGTCGGGTCCCGACTCCGCGCTCATTCAGCGAGCTGTGCAGGACCTCGTGGAGGTCCCAATTACGGGTTCCTTCCTCCGCCGCAACCCGTCGCGCGGGATCGGAGGTTTCGAGCAGATCAGTCATGGTGGGAAAGGAGCTAGTTACGTCGAGGAGCCGGTTATCTCGCACGACGACGACGCAAGGGCCGTTGATATCGGGATCGAACACCCGACCGACGAGCGTCGCTGCGCCCGCATCTACTGGCAGGACATCGGCATGATCTTCGAGGAGTTGCATGGGCTTCTTTCGCAGACTCGTGCTCACGTGATCCTTCACGTGGCGGTGGCGTGTTCTTGCAGCCCGTAGGCTTTGATGGCGGCTCCCCCATGGACGGCAGCCAGGTCCTCGGCGGAAAGCCCCGTCCCGGCCACCAGAGCTGAGAGGTCCTGCCAGGCGTGACGGTAACTGCGCTGCAGCAGGATGACGGGCCAGTTGCTCGCGAGCATCGACCGCTGCGGCCCGAAGTTCGTCAGGGCCCATTCGACGTAACGGGCCAGTTCGGCGGGCCGCCACTGGGCCCAGCCTGTAAGGACGTCGATGCCCACGGAGATCTTGATGTGTACCGTGGGCGACGTCGCCAATTCAGCGATCTGCCCCGCCCATGGCTCCCAGCCACCGGCGTCCACCGGAGGGCGAGCGAGGTGATCGAGCACTACCCGCAGATGCGGCACGGACCTAGTCAGGGCACCGACCGCTGACACCTGATCGGGCGTCACGGGAACGATGTCCCAGGACAGTCCCCGGTCGGCGAGGTCCTGGAAAAGCGAGATGACATCGGGTGTGTCCAGCCAGTCGAGGGGCCGCTTGCCCACGAGGCAGCGCACGCCCTTCCATGACGCCGTATCGGCTCGCGCGAGCTCTGCTCTGGCCGCTTCGGGGTCCTCGAGCGGGAGCCAGCCGACGACACCCGCTACCGTGGCGCACGAGGAGGCATAGGCTGCGAGTCGATCGTTCTCGTCGCTGCTGTCGACCGACTGGATGAGGACCGTCGCGTCGACCCCGGAGCCGACAAGTTCGGCGGCCAGATCAGCGGGTTCGTAGTCCCGTGCGATGTGGCTGTGCTCTGCGGTGCGCCAGGCCTGCTCCTGCGCTTCGAGCTTCCAGTAGTGGTGGTGCGCGTCGATGACGCGTGGTGACTGCTCCTGTTCAGACATCAGTGTCCCTTCCATTCGGGTACGCGGCGCTCTGTGAAGGCGGCAACGCCCTCCTGGAAATCGGCGCTGCCATAGCACCGGAGGAGAAGGTCGTCGGCATCGGCGGTCGGATCGTCCTGGAGACGCCGATCCATCTCCTTGAGCGCGGCGATGGTGACCGGCGCGGTCCGACTCATCCTGGTACTGAGCCGGGTCAGTGTGTCTTCGAGGTCATTTCGTGGAACCACCTTGTACACAAATCCGGCCTTTTGTGCTTCCTCAGCAGGGAGGAGCGACGCGGTGAGGAGCATGGCCATGGTGCGCCCGTGCCCCATCCGGGCTTGTAGCCGCCTCAGCACAGCCGGCGGGATGCAATTGCCCACCGTGCGGGCGATAGGAACCCCAAAGGTCGCCGATTCGGTGGCGATCACGACGTCGGAGCAGGCGGCGATTGCCAGCCCGGCCCCGACCGCGGGACCATCGACAGCGGCGACCACCGGGATGTCGAGGGCCAACAACTTCTGGAGGATCGCTCCGATGCGCTGCTCGTACTCGAGTCCCTGCTCGCCGGTGGTGAAGGACGCGAACTGGGTGATGTCGGTACCGGCGGCGAAGGCTTTTCCTTCGCCGCGGATAACGATGACCCTGATCGAGGGATCCGTGGAGGCCTGCTCGATCGCGTCCGAGAATTCGTCATACATACGCCAGGTCAGGGCGTTATGGCGCCCCGGATTGGACAGTGTCACGTGGAGGACGGAACCGATCCTCTCGACCACGATCTGGTCCTCGCTGACAGGTATCGGGTTCATGATCCCAGCACTTCATCGTTGTGCTCTCCGAGCAGAGGGGGATGCCGTCGGATGCGAGGAGGGGTTTTGCTGAGCCGCAGGGGCGAAGCGATGACCTTCACTTGTCCCTCCACCGGATGCTCCATGACTTGAACCATGTTCCGGTCCTTGACGTGGGGGTCCTCCTCGAGGACCTGCTGATAGTCCTGGATCGGACCGGCTGGCACGCCTGCTCCGAGAAGGAGATCTACCCAGTCAGCCGTGGTCTTCTTTACGAAGGTGGACTCCAATTCGGCAACCAGTTCCACACGGTTTGTCATCCGGCTGGGGTTGTCGATGAAACGCGGATCTGTCACTAGGTTCTCTAGTTCGGTGACCGTGCAGAGGCGATTCCACAGTCGATCGTTATTCGCTCCGACGGTGATGAACCCGTCCTTCGTGGCCAAAGCCTGATATGGCGCCGACATACGGTTCGCAGATCCAAGGGCGAGGGGTGCTGCACCGGTCGTCCAGAATTCCGTCGACTCCCAGACGGAGAGGGCGAGGGTCGATTCGAACAGGGACGTCTCGAGGTACTGGCCCTCGCCGGTTTCCTTGCTCGAATGCCATGCCGCGAGGATCCCGACGGCGCAGAAGAGGCCCGCACCGAGGTCTGCGACTGGGAGGCCGCTTTTGACCGGCCGGCCACCGGGTTCGCCCGTGATGCTCATGACTCCGGCCATGGCCTGCGCGATCAGGTCATAGCCTGGCCGGGTGGCATAGGGGCCCGTTGTGCCAAAGCCGGAGATGCTCGCAACGACCAGGCGGGGGTTGATCTCGATCAGGGTGTCGAACCCGAGGCCCAACCGCTCTGCGACACCCGGTCTCCAGTTTTCGATCACCACATCCGCGGTCTCTACGAGTTTGTAGAAAGCCTGGAGACCTGCAGGGGTTTTCAGGTCTAGCGTGACGCTGCGCTTGTTCCGGTTGAGGCTCATAAAGGCTCGGCTGTCCTCCCCTTTGCCGGATGTCCCCCATGAGCGCCGGGTCTGGTCACCGTCCGTCGGGTTCTCGATCTTGACGACGTCTGCGCCGAGGTCGGCGAGCACCATGGTGCAGAACGGTCCTGCCATCACTTGGGTCAGGTCAAGGACAGTCATTCCGGTCAGCGCCTCAGCAGGTGGGTCGGCAGGGCGGGAGGATGATGGGTGCACAGTGGTCTCCTTTTCAGAAGGTCTTGATCGGAAAGTAGGGAGGGAGGTGGCAGAGGGCGATGACGGGCGCCGCCCTCTGCCAGCGGTACTACCCCGCGTTACCCGAGACCTGCGTTTACTTCTGTGAAGAAGTCGGACACTGCCTGTTCGATTGAGACCTCCCCGAAGCTGACGCGTTCGTAGGCGCGGGTGAAGGATTCCTCGAAGGTCGCTTGGTATCCGGGAGGGTAGACGACCGTGGGTGGTTCAGAGGCTGCGATCTGCTGGTACAGCTCAAGGTCATGCTTCCGAAGCTCTGGTAGTTCGGGATTCTGCAGTTGCGTGTCGAGGTGGCCGGAGTTTGTGACGGCTCCGTTGGATGACGCGAAGATGCTTGCGGACTCGTCATCGTTCGCCCAGAAGTCGATGAAGGCCGCCGCCGTCGGGATGTTGTCGCAGTTCACCGGGATGGCGAACCCGGAGGTGAACAGGACGTTTCCGGGTCCGGCATCGCCGGACGGAAGGGGAAGGGATGTGAGTTCTTGCCCGTTGCCGATGCCGTCCAATGTGGCCTGGGAGGTGATGAGCGAGTTCCCGGGCGCAGTGTCAGCGACGGTCACGCCGCGGGAGACGTAGCTCTGTTCTGGTTGTTCTGGCTGTTCGCTCATTTGCGCAGGCGTGGCTGTGACGCCGGCCTTACGCATTTCCTCCCACATGGTCCAGTACTCGACCAGCGACTCTTCGGAGAACCCGAGTTGACCGTCTTCGAAGAGGGTCTCCCCGTTCGCTGCCATGTAGCTGATGAGGAAGTTCGGCCTGCCGCCACTCAGCGAGAGTGCGGAGACGCCGTCGGGCAGGTTTGGCTGCATTTCGGTAGCCCAGTCCACCAGCTGATCCCAGGTGTATCCCTCGGGCAGCATTTCACTGCCTGCCTGCTCCACGAGGGTTTCATTCACTACCAGGGCGTCGTAGGCGGCCCCATAGGGCACCATGTACAGGTTGCCGTCCTCACCGCGACCGGTGTCGAGGACCTCTTCCGGGATGTCGCTGACGTCGATCGCACCGGACTCGATCATCGGATCGAGCGGAAGAAACAGGTCGCGGGACGTGTAGTCATTCAGTTGGCGTCCCTGCATCTGCGTGAGGCAAGGCAGGTTCCCGCTGCTGCCCTGGACGTTCAGCCGCTGGAAGTATGCCCCAAAATCGGCAAACTCGCGCTCGATGGTGACACCCTCGTTTGCTTCCTCGAAGTTGTCCGCGACGGCGTTGGTCACTTCATTGCGCTGGCCGGCGCCCCACCAGGCCAGCCGGGCGCTCCCTGTGACCTCGCCCTGCCCGTCCTGGACCTCGCCGCCGGGACCTTCTCCTACACTGGTGCCGCCTCCGCATGCGGACACTGTGAGCAGGACTCCCAGTGCCCCCGCTGCCACGGTTCTGCGCGGCCAGCGTCGTTTGACTGAAGATTGAATCGTCATTGTTTCCTCCATGAGTTGTGTCGGTGATCGTTGTGTGGCTGTTGCAGCGGCGCTATTTCAGCCCGCTGGTAGCGATTCCCTCGATTAGCAGTCGCTGTGCGGCGAAGAAGAACCCCACAACGGGTGCCAGTGAAAGCGTCGCCATGGCGAACAGGGGCCCGAAGGAGGACTCCCCTGTGGCATCCAGGAAACTGTTGAGCCCCAGAGTGACTGTCCAGAGTTCCGGACGGTTGAGATAGAGCAGTGGACCGAGGAAGTCGTTCCACGTGTTGATGAAGGTGAACAGCGCTGTCGTGCCCAGCGCCGGGATGGATAGGGGCAGGATGACCCGGCGGAAGATGCCGACATGACCGCAACCATCCAGCCGTGCTGCGTCGTCCAGTTCCCGGGGAAGAGTCCGCATGAACTGGACCATCAGGAAGATGAAAAAGGCGTCTGTGGCTAGGAACTTCGGGACCGTCAGCGGCAGGATCGTGTTGATCCACGCCAACTCGTTGAACAACACATACTGCGGGACCAGCGTGACGTGGTAGGGCAGCAGCATCGTGCCGAGCATGACGGCGAAGAGCGTCCTCTTGAAAGGGAACTCGAGCCGGGCAAAGGCGTAAGCCGCGAGAGCGCAGGCGATGACATTGCCCACCACGCACAGCAAGGTGATCAGGAGGGAGTTGAGGAAGTACCGCGAGAAGGTGAAGGACCCCAGGGTCCAGCCGTCCACATAGTTGTCCAGTGTGAAGTTACCCGGCCAGAGACTGAGCGTCGTGAACGTTTCATTCGCCGGGCGGAAGGAGGCCCCCACCATCCACAGCAGGGGGTAAAGGATGACAATCAAGATGACAATCATCGTGAAGTGCCTGGCAATCCCCAGCACCAGTTTGTTGCGGGACGGGGTGCGTCCGAAGAGGGGCTTCGTACGAGCGGGCGCGTGTGTGGTCATCGTTCGTCTCCGTAATGGACCCAGTGCCGGGCCGATGCGAACAGGAGGGCGGTGAAGATTCCGAGCACGACGACCAGTGCCCACGCCATGGCGGAGGCATACCCCATTTCAAGATTGGCGAAACCGCGCTGATACAGATACAGGGTGTAGAACAAGGTCGAGTTCAAGGGGCCGCCGGTGCCGCCACTGACCACATAAGCCGGGGTGAACGCCTGAAACGCATTGATCGTGGTCATCAGGATGTTGAAGAAGATCAGCGGAGTGAGCAGCGGCAGGGTTACATGGCGGAAGCGCCGAAAAACGTTGGCGCCGTCCACGGAAGCCGCTTCGTGCAACTCGCGGGGCACCTGGCGGAGTCCAGCAAGGAAGATGATCATGGTCGAGCCGAATGTCCAGACGTTCAGAACCACGAGCGTGTATAGCGCGCTGTTGGGATTGCCAATCCAGCTCTGGCCCTGGATACCGAAGACAGCCAGGACCTGATTGAAGATTCCTTCCTGCCCGAAAACCTGGCGCCAGAGCAAAGCGATAGCGACGCTGCCGCCGATCAGGGACGGCAGGTAGAACGCCGCACGGTACACCGACAGTGCCTTCATGCCCTGGTTGAGGATCAGCGCTACGCCCAGGGAGGCGATGAGCACGGCCGGCACCGAGACGACGACGTACAGGAAGGTCACCTGTACCGAGTCGATGAATCGGGGGTCGGCCGCAGCCATCCGTTCGTAGTTGTCCAGTCCTACCCACACCGGGGGCGCCAGGAGGTCATAGCTGGTGAAGGACAGGTACAAGGAGTAGAGCATTGGCCCTACGGTCAAAAACAGAAGTCCTACGATGAATGGAGACAGGAACCCGAACGCGGCCAGCGCTTCCCTACGGGACCGACGCCGCCGAGAAACCCTTCGAACGTTCGTGCCCTCATCATCCGCTGGGTCGCCCGGAGAGCCGCTCAGGAGTGCGGCTTGCGGGGCTCTAGTGACGTCAGTCATTGTCCTGCTTCCCGTCATGATCTGAACCCTCGCCGGCTGCTGTCTCCTGTGCGTGGGATTCGACGTAGCCCGGCAGCAGCTGGCTCAGGAGACCTGCGAAGGGCGCGGAGGTTCCCGCTGTCCTGGCAGCGGTCACGAACTCGAAAAGGTCCTTGCTCCAGGGCCGGTCCTTGACCGCTGTTCCGCTTGCGGAGTAAGCGGCCGCCGTCTCGTCGAAAAACCCCCAGTTGGCGGCTACCCATGAAGCACCGGTGGAGGTAGCCACGCTCTTGAGTACCATGTTCGGATCCACGCCGTACTTCCCCGCGACATCCAGCGCTTCATACGCACCGGCCAGCGCAGAGAACATCATCATCTGGTTTGCCAGCTTGGTGGCTGCGCCAGTACCGGGTCCACCGGCCCGTAAAACTTCGCTACCAACTGCACGCAGCACATCCTCGACTGCGTCGAAATCCTCATGCTCCGCTCCCACGAATACCGTCAGATCGCCCTTGCGCGCCCTGGCCGAACCGCCGCTGACGGGCGCGTCGACGAACCGCGTGCCGTGCTCCTTCGCCGTCGCAGCGAGGGACTGCGCCGACGCCGGAAGGATGGTGCTGTGGACGATCACCGCTCCGTCGCTGCTGTTCGCAAAATACCCCTGCTCCCCCAGCAAGATTGACTCGACGGCCGCGTCGTCCGGTACCACGAGGACGAGGACGTCCACAGAAGCGAGGTCCTCGAAGGACGAAGCACTCTTCGCGCCTGCGTCCACGCAGGACCGGGCTTTTTCTGGTGCCGGGTCGAAGACGGTGAGGGGCCAACCGTCATCCAGCAGTGCGTGCGCCATCGGCAGGCCCAGGTTCCCGAGTCCGGCGAGGCCGATCGATGTGGTGCGTGGCTTCGTTGCCATACTTCCTCCGGAGGATCGCAGTGATGCCGGGCAGTGCCCGGCATCACTGTCTGACAGGGATGGAGAGTTAGAGGCCTTCGTAGTAGGCCACGACCGCCTCGATATCCACGGAGCTGTCCTTCGGACGGCCCTGCGCCTCATACAGCTTCGTGCGAGCGTGCATGTCGGCCAGGAGGACTGCACGAGCATGGGTCGCCACTTCGTGGGCCACCGCTGCCGGAACCACGATGATTCCGTCGTCGTCGCACCCGACGATGTCCTCGGGCTGCACCTGCACACCGCCGCAGGCGATGGTGGTCTGCACTTCGACGACCTCGATACGGCCTGGAATGATGGTGCGTCCGCGCCCCCTGACGCAGATGGGATTGCGCTGCAGCGTCACTTCTCCCGTGTCGCGGCAATAGCCGTCCGTGATCACGCCGGCCGCGCCTGCACCGACGGCGGCCATGACGTTCTCGGATCCCCAGAAGCCCACTTCCCTGCCTCCGCCGGAGTCCATCACAACCACGTGCCCGGGCCGCAGGTCCGCGGGGAGTTTCTTATGGCCCATTCTCTCGAACCAGATGCGGTGGGCCTCGACGATGTCCTGCGTCGAGTCGAGCTTCCACATGGGCTTGTTGGACGGCACGGCGCGGATCGTCGCTGCGTGGCCCCAGAACTTCATGCCGTTCCACAATGGGCGAATCCCGGAATCCATCAGGTGGATGTCGAAGTGGCCGATACCATCCAGCGCGTCCGCCACATCGGCGACTCGGAGGTGCTTGTACAGACTGTTGAGATCCTCGGGATCAGCCTTAGCGTAATCGGGGGCTGTGCTGGTGGTGAGCGTCATGGAATACCTTTCGCTTCTTCGGGAACAGTCGTGATGAGACTCGGCCTGGTGCTACTCGACCGGCATCCAGCCGTGGGTGATCTGTATCACTGGATCGAGTTGTTTATTGTCTACAGCATTCAGTCGACAGAAGACAAGGGGTAGATGCATACTGGATGAAATGTGGTTCCGCTCTCTACCCCCATGGAGGATCTTTCGTGGTCGTATCCACTAGCACCTCCGCGTCTGGTCGCATCAGGTCGTCCAGCCTCGTTGATCTGGCCGCGGAGGCGATCCGCAAACAGATCCTCTCCGGCGATCTCGGGCCCGGGGACAGGCTCATTGAGGAGAGACTGACTGAAGAGCTCGGAATTAGTCGACCGCCTCTTCGGGAGGCGCTACGGATCCTGTCGCAGGAAGGGCTAATCGAAACTCGGCCTCGGCAGGGCTCAGTCGTCGCAACCCTTACCGATCAAGACGTCTTCGAGATACTGACCCTCCGGTCTGCGCTCGAGAAGCTCGCCGTCGAACTGGGAGTGCCCGTTACCGATCCGCGCAGGCTGCAGCGCTGCCGACGAGCCCTTGAGCAGATGGAGGACTGTGCCCGGCGCGAAGATAGGGGCATGCTCGTCGAGAGCGGGTACGCCTTCCACGCCTCGATCGTTGCGTTGGCAGGGCACAGACGGCTGGAAGCCAGCTATGCCTCCGTACAGCAGCAGCTACTGCTCTGCATGGCTAGGAACCTCTACGTTCGCGAGCATTACCACGAGAACCTCATGGACCATGTGGGCCGACACCGGTTTCTGCTCGAACTCATCGAGGCAGGTGACCCGCAGGCCGTACTTGCAGAACTGGCAGTGCACGGTGAACGATCGTTCACAGAACCTCAACCGACGGTCGAGTAAACAGGTTAGCTTGAGTACACGCGTTCCGGTGTTGGATTGATCGCCTGCCTGCTGGGATGCGCCGTGAGTTCCGGTCCTACCTGAGCACTGCAGACCTGGACGCGCCTGGGCTGGTGGACGCGGACCTCGCCGAGGCGACGACCGCCCCTTATTCCTGGCTCATCCGCCGGATCGGCCGGACGGCATGAACCTCACCACTGCGGGCTGGCTCCCGCCCGCGGTGGTCTATCAGGCCATGACCGAGCTCGGCTGGGCCGAACACTGGCACGGTGAAGCCAACCGCGAGGACCAGACCCTGCCAGTCCTCCGGCTGCGCGAGAGCGCGCAACGCTTAGGACTGATCCGCAGGATCAAGGGCCGGCTCGTCTTGACCGCTGCCGCCAGGCGGCTGCTCGAGGATCCCGTCGGACTATGGCACTTCCTCGCCCACGCCCTGACCCACCGTCACCGCCATGACGCGGAGCGGGACGCCACCGTCCTGCTGCTCATCGACATCACCGCCGGAAAGCGGACCAAATGGGACGTCTGCCTCGACGCTGTCGCTTTCGGGCTCGGCGCCCTCGGTTGGCGGACCCGAGCGGGCACAGAACTGGAGGTCGCAGACGTCCACGAGCTGCTCCGCGAACCCCGGGAAGCGCTCCGGAACCTCGGGATCTTCGCCAGCCACCGACGGGCAACACCCACCGTCACCTCACAAGGACGCGCCTTCGCCCGCGCAGCCCTCCACTGCTAACCACCCCAAGACCCCGCCAATCCCGAGTTGATGCACGCTCTCCATTTTCTCGACCTGCAACGGGGACTGAGCCCGAGACCAAAATCGCGCCCGCCGGACCATGGTCGGCGATTGTCCAACAGCCGGTCGGACGATCACTTTCCGCCCATCAGCATCAGCGCCAAGGTGTTTGCGGCACAGGTTGTGGCGCAGACCGGCAGAGGCACAAATATCTGTCCTTCTGTGTATCCGCGCCGAGGAACCTCCAGTGCTTCTCCAGTAGGTGGGCGTGGTCGTGGCGCCGGGGCAACTGCTAACCCGACAGAACGATGGTTATCGGCGAATAGACAGCGGGCGTAGGAATCGGCTGAGAGGTACCGGTTCCACAGTCGGACGATACGGGCTGACACGATAGCAAAGCGCGCTGGATGCTCTCTGGGCTTCCCGCACGCGATCACGGTCCGCCATCGGTCCCGTTACGGATCAGTCACCGCTGCCCCGAAAGCCGGATCATCCCGGACTGGGTGGCTAGTGTTGAAACAGTGACTTCTTCGTCCCCCACCGTGCACAGACCCACGAATCGACTGGCTTCGGGTCTCGCCCATACTGTCCATGGAGTCCTGATCGGTCTGGTCGAACTGGTGCCCGGTATTTCCGGTGGTACGGTCGCGCTCGTCCTCGGTATCTACGACCGCCTTATCCTGTCGGCCCGACAGCTCATCGGCGGGGCGGTCCGCAGCACTCCATGGACCATCGGCCTTCGTGGCTTCTCGTCTCTTTCATCACGCTTTGCCGGCGTCGAGTGGTCGCTGATCCTGCCCCTCGCGGTCGGCATGTTCCTGGCCCTGTTCGCCCTATCCGGGCCACTTCACACTTTCGTCGAAGCTCAGCCCGTCATCTCGAGGGCACTGTTCCTCGGCATGGTGTCGGCAAGCCTGCTCGTGCCCATCAGCATGGCACGGCAATCACTACCTTCAAGGGCCGATCGCACCACCGTGTCTCGGCTTATCGGACCGGCCGTCGTGCTCGCGGTGGCCGCGGCCGTGTTCGTGCTCCTAAGCCTGCCGACGCTGGTGGTCGGGGATCCGTCCGGATGGGTGATCGCCCTCAGCGGGGCCGCAGCGGTCTGCGCTCTGGCCCTTCCCGGTCTCTCAGGTTCATTCCTCCTGCTCACCTTCGGCATGTACGAACCGACCTTGGAAGCGGTCAGCAGCAGGAATGGGGGTTACTTGGCACTCTTCATTGCTGGCGCGCTCCTCGGACTCGTCTCCGTGGTGCAGCTTCTGGCCTACCTCCTGCGCGTGCACCGGCGGGTGGTCCTTCTGGTCGCAACCGGCTTGATCCTCGGCTCTCTTCGCGCCCTCTGGCCATGGCAGAACAACACCACACTCCTGGCGCCCCCCGCTGAAGGGTGGACACAGCCTCTGATCGCCTTCTCCGCAGGGGCCGTGGCAGTCATGCTGCTCTGGTGGCAGGACCGACGTCGCGCTCCGATCACAGCTGTCGGAGGAGGCCAGACATGACCGATCAGCGGAGC
This sequence comes from Arthrobacter sp. TMS2-4, assembly GCF_054511075.1. Classification (NCBI taxonomy): domain Bacteria; kingdom Bacillati; phylum Actinomycetota; class Actinomycetes; order Micrococcales; family Micrococcaceae; genus Arthrobacter; species Arthrobacter sp. TMS2-4. The sequence continues at coordinate 23,919 of NZ_JBTNDI010000006.1, forward strand.
GTTCCTACCAGGCGTGGGGCGCAGGCTTGCGCGTGCTGGGCAGTGCGTTGTTCAGACGCCACTCGTGGATCCACTCGGGCAGCACCAGATCCGCCGGCGGCGCCCCGAATACCGCGGTGATCTCCTCGTTGCTGACCGGGCCGGAGGACGAGACCAGCCGCGTCGCGATGAAGGCCCGCGCATGGATGTCGCCGTCGGCCACGGCACGCTGCTCGAAGTAGATGGCGCGCTCGTCCAGACCGATGATGCGCGTCTCCACGGCGTAGCGCCGGCCGAGCTGGAGCGATTTGCGGAAACTGATGGTCTCCCCCGCGGCCACCGGGCTCCACCCCCGACGGCGCATCTGCCGCCACACCCCGCTGCGGACCATCAGGTCGAACCGGCCGAGGTCGAAGACCGAGAAGTACATCCCGTTGTTCATGTGCATCGCGATGTCGATGTCCGTGAGGAGGACCCGGAGGTTGACGCTGCCGGCACCCCAGATACTGAGTCGGGATCGCCTGCCGGACAGGAAGAGCTGCAGCATCGTGCGGAAGATCAGGTGCATGGACACGATATTACTCGTCGGTAACATGACCGGGGCCGGAGGCGCCCGCCTAGACTCGATGAATGGACCCGGCTTCCCCGTACGCCCTTCCGTTCAGCCGCTACCGGGAGTTGCTGGACCAGGAGTACCGGAGGCTCGCCGCCCTCGTCCCCGCCACACTGGACCGGCCCGTGCCCGCCTGTCCGGGCTGGACGGGCGAGGACCTCGCACGGCACACCGCGATCGTCTTCCTCCACAAGGCGGAGACCATCCGGACCGGCGAACGCCCGAGCCACGGCTGGCCTCCCGTGAGCATCGGCAGCCTCCCTCCGCAGGCGCTCCTTGCCCACTCCTTCACCATGCTCACCGACGAGTTCGACCGGCACCGCCCCGAGGATCCGGCGGAGACATTCGTCCCCGGGGACCAGACCGTCGGCTTCTGGATCCGCAGGCTCACGCACGAGACCGCGATCCACCGCGTGGATCTCGAGGACACCGCGGGAAGCGACTCCACACGGATGGATCCGGACCTCACCGTGGACGGCATCGACGAAGTGCTGACGGTGATGCTCATCCGCAGCAGGGCCGACCGTACGGCAACCGGAGCGGTGGTCCGCCTCGAGGCGGCCGGGCACTCCTGGGACGTACGCCTCGACCAGGAGCAGGTCGGGATCACGCGCGACGCCACGGCGAACGGCCTCCCGGCCGCACAGGCGGACCCGGAGGAACTGCTGCTGTGGCTCTGGGGCCGCGCACCGCTGCCTTTCCCGCCGTCCGACGGCACCCGCGAGTTGCGCGCACGCCTCGCCCGCGCGCTCTAAACGGAATAACTCCTCCGGATCACCGGTTGGCACGGACAGGAAGCAACCGACTACGAGGAGCAGCAATGACCGCCAGCACCCAGATCCAGCTCGTCCGGCGCCCGGTCGGCGTACCGACCCCCGCGGATTTCTCCACCGTGACGGTGGACCTGCCCGGGCTGGGCGAGGACGAAGTACGCGTCCGTAACGAGTACGTCTCGGTGGATCCCTACATGCGCGGGAGGATGAACGACTCCAGGTCCTACGTCGCACCCTTCGGACTGGACGAGACCATGACCGGCGGAGCGGTGGGACGGGTGGTGGAATCAACGGCAGAGGCCCTGCCCGTCGGCACCGCCGTCCTGCACGGGTTCGGATGGCGCGATGTGGCCCAGGGCCAGGCCGCACACTTCTCGCCCCTGCCGGACACCGCGCTGCCGCTGTCCGTCTTCCTCGGCGCCGCGGGCATGACAGGCCTCACCGCCTATGCGGGACTCAAGCGGGTGGCCCGGCTGAAAGAGGGCGACGTCGTCTTCGTCTCCGGCGCGGCCGGCGCCGTCGGCTCCATCGCAGGCCAGATCGCCCGCAAGCTGGGCGCCTCGCGGGTGATCGGCTCGGCCGGCTCCGCGGAGAAGGTGGCCCTCCTCAGGGAGAAGTACGCCTACGACGACGCATTCAACTACAAGGACGCCCCCGTGCGCCGACAGCTCCGCGACCTCACCCCGGACGGGATCGACGTCTACTTCGACAACGTGGGCGGGGACCACCTCGAGGCCGCCATCGATCGCCTCAACACGGGAGGCCGTGCGGCCCTGTGCGGCGCGATCTCGCAGTACAACGACACGGCACGCACACCCGGCCCGGACAACCTGGGGAATCTGGTCACGCGCTCCCTCACACTGGAGGGCTTCATCGTCGGCCGGCACCAGGACCTGCAGGCCGAATTCGCAGAGCGGATGACGGGCTGGCTCGCCGATGGCAGCATCGTGTTCGACGAGACCGTCGTGGATGGTATCCAGAATGCCGCCGGCGCCTTCCTGGACATGATGAACGGCGCCAACACCGGCAAGATGCTCGTCCGCGTCTGACGCCCCAGCAGGACGTCGGGATCAGGCGTCGGCGGAGACGCGCAGGACGGTCTCGAGCCGCTTGCGCTGGTCCACGGGCAGGAGCGCGCGGTACTGGGGGAACTCGCGGAGGAACTCCCGCACCCGCGGGCAGTAGGGCACGACGGCGATGCGTCGCTGATGGGCGTTGAGAAGGACCCGGCGGATCAGGGCGGGCTCGATGTCGGCCGGGTCGAACTGCGGATCGACGACCGCCTGGATCAGCACGGCGTGCGAACCCTTCATCTCGTACTTGATGTGACCCACCATGGTGCCGTCGCTGAAGAGTTCGAAGCGCGAGAAGAGGGTGTTGTCGCGGAAGCCACCCCGCGCTTTCACGGGTTCGCTGCGCGTCTCGGCCTGCACCTCGCGCCGTTCGATCTCCTCCACCAGCAACTCGTAGTGGAGGACGGCCTCCATCACCGGGAAGTCGCGATCGAGCATCCGATAGGTCTGGTTGCAGAGAACCCTCAGCTGCCGGGTGGACACGGTGGAGAGGTCATCGGGAAATCTGCCGTCGTCCGTACGGGATGCAGGGGCTTGGGAGGCCGGGGAGACGACGGTCAGCCCGAACTGCTGGGAATCGCCATCCGGCGCAGTTCGGGTGCGGGAATCGGCGAAAGAGAAAGGTTCCATGGTCAGCTCCACGATGGTGGTTCAACGGCCCGCTGCTAGGCTCGCGACTCACTATACCGTGCCGACGCCCGATGCGGAATCATGTACCTGTCACATTACGGATTCGGGCGGCTCCCCTGGTGCATCCTCCCGACGGCGAGGCCGGCCCTACGGCCAGAGCATCTCCCGGCGCCAGCCCGCACCGAAGCGGCGGTACAGCAGACGCGTGTGGCGCCGCTCCTGGTCTGCCTGCCAGAACTCGACGGCGTCGGGCGCCACGGTGAAGACCGTCCAGGTGGGGGATGCGAGGCCGTCCGACGCCTCGATGCGGCGCACCTGCTCCGCCACCGCGGTGTCGACGTCGTCCCTGCTGCGCACCACCGCGCTCTGGCTCCCCGCCAGCACCAGGGCGCGGGCCACAGGGTGGCGGCGCTGGAAGTCGGCGTCGTTCTCCTGCGTGGTACCGGTCGAGACGGGACCGCGGATCCGCACCTGGCGGCCGGCCTCGGGCCAGAAGAAGGTCAGCGCAGCGGAGGGATTCCCTGCCAGCTGCCGGCCCTTGGGGCTGTCGCTGCTGGAGGCTACCTGCCATCCGTCGGAGGTGAGGTCCTTGAGGATCACCACGCGCGCGTCCGGCAGGCCGTCGTCGTCCACCGTCGCGAGGTTGACCGCGTGGGGAGCAGCGACGCCGTCCTCCACGGCCCGCCGCAGCCACTCGACGAACAGCTGGATCGGGGACTCGGGGGCCGCCGCCGGGTCGAAGGGCGGCATCTCGTCGGGGAACACCGGAACGCCGCGCACGATGTCGCGGATCATGCCTGGATCGCTCATGCGGCCAGCCTAGCCCCCGTGCCCGGAAGCCCCCGGGGTCGAGCACGCAAGTCGACGCCCGGTTCCCCTCCGGGATGCCCTTCCCCGGACCGCGGCATAGAGTCGGTGGATGCCGGCACACCAGGACAACCATGTAGGACAACGAGACCTCACCCGGTGGACGACACCGGTGGGACGCTTCCTCGTCCGGTGCGTCAGCCCCCTCGTCCGCTGGGCCGGTCCGCATGCGGCCCTGCTGCTCCTCATCGCGATCGGCGGCGGAGTAGCGGCGGCCCTCACTGCGGCCTCGGCCGAAGTCTATGAATCGGTCGTGGAGGCCGACGGCGTCGCCGCCCTCGACCAGCCGGCCCTCGACCTCGCGGTGTCGTGGCGCGAGGGCTGGCTCAACGCCTTCGTCACCGGCTACACGAACATCGGCGGACCCATCGGCATGCCCATCCTGGCCGCGGCGATCATGGTGCTGCTCGCGGTCCACCGCCGCTCCTGGACTCCCGTGATCCTGCTGCCGGCCGCGGCATTCGGCTCCCTGCTCATGACGGTCGCCGGCAAGGATGCGATCGGGCGCCTGCGTCCGCCCATGGACCTGGCGGTTCCGCCCTACGAGTCCTCGCCGTCGTTCCCCAGCGGGCATGCCCTCAACGCCATGGTGATCGCCGGCGTCGTGGCGTACCTGCTCGTCCTGCGGCAGGAACGCAAGCGCACCCGCGCACTGATCATCGCCCTCGCCGTCGTCTTCGCCGTGACCATGGGACTCAGCCGGGTCTACCTCGGCCACCACTGGCTCACGGACGTCCTGGTCGCCTGGACGCTCGGCGTCGCCTGGCTCGCCGTCGTCATCACAGCACACCGGCTCTACCTGACGTTCCGCCTGCACCGGACAGCCACGCGTGACGCCTCCGTCTGAGACTCCCGGGCCCGACGCCGTACCCCCGCCCGCCCTGCGTCCGCTCCGACGCGACGCCCGGCAGAACCGCGAGGTGGTCCTCGCCGCAGCCCGGCGCATGTTCGCCGCCCACGGCGTGGACTGCAGTTTCGAGGACATCGCCCGCGACGCCGGAGTGGGCGTGGGGACCGTGTACCGCCGGTTCCCCGACCGCCGTACCCTCATCGAGGCCATCCTGGAACAGCGCGTGACGGACGTCGACGCAACGGTGCACCGGGCTCTCGCACTCGGGGACGCCTGGGCTGCCGCGCAGCTGTTCATCGGCTCGACCGCCCGCATGCAGCTCGCCGACCGTGGGCTGCGGGACCTCCTGCACGAGGACGGCTTCGTGTCCGAGGGGCTCGCGATGCTGCGGCAGCGGATCGCACCGGCCGCGGAGGAGATCGCCGCGCGGCTGAGGCACGACGGCGCGCGGTCGGACCTGACCGGCGACGACGTGCTGGCGCTCATCCGCATGCTGGGCGCACTACCCCCGGGGACCGGCGCGGCCGCCTCCCCGGACCGCGACGCGGGGCTCGGGCGGTACCTCGGCCTCGTCCTGGACGGCCTCCGACGCCGCCCCGCCGCGGAGGCCGTCCAGCACTGACGTTTCAGCGATGGTCCGGCCCTCGGGCACGGCAGCGCGCGGACGCCGTGATGTCCGCGCCCGTATGAGGTGCGCCCGCGCGCCGGAGGCGGGATGATGGTCTTCCCGGGGTAGCGTCGCCGGGGACCCGCCGAGCCGATCAGGAGAATCACGATGTCCCAGGATCCCTATCCCAGCGAATCCCCCTCCCCCGGCCACAGGAATCCGTACGACGGCGGCGCCTACAGCAACGCAAGCAGTTACGGCGGTCCCGGCGGCTACCCGAACCAGCCCGGCAGCAGCCCCTACCAGCCCACCGGCAGTTATCCGTCAGGCCTCTACCAGTCCTCGTACCAGTCCATGGAGGGCGAGAAGGCGGCCCAGCTCTCCCTGATCCTCGGTCTTCTGGGGTTCTTCGTGGCGGGCATCATCCTCGGGCCGCTCGCCATCTGGCAGGCCCGGAAGGCGGAACGCCTCGGCGTGTCCGCGACCGCAGGAAAAGTGCTCGGCTGGATCGTCACGGCGCTCTACGCCCTCGCGACCCTCGCCGGCATCCTGTTCTTCGTCATCATCATCGTGGGATTCGGAGCCACGGCCGGTCTCAGCGGCTGACCGGCAGCCGAACGGCAGCTCAGGCCGGTCGCTGGTTCAGGGGCCGGTCCCCGTCAGAGCGTGGGGAACAGGTGGGTGGACTGTTCGCCGGCCTCGAACACGCGCGAGTGCGGCCCCGTCCCGACGATCAGCGGGTCGGGTGTCCCGACGACCTCGTGGTCCTTCTCGTCGTAGTCGAGGACGAACAGGATGTAGCGCATCGCTTCGATCCGGGCACGCTTCTTGTCGTTGCTCTTGATGACCGTCCACGGGGCGTCCGCGGTGTTCGTGTAGAAGAACATCGCCTCCTTGGCTGCCGTGTACTCGTCCCACTTGTCGAGGGACTGCAGGTCCATCGGGCTGAGTTTCCAGCGACGGACCGGGTCCGTGTGGCGCTTGGCGAAACGGCGCCGCTGTTCCGCCTGCGACACCGAGAACCAGAATTTGACGAGGTAGGTATCGCTGCGGACGAGCATGCGCTCGAATTCAGGCGCCTGCCGCATGAATTCGAGGTACTCCGTGGGCGAGCAGAAGCCCATCACGCGCTCCACCCCCGCCCGGTTGTACCAGGAACGGTCGAACAGCACGATCTCGCCGCCCGAGGGCAAGGTGGAGACGTAGCGCTGGAAGTACCACTGCGTCTTTTCCCTGTCCGTGGGCTTGTCCAGAGCGACGATCCTCGCTCCGCGGGGGTTGAGGTTCTCCATGAAGCGCTTGATGGTCCCGCCCTTGCCTGCGGCATCACGGCCCTCGAACACCACTGCGACCTTCGCCTCGTTCGCCTTGACCCATCCCTGCATCTTGAGCAGTTCGATCTGGAGTGCCCTCTTCGCCGTCTGGTACTCCTTCTCCGTCATCTTCGTCTCGTACGGGTAGTCCTCGCGCCACGTCGGCTGATCCGGGTGCGGCAGCAGCATCGGGGCGTCGCCCGTCGTGTGGGGGCTGGGGACGGAAATGGCTGCGGCTTCGCCGCCGGGCGTCGCGTCGGGGGCCCTGTCGAGCTCAGCGCTGTCGTGGACTGTGTTTCCTGAACTCATCGCTGGTCCTCCGGTTCGACCGTGCCGCGCGGATGCCTCATCCTCTCAAAGAAAACGCCGGGGATACATGGTGCCGGGGAATCCCCTGCACCCGGGGCGGGTTACAGCCGACAACCGGCCGCCGAACAAGGAGAAGTCATGGGCCACGCCCGAACGCCCGAGGAACGCTGGCACCACTTCAGGGAGGCCCGTGACGCGGCCCTCGCCCAGGAGCACGGCTGGTTGGCCCTGACGTCGTTCCAATGGCTCGGCGGGGAGCCCGCGCGGGTCGACCTCGTGCCCGGTCGTTGGTGTTCGACGGGCGAAGCCGCTCAGGTGACCGCGAGCGCGTCGGACGGACTGACCGACCTGACCGACCCGGCGGGCGGGCGGATCGTGGAGGGGACGATCACGGCGACCCTCGACGACGAGGAATCATTGCTGTGGGTGGCAAGCGGCGGGGAGGACGGACGCCGTGTCGCCGTCGAACTCGTGCGGCGCGCCGGCCGCTACGCCATCCGGACCAGGGATGCCTCCTCACCCACGCTCACCGGCTTCACCGGCGTGCCGACCTTCGACTACCGGCCTGATCTCGTGGTGGAAGGACGGTTCGAACCGCATGCACAGCTGCTGCGCGAGCCGATCGCCACCGCCCACCCGGACGTGCCGGGAATGCAGGAGACCGCGGGTGACGTGGTTTTCCGGCTTCCCGGCGACCGGCGCCTGTTCCGTCTCTCCGCCGCCCAGGACGACTCCGGAGCCCTCTCGGTCGCCTTCCATGACAGGACGAACGGCATCACCACCGCGGCCTGGCGCAAGGTGACGACACGCCGGCCCCGACCGGACGGGACGGTCGTCCTCGACTTCAACCGGGCGATCAACTATCCGAGCGCCTTCACGCCCTATGGGACGTGCCCCATGCCGGTCACAGCGAACGTCGTCGACGCCGCCATCGAGGCCGGCGAGAAGGAACCTGCGGGTGTTCCGGCGCAGTCTCGGTCGTCCGTGCCGGGGTAGATGCTCCGCGTCTCGGCGCGACGGGTCCGGTCCGTGACCCGGTCCGAGCGTCGAGCCCGTGCTGCTCGCCGCGACCGCGACCCACAGGAGTGCCGCGCCGACGAGCACGGTGCCCGCGATGACCAGGCCCACCAGGCGGTGGAGCCGGCCCTGGGAGGCGTACTCCGCCGACCCGTCCCCACGCGGGCGTGGATTCGCCGGAGCACAATGGTGGGATGACCGATCCGTTCGATGCCCTGATCCCGCGGCCGCGGCGGCAGCTCGCGCCCGGCGCGGTGCACATCCCCGACTGGCTCGACCCGGACCAGCAGCGTCGGCTGGTGGGGCTCTGCCGCACCTGGGCGAGCGCCCCCGTCCCTATGCGCGCGGTGACCATGCCGAACGGCGGCGTGATGTCCGTGAAGAGCGTCAGCCTTGGCTGGCACTGGCTGCCGTACCGGTACAGCCGCACGGCCGACGACGTCGGGGGCGCCGCCGTCGCGCCGTTCCCGGAGGTGCTGCGCACGCTGGGGCGCGACGCCGTGACGGCCGCCTGCGGGGACGACGCCGGCTCTTCCTACGAGCCCGACGCCGCCCTCGTGAACTACTACGACGAGGCGGCCCGGATGGGCATGCACCAGGACCGCGAGGAACGGATGAACGCGCCGGTCGTCTCCCTCAGCCTCGGTGCAGCGTGCGTGTTCCGCTTCGGGAACACGGAGAACCGGAAGCGCCCCTGGGAGGACGTGCAGCTCGCGTCCGGCGATCTGTTCGTCTTCGGCGGACCTTCGCGCCTCGCCTACCACGGTGTCCTGCGGGTCCTGCCCGGGACGGCGCCGGCCGGTATCGGCTTCGAGGGGCGGCTGAATATCACCCTGCGGCAGACGGGTCTGGGCTAGCGCTGTCGGTCGGCAAGGATGATCCCGCGGGCATACGCGGCCTGGCCGGCGTGCTGCACGGCGTCGTCGAGCACGCTCACGAGCCGGACCAGCAGGGTGACCGGCGGATCCCACCGCTCGTCGACCACCTGGTGCAGGTCCTGCTCGTCGAGGTCCGCCACGAGACTCCCCGCAAGCCGGTGGACCGCGTCGAAGTAATCGAGCAGCTGCTGCGCGGACGTCACGCGTACGGCGTCGACCTGGTCCCGTGAGTGCCCGTACCCTGTGTCCCCGTGATCGAGCGGAAGATCCCAGCGGTCGGCGAACCCGTCGGCCAGCCAGACCTGCTCGTGACCGAAGGCCTCGGCGAGGTGGTTGTCCTCCACCCGGGTGAGGTGCCAGATCAGCCAGGCGATCGGGTTCGCGGATCCGCCCGGGCGGACGGATAGCTGGTCGGCATCGAGGCCGCGCACGGCGCCGCGGACGAGGTCGGGCAGCCGGCCGAAGGCTTCGGTGAGGACCTCGACGGACGTCACCGGCGATCCCGTCCTGCGGCGCGGGCGGTCCCGCAGGGGCGGATACGGCGACGCAACCCGCCCGGCACGAGCGGAAGGAGCACGGCAGTGTCGCGGCGCCCCGACCGTAGGTCCTCCGTCTCCGACCGCACCGCGAGAGCTTCCCGCCGCTCGAGTTCCTCGACGACGGCATGGTAGCGCGCACGGCTCTCGGCGGAGGGGCGGTCCTCGTCGAGCAGCTGGTAGGTGCGGTTGCAGACGATCCTCAGCCGGCGGGTCGACACCTGCCCGAAGTCCTCCGGGACGTCGTCCTGGTGGATTCCGGTGTCCGCATCGGGCAGGAGTCCAGGGAGGAGGGCGCGTCGACTCCGCCGGAGGAAGACCGCCCCGTTCAATCGCGCGGTGGGGTGTTCGAGGATGTGAGGAAGATGTTCCATGGCCTGCTCCACGTCGGAGGGTCAAGGGCCCGCTGCTCGACCAGTCCCTGCAGTCTAGGTGTCCGGCATCCTGATGGAAAGCGTCGCGTTCCGGAGGGAATTCCTTGCGTTATGGGGCACGCCCGCCTCCCGGTAGAAGCTCTCGATATGGTCGTGGACCAGGTCGGCCGCAGCCCTGCCTCCACCCGCCAGCACCGCCTCCAGGATGGCCCGGTGCTCCCTCCGGAGACGGTCGGAGGTGGCGCTCCAGTCCGGGAGACCGGCGGTGAGCCGCTGCGTGTACGCGGCGATCGATCCGCGGAGCGATCCCATCATGGCGCCGATCAGCACGTTGCCGGCCGCCTCCGCGAGGGCCACGTGGAAGAGGGCATCGCGCTCCAGGAAGGCGTCCGGGCCGTCGTCGTGCCGGTCCATCTCGTCGAGGAGGCGGGCAGCGCGCGCCAGGGCGGGCGAGTCCGGGGAAGCGTGGGATACCGCCCACGCCTCGAGCAGCAGGCGCGTCTCGACGACGTCCTCGACGGGCAGGTGTGTGCTCGCAACATGGAGCCGCAGCGCGGAGTCCAGGGCCAGTGCGGGATTGCCCGTGATCACCGTCCCCGCCTGCGGCCCGGAACCCACACCGGCGCGGACGACACCGAGTGCCTCGAGGACGCGGGTCCCCTCGCGGACGGAGGCGCGGGAGACGCCGAGCTGCTCCGCCATCGCGCGCTCCCCGGGCAGGCGGGAACCGATGGCCAGTCGGCCGGCGGCGAGTTCCTGCTCGAGCCACGCCGAGACCACCTGGTGATTGCGCATGCCGCCAGCATAGCTTGTGTGGTCTGACCACAGCCCGTAGGATCTGTGGATCGACCTGATCCGGTGCCGCCGATACCCGGATGGGCCGCGGCCCGACGACGAGCAGAGGCAGACCATGCAGACACCCGCGAGCGCGTCCATTCCTCCTGCCCTGAGGCGCCGGATCCCCCGGGTGGCGGACCTGGCGCCACTCATGCAGTTCAAGAGGCCCGACGTCGGTGCGTCCGCACGCCTGCAACGGGCCAACACGATCTGGGATCTTCGTGATCTGGCCAAGCGGCGCACGCCGACCGCACCTTTCGACTACACGGACGGGGCGGCGGAGGCCGAGATCTCCCTGGGCCGTGCACGCCAGGCGTTCCTCGACGTCGAGTTCCGGCCGGGCATCCTGCGGAACGTGGAGACGGTCAGCACGGTCACCAGGATCCTCGGAAGGGACTCCGCCCTGCCCTTCGGCATCGCCCCGACGGGCTTCACCCGCATGATGCAGTCCGAGGGCGAGTACGCCGGTTCCCGGGCGGCCGAGGCGGCCGGGATCCCCTACACGCTCTCGACCATGGGCACGGCGTCCATCGAGGACGTGGCGCAGGCGGCGCCTGACGGACGCAACTGGTTCCAGCTGTACCTGTGGACGGACCGCGACCGCTCCATGGAACTCATCGCCCGGGCCGCCGCCGCGGGTAACGACACCCTCATGGTCACGGTGGACACCGCCGTCGCCGGAGCCCGTCTCCGGGACGTCCGGAACGGGATGACCATCCCGCCGGCGCTGACGCTGAAGACCGTCGTGGACGCCTCGTACCGGCCGGCCTGGTGGTTCAACTTCCTCACCCACGAACCGCTGTCCTTCGCCTCCCTCTCCCGCTACTCCGGAACGGTGGCGGACCTCATCAACTCGATGTTCGACCCCACCCTCACGTTCGAGGATCTCGACTGGCTGCGCAGCGTATGGAAGGGCAACCTCGTGGTGAAGGGCATCCAGACGCTCGAGGACGCCAAGAAGGCGGTGGACCACGGCGCCGACGGCATCATCCTGTCCAATCACGGCGGACGCCAGCTCGACCGCGCGCCCGTCCCGCTGCACCTGCTGCCGCGCGTCGCAGCCGAGCTGAAGGGCAGGACGGCGATCATCCTCGACACGGGCATCATGAGCGGCGGGGACATCGTCGCCGCACTGGCGCTCGGTGCTGATTTCACCCTGATCGGCCGGGCGTACCTGTACGGGCTGATGGCCGGCGGTCGCAAGGGCGTCGACCGCAGCATCGAGATCCTCGGCACCCAGACGGCACGCACCATGCAACTCCTGGGCGTGAATCGGATCGAGGACCTCAGCCCCGACCACGTCCGGCTGCTCGGCGAATCGTCCGCGCGGTCCGATCTGCCGAGCGCCGTCATGACCCGGTAGCGGATATCGATTCGGTCTCGATTCCCTGGAGAGCCTTGATGCCGGTCTAGTCTGTCCTCCAGTGGTCCTGCCCGGGGCAGGACCCGAGGGATCGGCCAGGAGACGAACATGGCGCGTAATCGGGTGCACCATCCGTTGCAGTACCGGCGCGCGCGGACCGTGCTCTACGGAATCGGCCTCTTCTGGCTGTGGCTGTGGCTCGGCAGCGGGGCCCTGATCGACGGGCTCCACGGCTCCCCGGTCCACGCGGCCCTTGCGGTGTACGCGCTCGCCGTCGTCATCATCGTGTCGATCCCCGCCGCGCTGCTCGCGGTGGCCCGGATGCTCCTCACCCACCCCCGCCGGGGCGCCGTCGTCGTCGCGCTGCCCACCCGGCAGGCTGCGGAGGGCACCCACTGGTGGTACGGCGAGAAGGCATCCTGAGGGCTGCCGGTTGATCACAAGACGTCGCCCTCGCAGGGGAGACGGGACCGTCCCGAGGAAGTCCTAGCCTTCGCAGTCGGTGCAGTACTTCTGCCCGCCCCTCTCGAGCGCGATCTGGGTGCGGTGCCGGACCAGGAAGCAGGACGCGCACGTGAACTCGTCCTCCTGCGGCGGGATCACCTGGATGAGGAGCTCCTCGCCGGAGAGATCGGCACCTGGCAGGTCGATGCCCTCCGCGGTGTCCCCGTCCTCGACGTCGACCGACGACGACTGGGCGGTGCTGCCGCGATTCGCCTGCAGGGCCTCGAGGGATTCCGCTTCCTTGTCCTCGTCGTTGTTGCGCGGTGCGTCGTAGTCCGTTGCCATGCCTGTGCCGTTCTTCGTGGGGATCCTGCACCCGGTAGGGCGCGTGCAGCACCTGATTGTAGTCGCAGGCAGCAGCACAGGTGCGGCTTCCTGCGTCCGCGGTGACGCCTGTCATACCACCCGGGTGACCGCTCGCGCCCGACCGGAAACGGGTGGACGCCTCCCGGGTCCGCTGGCACGCTGGACCTCGGCTCAGCCCACCGACGACAGGGAACATCATCGCTTCATCCACGCGACCTCCCGCTCCCGCCCCACGGGCGGGCGCGGGCCACCTCCGGCGCCGGAACGTCCTGGTGGGGATCCTGTTCGGCTGCGGCGTCATCGCCTTCATCGACGAGGCCGTATTCCACCAGCTGCTCCACTGGCACCACTTCTACGACCGGTCGACGCCCGGCGCGGGCCTCGTCTCGGACGGCCTCTTCCACGCCTTCAGCTGGTTCGCGACCGTGGCGTCCCTCTTCCTGTTCGCCGACCTCCGACGCCGCGACGCCCTCGACACCCGCCGCTGGGCGGGGGGAACCCTCGTGGGGATCGGCGCCTTCCAGTTGTACGACGGCGTGATGCACCACAAGATCCTGGATCTGCACCAGATCCGCTACGGCGTCGACCTCCTGCCCTACGACCTGCTGTGGAACGGCGCCGCCGCGGTGTTCCTGGTCGCCGGACTCCTGGTACTCCGGACGGCCGGTCGCAGGGACGACTCCGCGGATCGTGCCTGAGGACCCGCACCACCCCGGCCCGGTGTCCGGCGTCGGCGATGTATCCGTCTTCGCTCTCGACACCGCCGCCGTCGTCGTCTGGCTCGGCCTCGCAGGGCTGTATCTCGCCGCCGGGCGTGCCGCGGCCCTGCGCGGACGCGACGTGCGTCCCCTGCGGTACTCGATCGCCTGGCTGTCCGGGACGGCGCTCGGGCTCGCCGTGACTGCCGGTCCCCTCGCACGCGCGGCTTCCGCGAGCTTCACCGGCCACATGGCCGTCCATCTGGTCCTGGGCATGGTGGTCCCGCTGCTGCTCGTCCTCGGCGCTCCCGCCACTGTCTTCCTGCGCGCGGTACCTCCTCGGGTGGGGCGCGCGTACAGCAGGATCGTCCGCACCCCGGCGCTGCGGATGCTCGTCCATCCCGTTCCGGCGATGCTCCTCGCCACAGTGCCCATGATCCTCCTGTACCGGGACGGCGCGGGGGCGGCCCTACTGCACCACGCCGTCCTCGGACCGCTCCTCCATGTCCACTTCGTGATGTCCGGCACCCTCTTCGCCTATGCCGTTGTCGGAATAGATCCGCATCCTCACCGAGCCCCCCTGTGGATCAGGGCGGGCGTCATCGTGGCTGCCATCGCCGTGCACGGGATCGTCGCTAAGACCCTGTACGCAGCGGCGGGCCGTACCGGCCTGCCGGCCGATACCGAGCAGGCGGCCCAGCTCATGTACTACGGGGGAGATGCGGCGCACGTCCTCCTGCTCGCCCTCTTCTGCGCGCAGGTCTACCGCGAGTCCGGACGCCGGCACCGCCGGGCCGCGCTGGAGGCGAACCCGGAAAGGAGGAATGACGCGCGAAATGGACACCGGTAGCTCGGCCCGCATATAACTAGTTTGTCGAACTAGTTGACAGTATGGTTCGTTCTCCTGAGTCGAAAGGTCGGACAGTGACGCAGACCATCGGTGACGCGCCGGGCAACGACGAGTCGGTCGTCGACGCCCCACAACACTGCGGGGATCCCATGACCCTCCGTGAGACCTCCTACCGTGGATTCTCCTACGGCATGATTGCGCAGGCACCCGCCGGGCCCGACGTCGAACTCGTCTGGGCGTGCGCCTGCGGCTTCCAGCTCTCACCCGAAGAACCCGCCGAGCTCGCCCACCCCCTGCCCCCCGCCCTGCACCGGGTCGCCGCCGCCGCCGCCGACCTCGAGTCCCTGGAGTGGCACCTCGACCAGCTCACCGAGGATCTCGAGGCCGCCGTCGTCAGGGCCGCGAACGCGGGCAACCCGATCACCGTCGTCGCCGACGCGGCACATCTCGATCCCCGAGATGTCCGAGAGCTCGCCGCGGGCGACCGCCCGCTCGTCGACGTAGGCTAGAGAGCGCCCCCGGCCGCAGCCGGGGCGCCGCCCGGTCAGGGTGTGCGAGATCAGACGGGAAAGCGGTGCCATGAACGAGCCCGAGTGGGTCCAGCACGCGATCTGGTGGCAGGTCTATCCCCTGGGGTTCGTGGGCGCCGAGAAATCCGCCACCCTGCACCCCGCTGCACGCCACCGCCTGCTGGATTTGATCCCCTGGTTCGACTACGCCGTCGAGCTCGGCGCGTCGGGGCTCGCGCTCGGTCCCGTCTTCTCCTCCGAAACGCACGGCTACGACACCACCGACTACTTCGCGATCGATCCGCGGTTGGGCACGCTCGAGGACTTCGACACCCTGGTGTCCGAGGCGAAGAAGCGTGGACTGCGCATCCTCCTCGACGGCGTCTTCAACCACACGGGCCGCTCCTTCCCGCCGTTCCACCAGGTCCTCGCCGAGGGACCGGACGCCCCGACCGCCGCGTGGTTCGCCCTCGAGTGGCCCGAGGGCGCCGCGCCCGGTACCGAACCCGGATACCGCGATTTCGAGGGCCACCACCACCTCGTGGCGCTGAACCACGAGGAGCCGGCCGTCGCGGACTTCGTCGTCGAGGTCATGGAGTACTGGCTCGGGCGCGGCGCGGACGGCTGGCGGCTCGATGCCGCCTACGCCGTGCCGTCGTCGTTCTGGGCCGACGTCACGCGGCGCGTGCGCTCGTCGCACCCGCACGCGTACTTCGTCGGTGAGTACATCCACGGGGACTATGCGGCGGCGGTCCAGGCGGGCGGCATCGATTCCACCACGCAGTACGAGCTGTGGAAGGCCGTCTGGAGCGCCCTGAACGACGCGAACTTCTACGAGCTCGCCGCGGCCCTCGAACGCCACGACCGGCTCCTCGCCGACTTCGCGCCGCTGACCTTCATCGGGAACCACGACGTCACCCGCATCGCGAGCAAGCTCGAGGACCCGTCCCTCGTGCAGCACGCCGTCGTCATCCTGTTCACGGTCGGCGGGACGCCGTCCGTGTACTACGGGGACGAGCAGGGCTACCGCGGCATCAAGGCTGACCGCGCCGGGGGCGACGACGACGTCCGCCCGCTCTTCCCGCCCTCCCCGCACGACCTCTCCCCGATCGGTGGACCCGTCTTCGCCCTGCACCAGGAACTCATCGGGGTGCGCCGCCGGCACGCATGGCTGCACCGGGCGACGACCCACGTGCTCCACCTCTCCAACGAGGTGCTCGCCTACCGTGTCGCGCACGGCCCGGAGGCGCTCGTCGTGCTGCTGAACCTCTCACACGAGGACCAGCGGGTCGGTGTCGAGGGGGTCCGGACCGTCCTCGCCGGGCAGGCAGCGGTCGACGGCGGCGCGGCGACGGCGCTCGTACCGGCACGCGGCTGGGCCGTCCTCGGCTGACGTGCCTCCGACGTGGATAATGGACTCACACGCGATGGGCAGGGGAGGGTCAGATGAGCGGGGACACGCAACCCGGGATCACCGACACGGCCGACTTCACGCCCTGGCCACGGCCTGTTCCGTGGCACGTGCTGAACGCGATCAAGAAGGTCCTCCTCGTCGCCGCGGTCCTCGTGGGCGTCCACCAGCTGTTCCCGTCCACGACCCTGGGCTCGTCCCTGAGCAGCACCTTCACCCTCCTGGTGGTGATGTCCTGGCTCGGGCCGCTCGCCCGGATCCTCGCGGCGAAGCCCTGGACACGGCAGGCGCCCGAGAGCGAGTAGCCACGCGGGCCGCGAACGCCCCACGAAACGAGCGAGGCCCCTGGTGACAGGGGCCTCGCTCGTCTGTGCGGAACTGTGGAGCTTAGGGGAATCGAACCCCTGACCTTTTCATTGCGAACGAAACGCTCTACCAACTGAGCTAAAGCCCCGGGTACTACATCCGGACACCAACACTGTACCCAGAAGTTCCCGCTACGCCCAAAGCGCCGGGAATCCCCGGGCCCGGCGCGATGTCAGCGGGCGGGCGTAGTCTTCTCCCCATGTCCAGCACCCCTCCCCCGGCCCCCGCCGATCCCGCGCAGCAGGACGGCATCAGGGCATGGCCGGCCCTCTGGTCGCTCGTCATCGGGTTCTTCATGATCCTCGTGGACTCCACGATCGTCTCGGTCGCCACCCCGGCCATCATGGAGGGGCTCAACGCCGGCATCGACAGCGTCATCTGGGTGACCAGCGCCTACCTGCTGGCCTACGCCGTCCCGCTGCTCGTGACGGGCCGGCTGGGCGACCGCTTCGGGCCGAAGCGCATCTACCTGGTGGGGCTGGTGGTCTTCACCCTCTCGAGTGCCTGGTGCGGGCTCTCCGACACGGTCGAGGAGCTCATCCTCGCCCGCGTGCTGCAGGGGCTGGGCGCCGCACTCATGACGCCGCAGACCATGTCCGTCATCACGAGGATCTTCCCGCCCGAGCGACGCGGCGCCGCCATGGGCCTGTGGGGCTCCGTCGCCGGCGTCGCGACCCTCGTGGGTCCCGTGCTCGGCGGCATCCTCGTGGACTCCGCCGGATGGCAGTGGATCTTCTTCATCAACGTCCCGATCGGCGTCATCGGCTTCATCCTCGCCTCCCGCCTGGTCCCCACACTGCCCACCACATCCCACCGCTTCGACATGCTCGGCGTCTTCCTCAGCGCCGCCGGCCTGTTCTGCCTCGTCTTCGGCATCCAGGAGGGAGAGACCTACGACTGGGGAACCATCGCCGGCCCCCTCTCCGTCTGGTCGCTGATCATCACCGGCATCGTGCTGCTCGTCTCCTTCGTGGTCTGGCAGCACCTCAACCGTGGCGAGCCCCTCGTGCCGCTGCGGCTGTTCCGGGACCGCAACTTCTCCCTCGCCAATACCTCCATCAGCGCGATGGGCTTCGCCATCACGACGATGGCACTGCCCCTCATGCTGTATGCCCAGACGGTGCGCGGCCTCTCGCCCACACAGGCGGCGCTGCTCCTGACCCCGATGGCCGTCATCTCCGGCGCCCTGGCGCCCTTCGTCGGCAGGTGGGTCCAGCGGGGCAACCCCAAGTACATGGCGATCGCGGGTTTCGCCGGCATGTCGGCGTCGCTCTTCTGGCTGGGATCCCTCCTCACGCCGGACGTCCCCCTCTGGCAGCTCCTGCTGCCGATCTCCCTGCTCGGCCTTTCCAGCGCGGGGATCTGGGCGCCGGTGTCCCTCACCGCCACCCGGAACCTCGCGCCGTCGCTGGCGGGGGCAGGGTCTGGCGTCTACAACACGACGCGCCAGATGGGCGCCGTGCTCGGCAGTGCCGCCATCGCGGCGATGATGCAGTCCCGCCTGCTGACGAACCTCGACGGCGGCGGCGTCAGTGCCACCCCCGGAGCCGCGCTGCCCGACGATGCGAAGGCAGGCTATGCACTCGCGATGGGGCAGTCCCTCTACCTCCCGGCCTCCGTCATCATCGTCGGCTTCCTCGCCGCCCTGTTCTTCGCCCGGCCGCAACGGAACGACCAGTGGTCGCGCGACGCCGGCGCCGCCCGCTCGCCTGAGGGCGTGCAGGGCCACTCCCGGGCGACGACCCCCTCCGAACCCTGAGCGGTTGCCTCAGGGAACTACCTGTAGTCTTCTCGTATGGCTGATGAGACGAAGGACACACCAGGCACCACCGCGCAGGACCAGGACGCCAGGGCCAGGGACGTGTCGGACGACTTCGCCGTCCGGGAACACACCTCCCCCACGGGCCTGAAGTACACGACGACGACCGGGCGCCTCGTCCTGCGGCGGGAGGAGACGAAGGACGGCAAGGTGGACGGCTTCAAGCCGAAAGCCGAGATCTTCATCGTCGCCTACACGAAGCAGGACGCCGAGCCGGACCGACCTGTCACCTTCGCCTTCAACGGCGGCCCGGGATCCGCCTCCGTCTGGCTCCACCTGGGACTGCTGGGCCCGCGCCTGGTGGACTCGGGGGACGTCGGCGCCATGACGCCGGCTCCCTTCGGGCTCGTCGACAACCCGGGCAGCCTGCTCGAATCGAGTGACCTCGTCATGATCGATCCCGTGAACACCGGCTATTCCCGTGTGGTCGACGGCGAGGCGGCCGACGAGTTCCACGCGTTCGTCCAGGACCGCGACCTCGTGGCGGAGGTCATCCGACTCTGGACCACGCGCAACAACCGGTGGCTCTCCCCCAAGTACCTCGTCGGCGAGTCCTACGGCACACTGCGGGCCGTCGCGGTGGCCGGGCGCCTGTTCGACGCCTACGGCATGGCGGTCAACGGACTCGGCCTGATCTCGACCGTGCTCAACATGTCCACCCTGCGCTTCTTCCCGGGC
Source organism: Arthrobacter sp. TMS2-4 (assembly GCF_054511075.1). Lineage (NCBI taxonomy): Bacteria > Bacillati > Actinomycetota > Actinomycetes > Micrococcales > Micrococcaceae > Arthrobacter > Arthrobacter sp. TMS2-4. The sequence continues at coordinate 43,079 of NZ_JBTNDI010000006.1, forward strand.
AGCGACCTGCCCTACGCGCTGCACCTGCCCACCTACGCCGCGATCGCGCACTACCACGGGCGGCACGGCGACCGGGAGCTCCCCGACGTGCTCCGTGAGGCCGAGGAGTTCGCGGCACGCGACTTCGGCTATGCACTGACGCAGGGCAGCCGGTTGAGCCCTACGGAGTACGACGACGTCGTCACGCGGCTGCACGCCATCACGACGCTCGACGAGGGCTTCATCCGCCGCACGAACTTCCGCTGGGCCTACCACGAGTTCGCCGCCGAACTCCTGCGCGGACAGGGCCTCGCAGTGGGGCGCATCGACGGACGGTTCGCCGCCCGCCCCGAGAACCGGCAGGCCTCGGACTCCTTCGACGATCCGAGCATGCGGGCGATCACCGGGCCGTACTCGGCCGCCATGAACCACTACGTCCGGGCGGAACTCGGCTACGAGAACGACCTCCCCTACGAGATCCTCACCGCCCGCGTCCAGCCGTGGAGCTACCGGACGTTCGAGGGCGCTCCCGTTGACGTCTCCAGGGTCCTGGAACGCCTCCTCGTGCACAATCCCGCCCTGCGCGTGCACGTCGACTACGGCTACCACGACGGCGCCACACCCCACTTCGCGGCCGAGTACGTCTGGGCGCACATGAACCTCGACGACGCCGCCCGGGCCCGCTTCACGCACCACTATCACGAGGCCGGCCACATGATGTACCTCAACCCGGTAGCACGCCAGGCGCAGCTCCGTGCGCTGGCGGCGTTCGTCACCGGAAACGGATCCCCACGGCAATCATCAGTAGGATGATGAAATGAACCGGCCGCGACCGTTGCGGCCGGTCCCGACCGTTAGGACACACCATGCTGCTGAAGAGAATCCTCTGGACCCTCGTCCCCGTCATCGCCTCACGCCTGATGAGGAGCCGGCGTGCGGGCCAGCAGTCCCGTGCCAGCAAGACGCGCTACAACGGCCGATCCGGCAAGTAGAGGGGTCCGCGACGGACCAGGACGTGGCCGACGGCGCCCTCCGGGACGAGGCGGGCTTCGTCGATCTCCGCTCCTACGCGGCGATCGGTGACGGCCGGACCGTCGCACTGGTGGCTCTCGACGGATCCATCGACTGGTACCCGACCCCGGACCTCGACTCGACCCCGGCCTTCGCCCGGCTGCTGGACGCCGACGAGGGCTTCCTGTCCCTCGCCCCCACGGAACCCTTCTCCGTGGAGCGTAGCTACGCGGACGGTTCCAACGTGCTGGAGACCACCTACACCACGGCCGCCGGCACCGTGCGGGTCACGGATTCGCTGAACACGGGAGTGGCCGGCAGGCTCCCCTGGGGTGAGCTGGCCCGACGCGTCGACGGCCTGACCGGCTCCGTGGAGATGGCATGGTCCGTTGCGCCCGGCACCTGCTTCGGTGAGGCGTCGCCGTGGGTCGACACGGGCGCGGAACATCCGATCCTGCGCATCGACGGCGTCGCGCTGGGCGTCCTCGGTATCGACCACGGCCTCCGGCATGCAGGCGGGCAGTCCGTGACGGGCTCGTTCACCACCTCGCCGGACTCGCGTCACCTGGTCGCCGTCGTCTCCACGCACGGGGAACCGCTTCCCCTCCCGGACCCACAGACCATCGACGACGGCGTGGACCGCACCATCGCCAACTGGCAGTCGTGGTCGGACAACTTCGGCTACGACGGCGACTACCGGCACGCAGTGCTCCGCAGCGCCCTCACCCTGAAGCTGCTGCTGCACAGCCCGTCCGGATCGATCGCGGCCGCCGCCACGACCTCCCTCCCCGAGAGCCTCGGAGGCGGCAAGAACTGGGACTACCGGTATGCCTGGGTGCGGGACACCGCCTACACGCTGCACGCCCTCACGCGGGCCGGGGTCCGCGAGGAGGTCCACGCCGCCGTGTCGTGGATGCTCAAGAACCTGCGGGCGCAGGGCACCGACCTCGAGGTCTTCACCCGGCTCAACGGGGACGTCCCCGAGGGCACGGGCCGCCCGGACCTGACCGGCTGGCGGAACATCGGCCCCGTCGTCGACGGCAATCCCGCCGCGGGCCAGCTGCAACTGGGCGTGTTCGGGGACATCTTCGACATCGTGTGGCAGTACGTCCAGGCCGGCCACGCGCTCGATCCCGCCACGATGCGTCAGCTCGCCGACCTCGCGGACCTCGCCTGCGACAGCTGGCAGCGCCGCGATGCCGGCATGTGGGAACTGCCGGAGGAGCAGCACTACGTGACCTCCAAGCTGGGATGCTGGAACGCACTGCGGTGCGCCGTCCAGCTTGCCGAGCGCGGCCAGCTCCAGGGGCCGGTCGAACGGTGGACCGCGGAGCGCGATCGTATCCGTGACTGGGTGCATGAACACGGATGGTCCGAGGAGCGCCAGAGCTACATCTGGTATCCCGGCTCCACCGAACTCGACGCCTCGATCCTCCTGCACGCGATGAGCGGCTTCGACACCGGACCGCGCATGTCCTCGACCCTCGACGCCCTCCGCGCCGAACTCGGCGCCGGCCCACTGCTCTACCGGTACAGCGGTATGCAGGAGGAAGAGGCGACGTTCGTGGCGTGCGCGTACTGGATGGTGTCGGCGCTCGTCGCCGTCGGCCGCCGGGGCGAGGCCGTACAGCTGATGGAGGAGCTCGTGCCCCTCGCCAACGACGTCGGCATCATGGCCGAGATGATCGAACCGTCCGACGGCGCGTTCCTGGGGAACCTGCCGCAGGGGCTGAGCCACCTCGCGCTGATCGTCGCGGCGCTGACCCTCTCGGGGGACTCCTGACGCCTACCGGCCGGCGAAGTGGACCCAGACCCCGATGACCCAGGTGGCACCCGCGAGACAGGCAAGCGCCAGTTCGGCGAGGATCCCGAACCCCGTCGCCTTCAGGGCATGGAGGCTGGAGGTCACCGCCTCCCGCGCGTTCCGCTGCCTGGCGAACTCGCTCAGGAACAGCCCGAGCGCGAACCCCACGAACAGGCCGACGACGGGAATGACGAACATCCCCGCGATCCCGGCAAGGACGCCGACGGTGACCGAGCGTCCCGGGATCCGGCGCTGCCGCAGCGTCCTGCCCGTGAGCACCAGTCCAGCGGCGAGCCCGGCACCCGCGAGGACGGTGCCGACGGCGAAGACGGTCCACCCGGTGGCGCTTCCGAGGGTGATCGCCCAGACGAGCAGCGACACGATGATCAGGATGCTGCCCGGCAGCACCGGGATCACCACTCCCGCGATGCCGACGGCGATCAGCGCTCCGCACACCACGGTCATGAACAGCTCAGGATCCATGAGCCCAGTCTTGCATCCCGCCGTGCGGCGCGGCGCCACAGGTCTTCCCACCCGCCGGCGTGGGATACTTCTAGGGAATACTAAGCCACCTTAGCGAGCCTGCGGGCCCTGAGATCAGGAGGACCGATGAGTACACCGGCAACAGGGAACACGAACGGCGACCGCCGCGGGGCCGACGAACCCGAGCACGCCCAGACCCAGGACAACCCCACCGAGCTGATGGACACCCACCGCGCGGGCACCGGGGAGCACGGCGCCTCGGCCGTGGCGCCGTCCGCGGCGCACAGTGGGGGCAACGACGCCGGGAGCGGGTCCGACGACGACGCTGGCGGCTACGTCCCGGGCATGTATTCCGACAGCCCGACCGACACCGCGGACACCACCCCCACGCGCCGGCAGGCCGCCCCGATCTCCGCCTCGCGGGACGAGCCCCGCCGCGTCGAGCACACGAAGACGCAGGCCGTCCCCGTGACCCCTGCCCCCACGTCCAGGGAGCGCAGCCGATCCACCGGGAGCGACCACGCCGTCCCGCGCGGGACCGCGGCCGCATCGGGCGTCCCCAGTCTGGCCGACCGCAAGCTGCTGCACCAGCGCGAGAAGGAACACTTCGGCGGCATGAAGTTCGGCTCCGCGTTCTTCGGCTGGCTCACCGCCACCGGCATGTTCGTATTGCTCTCCGCCCTCGTGGGCGGGGTCGCCGCGCTCTTCGGCGTCGGCGGCAACCTCTCGACCGGGGACCTCACGGGCGGCTCGGGCGAGGCGCGGACCGCGGCCATCACGACCGCCGTCGTCCTTGGTCTCGTGCTGCTGATCGCCTACTACACCGGCGGGTATGTCGCCGGGCGCATGGCGCGGTTCAGTGGCGCCAAGCAGGGTGTCGCGGTGTGGCTGTGGGCGGTGGTCGTCACCCTCGTGCTCGCCATCATCGGGCTCATCGTCGGCAACCAGGCGAACGTCACCGACCGGGTCCAGGGTCTCGGCCTCCCCGCCCTGCAGGACCTCACCGGGCCCGGGCTCCTCGTCCTGCTCGTGGTGGCCGCCATCGCACTCGTCGGGGCGATCCTCGGTGGGCTCGCCGGCATGCGGTACCACCGCCGCATCGACCGCACGGACTTCGATGCACTGGACGAGGCGCGGTAGCTCCAGCACGACCCACCACGACAGCAGCCCCGGACTCGCACGAGTCCGGGGCTGCTGTCGTGTGCCGTCGGGGTTACGGCGAAGGCATGCCGCCATTGACGTTCAGCGTCTCGCCGAGCACGTAGCTCGACTCCGAGGACGCCAGGAAGACGTACGCGGGCGCGAGCTCGGTCGGCTGTCCCGCACGGCCCAGCGGGGTGTCCTTCCCAAACTCGGGCAGCGCCTCCTTCGGCTGTCCGCCCGAGGGCTGCAGCGGCGTCCAGATGGGTCCGGGCGCCACGGCGTTGACCCTGATGCCCTTGGGTGCGAGCTGCTGCGCGAGCCCCTTGGTGAAATTGTTGATCGCAGCCTTGGTGCTCGCGTAGTCCACGAGGGTCGGCGAGGGTTCGTAGGCCTGGATCGACGTCGAGTTGATGATCGCCGAACCCGGCTGGAGGTGCTTGAGCGCCTCCTTGGTCACGCGGAAGAACGAGTAGATGTTCGTCTTGTACGTGTGGTCCAGCTGCTCGTCGCTCAGGTCCTCGAGCGAGTCGACGGCCACCTGCTTGCCGGCGTTGTTCACGAGGGTGTCCAGTCCGCCGAGGCCGTCCACGGCCTCCTGCACGAGGGAGATGCAGTACGCGCGATCCTTCAGGTCGCCGGGGATGCAGACAGCCTTCCGACCCTCCGCCTCGATGAGTCCCCTGACGACCTGTGCATCCTCTTCCTCCTCGGGGAGGTAGGACAGGGCGACATCGGCCCCTTCGCGGGCGAAGGCGATGGCGACGGCGGCACCGATCCCGGAGTCCGCCCCGGTGATCAGGGCCTTCCTGCCCGTGAGCCGGCCCGTGCCGCGGTAGGAGGTCTCGCCGCGATCGGCCTTGATGTCCATCTGGGACTCGAGCCCGGGCTCGTCCGTGTGCTCGGCGGGAGGGGTGATGCTCTCGAACCGCGTGACGGGGTTCTGGAACGTGTACTGGTCGGTGGATCCTGTGGTGCTCTCGGAGGTCATAAGTATTCTCCCTGGTTGGTGCGTGTCCTGCGCCACGACGGACGCCGGACCGAAGGTCGGCTCGCCGATGAAGCTAAGCCTACTGATGACCTTAGGGGCGCGACGATGCCCTCGCCAAGTCGTCTGCTGCCGTGGTTCGCGCTGGCGGAAAGCGGGCCCGAGGGGTTACGGGCGGCAGGACGGCCCGCACGCGGCACGGGGCCCGGCCGGACGGTGCTAGAAGATGACGGAGAAGAAACCCGCCCCGACACCGAGGACCAGGGCGGCGACGAGCAGCCAGACGATCGGGGTGCGGAGCCTGCGCATGTGATCCATAGGCGCCGAGTCTAGTCGCCACCGGCCCGCAGCGAGGCATCGCCCGGGGGCCGCCGGACGCCGCACCGGGTCCGCCGTCATCGACCCGGCGACCTGCGGAGCATCAGCTGACGGGGCCGGGAGGAAATATTTCGGCCCCCGGCGTGGCTGTTCCGGACATGGAGCAGCGCATTGCAGTCACAGGGTCCACCGGCTTCGTGGGTGGACGCGTCGCCCGGGACCTCGCCGCCGACGGGCTGCCCCTCATCCTCCCGGCCAGATCACCCGACCGCGTGCAGCACCTTCCCGACGCCGTCGTCCGGCCGTGTACCTACGACGACGCCGACGCGTCCGTCGAGGCACTCGCCGGCGTCGACGTCCTGTTCATGGTCTCCGCCGCCGAGGAGGCCGACCGCGTGGCGACCCACCGCACGTTCATCGACGCCGCGAAGGCGGCGGGTGTGCGGCACGTCGTCTACACCTCGTTCCTCGGTGCGGCACCCGATACCACGTTCCTGCTCGGCCGCGACCACTGGGCCACGGAGGAGTACCTGCGGCGATCCGGTATGGCCTGGACGTTCCTCCGCGACAACCTCTACCTGGACGTCGTGCCCGCCTTCGCGGAGGACGGGGTGCTCCGCGGGCCGGCAGGGGACGGCCTGCTCTCCGCCGTGGCCCGGTCCGATGTCGCCCGGTCAGCCGCCGCGATCCTGCGGGCGCCGGCGGATCACGAAGGGAAGGCCTACCGGCTGACCGGCCCGGAGGCCTTCACCCTGACCGAGGCTGCCGCCCTCCTGACGGAGCTCACTCCCGCCTCCGTGCGGTTCGAGGACCAGACGTACGAGGAGGCGATGGCATCCCGCGGCCACCACGGCGCACCGCACTGGCAGGTCGAGGCCTGGGTGAGCACCTACACGGCCATCGCGCGCGGCGAGATGGCCGAGGTTTCCCCCGACGTCGAACGCCTCACCGGGCGCCGCCCACTCAGCCTCCGCGACCTCCTGACGGCGCAGGGCTAGTCCCCGATGCGCACGGACATCGTTCCCGATCCCGCGGACAGCCGCGCGTTCTACCGGTTGCTGACCTCCGTCGTCGTGCCACGGCCCATCGCCTGGGTCTCCTCGACGTCGGCGGACGGTGTGGACAACCTCGCACCGCACTCGTTCTTCACGATCGCGTCGGTCGACCCGCCGATCGTCCAGTTCACGTCCGTGGGCCGCAAGGACTCCGTGAGCAATATCGAGGCCACGGGTGAGTTCGTGGTCAGCTTCACGCCGGAGCACCTCTTCGAGGCCGTCAACGCCACCGCGACCGGCTTCCCGCCGGACGTCAGCGAGTTCGACGCCGCCGGGCTCACCCGGGAACCGAGCGCGACCGTGCGGCCGCCGCGGGTCCTGGAATCCCCCGTGGCACTGGAGTGCCGGCTCCACCTGATCCAGGAGATGGGCGACTGCACCCTCGTCTTCGGCGAGGTGCTGCACGCCGCGGTCTCGGAGGACGTACTCGACGGCGACCTCCCGTCGATCACCGCGCTCAGGCCGCTCTCGCGGCTGGGAAAGAACGAGTGGGGGACGGCGGGGACCGTCCGGACGATCTCGCGCATCCCTGTCCGGGACTGGCCCGGGCACTACCGCGGGACGCGCACGCCCTGATCCCGGCGCTCCCCGGCCCGGCCGGCACCGACCAGCACCCTCGACACCGGAAGGGAAATAGTAAGGGGGCTTTCTTCTTTGCCTCGGCGCCCGTACCGTAGAGGGATGTTCTTCCTCTTCGGCCTCACCACGCGTGAGCACCTCCACTCCACCCGCTCCGCCTCCTGCCGCTTCTGTGGAAGGTTCGCACCGCAGCAGCTGATCCAGCGGAGGACGAAGATCTCAGTGTTCTTCATCCCGCTCCTCACCGTGAAGAAGACCCGCCTCCAGGTGTGCACGAACTGCGGTGGCACCTCACGCATCAACGGCATGGCCGAACGCGCCCTCGCGCACTGACCCGGCAGGTCCCTCAGCTGCCGACGGCGCCGATCGTGCCCCTGACCATGCTGACGCTGGAGTGGGTGGGGTCCCCGTCGAAGGGCTCATCGGAGATGTCGACGATGGGGTACTTCGCCAGATCGATGTCCTCCGGCACCGCGAAGCTGCCGTGCTCCGTCTCCAGCAGGCCCACGCTGTACATCTCCTGCAGATCGGGGGCGATCAGCCACACCTGCCGGAAGCCCTCCGGCGTCGCTCCGGTGAGGTCGACGTCGATGCTCCGGGTGCCGTTGTCGGCGCGCACGATCGTCGCCTCTCCGGATCCCGAGAACCCGGGCAGCGCGTCCAGCTCTGCCGTGGCCAGCACCACGCCGTCGTCACCGGCGCGGAGGGACTCCCAGGCCCACAGCGCTCCGCCACCCACGAGGATGCCGACGCCGGCGGCGACCGCCAGCCATCGGGTGGGGACCTGGCCCCTCCTGCGATCGCGCTGATCCCTGACCGCAGCCAGGGAGCGCACGTCCGCCGCCGGGTCGGGGAGGGAATCGGTCCCCTCCGCACGCTGGTCGGCGCGCAGGCCGAGTTCGGCCTGCACCGCCTCCCAGACTGCCGGTTCCGGCCGTTCGAGGACCGTTACCGCGCCGTCGGCCCTCGCAAGGGCGACGACGTTCCGCAGCCCGTCCACGTCTGCGGCACACGCGCCGCACTGTCCCAGATGCGTCTGCGACCAGGGGTCGAGTGATTCACCGAGCGCAGCGAGACCCATGGCATCCGGGTCAAGATGCTGCATTCCATTCCCCCAGTCGATTACGCAGGTGCACGAGACTCCTTCTGATGTGACTCTTGACAGTTCCCAGCGGCAGATCCATCCGCGCCGAGATCTGCTGGTGTGTGAGGTCTTCGTAGAAGGCCAGCTTCAGGATCGAACCCTGCGGCTCTCCCAGTCGTTCGAGCTCCGATCCGAGGACGACCCGGTCGGTGATGGTGTCGACACCGTGATCGAACACAGCACCCGGGTCCGGTGCGAAACCGGCCCGGGCCACGAGATGCTCCTGCCGGCTCCTGGCCGACAGGGAGTCGAGGATCACGTTGCGGCAGATCCCCATGATCCAGGCCGGCACCGCACCCGCCTCCGGATCGAAGCGGTCCCTCGATCGCCACGCCCTGACGAAGACGTCCTGGGTGATGTCCGCGGCGGCTGCCCGGTCCCTCATCGACCGCAGGGCGACCGTGAAGACGAGTGGGGAGAAGCACTCGTAGGCAGCGGTCATGGCACGCTCGTCCCCGGCGGAGAAGTCCAGATCGAGCTGCCTCGTCCAGTCCGGGGCCGGAGATGCCACGTGTAACTCCTCAAGCCGGGGCCGATGCCGCACCGGTGCGGCGTCCTGCGATCCTGGGCTCTTACCCCATCGGACTCAGAGCGGTAAGGCTGTGAGCACTACATTATCCTCATAGTCTCCTTCCTCGGCCAGCCACTCACCCCCGCAGGTGATGACCTTGAGTTCGTGGGCGCCGTCGCGCTGGAAGATCTCCGATCCGTCGAGCGTGGCCTTGGGCACGTTCCGTACGTCCGAGACCTCGTACGTCAGGGACCGGCCGTCCTCCAGACCCACCGTGACGATGGTCCCGACCGCTACGTCCTTGAGCTGGGCGAAGGGCATCACCTCGGTGAGGCTGTCTACGTGCGCGGCGATCACCGCATTGCCCTCCTCCGCTCCGGGAGCGGGGCCGTACCGGTACCACCCCGCTTCGTAGAAGCTGTCGGGGATCTCCATGGCGTCGTTGTCCTCGATACCGACGTCCACGACCTTCACCGAGATGTCGGTACCGGCGATAGCGAGCGAGACGGGCTCCGGGTCCATCGGTCGGAGGGCGCCGTCCGCTTTCTGGACGGACACGTCGGCGACCGCCGTCGGTGGCACTGCGGCAGCCTCGGTCGTCGGGGCCGCGGGTGGTGCCGGGTCACCGGCGGCGTTCGCCGGCATCGACGGCGCGGGGACGGGAGCGGTGATCGCCGGTGCCGGGTCTGCCGGGCTGTCGGCCTGCACGCACCCCGTGAGGAGCATGGAGGCGAAGACCGCCGCGGCCAGGACTGGTCGTCTGGAATGCACTGTTCGGGACTCTCCTGTGAAGGGTGAGGTGCCGGGCGGGCAGGAGCGAACGGCCTCCCCGCCCGGCACTGCCGGCATCAGACGCGCGCGGTCCGACGGCGGGCGAGGGCTGCTGCTCCGCCCAGCAGGGCCAGGAGGAACGCCCCGAGCCCGATGGCCGCTCCGTTGTCGTCCTGGGCTGCGAGGCCGGACTGGCCGCCGGGGACGGCGCCGGGCGTGGAGTGGAGCCCTTCGATCGACTGCGTGGCGAGCGCGAGGTTACCCGCCTCGAGGCTGCCCCAGGCGTACACGATCGTCGACGTGCCTTCAGGGAGGTTGAGATCGGCCGGGCCGATCACCGGATCGGTGGTACCGGTGGCTGCAACAGCCGCCGAGACCATCCCGGGATCCGTGGTCAGCGAGGCCTCGTCCGGATTGCTCAGGTTCTCGACGATCGGCGCACCCCCGGCCAGGACGTCCACGGCAGGAGCGGCCGCGACGTGGCGCACCGTCAGCCGCGTCTTGCCGGCCTCGATGGTCGAGGTGTCATTGGTGTAGAAGTTCGCCGTCGGCTGCCCCGCGGCGTCGAGATTCGCCGTGGCGGTGTAGTTGCCGCCGGCCTCGAGCGTCACGTCGACGGGACCGATCACGGGCGCGCTGGCGTCCGCTGCGTCCGATGCCGTGATGGCCAGCTGGTAGTCGCCGGCCGGCAGGGCGAGCGGTCCGGCGAGCGTGCCCGGGGTGAAGTCGTCCAGGGTGAGGGCGCCGTTGACGTAGACGTCGACGGTGAGGTCGGGGACGCCGTGAAGGACGGACAGGGACGCGTCGGCGGGCGCTTCGGCGGCGGTGGCCGGGGCTGCGATGGACGCGGCTCCCAGGGCTGCTACGGCTCCAATGGCGTACAGGCTTCGTTGCATTGCTACTCCTTGGTCTGGCCCCGAGGTCGGGGATTTTCGCTGACACCCGGTACTACCCGGCGGCGGGGCGATTCGGATGCAAGGAGTGCGAAAAACTTTCCCCGTCAGGCGTTCCAGAGCCCGTAGGAGTCCGCGAGGGAGGAGATCTTCTGCGCACGGGCCAGACGCGGCAGGTAGGAGCCGTCGCCCACCACAGCCCCGGCGGCGTGTTCGCGGAGGAGTTCGGCGGCCCAGCTGATCTCGGATTCGCTGGGCGACAAACCGCGGTTGATGGTGTCCGTGGCGTCGGTCAGCAGGCACAGCTTGCCGGTCATCCCCATGGAGGCCGTGACCTTGCAGGCCTCGAGCAACTCCTCCCCCAGGGCCCCGACCGTCGGTCCGTCGATCGGGCCGGGAAGCTGCCCCACGCGGGAGGCGACCACGAGCTTCGACCGCGCATAGGCGAGCGCCATGGGGTCATCGGAGGCTCCGGTGTCGCGCCGGAAATCGCCGACGCCGAACGCGAGGCGGAACGTGCCCGGCGCGCTGGCGATCGCCGTCGCGTTCTCGATGCCGAGTGCGGATTCGATGAGCGCCAGGACGGGCGTTCCTGCCTGCAGGCGCATCGCCGTGTGCGTGACCTGCTCGGGTTTCTCCGTCATCGCGAGCATGACCCCGCGCAGGCCGGGCGCCTTCGACAGGGCCGCGAGGTCGTCGGCCCAGTACTCCGTCTCGATGCCGTTGACCCGCACCCATGCCGTCATGCCGGTGGAGAGGGCCTCGACCACGCGCTCGCGTGCCTCCGCCTTGCCCGCTGCGGGGACGGCGTCCTCCATGTCGAACACCACGGAGTCGGCCTCGGACGTGAGGGCGGGGATGAAGGTGTCCTCGGACGCCGCGGAGGCCAGCAGCCAGGATCGTGAGAGCTTGGCAGGAAGCGCGGCGGCGCGGCTGTTTCTGAGGAAGGTGGCCATGCTCAAACACTACTGAGGATCGCTCCGGGATTCCCAACGAACATCACGGCATCGCGCAATTACTACGATCAGGATTCTCTGGGCGAACCGGCGCTGCGCGTGGGCGCCTCCGGCACACCCTGCAGCGGATCCCCCGCTCGAAAACCCTTGACCCGCGCAAGGAGCCCACCTACTGTTCGTATACGATCCCGCGCTCGACGCCGAATACAGCGACGCCCACCCACGGGGATCACTCCAGCAGGACACATCGGAAGACAAAGGGGTTTTTCATGGCATCAGCGTCAGAGCGTCCGGACGGGCAGGCCCGGGACGGCATGAGTGCGGCGGACCGCAAGGTCCTCGCAGGGACGATGGTCGGCACCACGATCGAGTGGTACGACTTCTTCATCTTCGCCCAGGCCGCGGGCCTGGTCTTCGCGTCCCTCTACTTCGGCCCGCTCGAGGGCGAGAGCCCGGGCCTCGCCCAGCTCGTGGCCTGGGCCACGATCGGCATCAGCTTCTTCTTCCGCCCGCTGGGCGCCGTCATTGCCGGACGCCTCGGCGACCGCATCGGCCGGAAGGCGATGCTCGTCTTCACGCTCGTCCTGATGGGCTCGGCGACCGCACTGATCGGCCTGCTGCCCACCTATGCGCAGATCGGCGTCTGGGCTCCCATCCTCCTGATGCTCCTGCGCATCCTCCAGGGGTTCTCTGCCGGCGGTGAGTGGGGCGGCGCAGCCCTCATGGCCGTGGAGCACGCACCGGTGAACAAGCGCGGCTTCTGGGGTGCCTACCCCCAGATCGGCGTGCCCGTCGGCATGATCCTGGCCACCCTCGTGCTGTTCGTGCTCCGCAGTTCGCTGTCCCCCGAGGATTTCCTCGCCTGGGGCTGGCGCATCCCGTTCCTGCTCTCCGTCGTGCTGATCGTCGTCGGCTACTTCATCCGCGCCGCCGTCGCCGAGAGCCCCGTGTTCAAGCGCATGATCGAGCGCAAGAGGGACACCGCGACGCCGCTGCGCGACCTGATGCGGACGCACAAGCGGCCCGTGCTCCTCGCTGCGGTCATCTTCATCGGCAACAACGCGGCCGGCTACCTCGTGATCGCGTTCCTGTCCTCCTACGCCCAGCGCGCCCTCGGCATGCCCGCAGCGCCCGTGCTCCTCGCGACGCTCCTGGCATCGTTCGGCTGGCTCATCTTCACCCTCTACGGCGGCATCCTCTCGGACCGCATCGGACGCGTACGGACCTTCCAGATCGGGTACGGGCTGATCTTCGTCTGGATGATCCCGATGTTCATGATGATCGACACCCGGAACATCTGGGCCTACGGCGTCGCGATCTTCGTGCTGACCATCGGGCTCGGGCTGTCCTACGGCCCCATGTCCGCGATGTACGCCGAGATGTTCCCGGCGAACGTTCGCTACTCCGGCATCGGCATCGGCTACGCCCTCGGCGCGATCCTCGGCGGCGCCTTCGCGCCCCTCATCGCCCAGGCGCTGCTGAACAGCACGGGATGGTCCGGCTCGATCGGCCTCTACATCATGGGCCTCTGCGTCATCTCGCTCATCGGCGTCACCATGGTAAAGGAGACCCGGGGTGCGCCGCTGGAGGCCGAGAAGACCGAGGCCGACGCCGGGACGGGGGCGGGCTCCCGCGCCTGACCGGCCGACGTCGTCGGGCTCGGCCTGCTGCTCGTGGACATGCCCACCGACCGCACTCGGTCGGTGGGCATCGTCATGGATGCCCACTGTGCAGGGTCGGTCGGTGGGCAAGGCAGACCGCGGGCCGGCCGGTCAGTGGGCGGGTCGGACGCGGACGACGCCGGGAACCGCACCGCATGCCCGCTATAGTGGCAGGCGTCGGGTGCCACGGGCACCGTGCCTGAAAAAGAGGCAATAAGGGCGCAGCAGCCCGAGGCACATACGGAATTCACCCACCGGTCCCCGGGTGACCGTGTGCCTGCACCAGCGCCGGGGACACCGCCTGCAAGGACCCGACCATGGCCACCGTCTCCGCCCGCATCGTCTCCGCCCTCCTGCCCGCCGCCACCGAGGTGTTCGGCGTCATGGGCAACGGGAACGCGCATTTCCTCGACGCCGTCATGGCCTCGCCGTCGCTGCACTTCACCGCGGTGCGGCACGAGGCCGGGGCCGTCGCCGCCGCGGACGCCTACCACCGGGCCAGCGGCCGCCTCGCCGTCGCCACCACCACGTACGGCGCCGGATTCACCAATGCACTGACCCCGCTGGCCGAGGCCGTGCAGGCGGACATCCCGCTGGTCCTCGTGGTCGGCGACGCACCCACCACCGGGATGCGCGCCTGGGACGTCGACCAGTCCCTCGTGGCCAAGGGCCTCGGCGCCACGACGTTCACGGTGGACGCCACGCACCCGCTGGCGGTGACGACGGCGGCGGTCGAGCACGCGCTCCGTCACCGCGAGGCCGTGGTCCTGGCCATCCCGTACGACCTCGCCGCCGCCGAGGCCGCCGGGGAGGACGCCCCCGAGGCGACGGCCCCCCTCCCCCGCCCGGTGCCGGCTCCCGCCGACGTCGACCGCGTCGCGGCGCTGCTCGCCTCCGCCGAGCGGCCCCTGATCCTGGCCGGCCGGGGCGCCTGGGTGAGCGGTGCCGGTGCGGCGGCGGGAGCACTCGCCGACCGTCTCGGGGCCCTCACCGCCACCTCCGGCCTCGGGGCGGGACTCTTCGGGGACGACGCCGCCGCCCTCGGCATCGCGGGCGGCTGGGCCTCCGAACGCACGGCCGGTCTCGTCCGGCAGGCCGACGTCGTCCTGGTGCTCGGCGCGCGGCTCAACCAGTTCACGATGCGCTTCGGCCACGCCTTCGACCCCGACGCCCGGGTGGTCCAGGCCGATCTCACCGCCGGTCCCACCTCGCCGGTCGTCACCGACTTCCTGCACGCCGACGCGCGACTCACGGCCGAAGCACTCCTCGCAGCGGTCGACCGCCGCGAGGGCAGGCAGCGGTGGAGCACGCGTGCCGGCGGGGACGCCCTGCGCGCCCATGACGCCCGGGACGACGGCGAGCCGACGGCGCCCGACGGCCGCCTCGACCCGCGGAGCCTGTGCCGCGCGCTGGACCGGATGCTGCCCGTGGACCGGACGGTCGTGCAGGACGGCGGCCACTTCATCGGCTGGGCGCCCGGCTACCTCCGCGTCCCCGCACCGAACCGCCTGATCATGGTGGGTACCGCCTACCAGACCATCGGGCTCGGCTTCCCCAGCGCCGTCGGCGCCGCCCGCGCGCTGCCGGACTCCACGATCGTCCTCTGCACGGGTGACGGCGGCGCGCTCATGGCCCTCGCCGATCTCGAGACCGTCATCCGGACCGCACGCCGCGCCGTCATCGTCGTGTTCAACGACGCCGCCTACGGAGCCGAGATCCACCAATATGCCGTTCGCGGTATAGATTCGGGGCCCATGCTGATCGACGAGGTGGACTTCGCCGCCGTCGCGTCGGCGCTCGGGGGGCGTGCCGCGACCATCGCCTCGCTCGACGATCTCGGCGCGGTGGAGGGCTGGCTCGCCTCCGACGACGACGGCGTCCTCCTGCTGGACTGCAGGATCTCCCGACAGGTCGTGGCTCCCTACATGCAGGAGATCGTCGCCGTCGCCACCCGGGTGGGCGCCCGCTGAGGTCAGCGCTTCACACGGTAGCGGGAGAGCACCACGCCCGATCCGAAGACGCGGTTGCCGATGAGCTCGAGGTCCGTGCGACGGCGATGGGGTGGGAAGAACGGATGCCCGCCCCCGACCAGCACCGGATGGACCCGCACCCGGTACTCGTCGATGAGGTCCAGCGCCGCAGCTTCCTCGGCGAGGGTCGCCCCTCCGATGGCGATATCTCCTTCCGCCGGATCGGCGCGCAGTCGGACGATCTCGTCCGCCAGGCTGCCGGACGCCAGACGGGTGTTGCTGCCCCGGACCGCGGACAGCGAGTGGGAGAACACCACTTTCGGCAGCCCCTTCCACAGTGCGGTCCATTCGCGGTCCGGCTCGTCGGCGGACGGATCCTGGTCGGCGGTCTCCCAGTACAGCATCGTCTGGTAGAGCCTGCGCCCCATCAGGTGGACGCCGATACCGCGGATCTCGTCGATGGAGGACTGGAAAACCTCCTCATCCGGCGTCGTGAACTCGAAGCCGCCGTCCGGGCCGACGATGTAGCCGTCCAGCGAGACCCCCATCGAGTAGGTCACAGTGCGCATGAGCTCTCTCCTCTCTGATGAATCAGAACGCCCTACGGCGCAGGGTCGCCAGGTCTCCCACGCTGATCGCGCCGCTGCGGGCGACGCGGGCCTGCACCCCGAACTCCAGTCCATTGTGAACCGAAAGTACCTTCAGCGCCCGGGGTCCGGCTGCCATCCCTGCCTGGGGCTGGTCGATCATCGTGCAGCGGGGCATGCCGGCGTCGACCGTGATGATCACGTCATCGCCGATCGCCAGCTCCATCCCCGCCCAGTCACGTTCGAGGAACAGCGGATCGGAACCGGTATCCAGGACGAGATTCGGGCGGAAGCGGCGCTCCTCGATCGCGCCGCCCAGCAGCTCCGCGAGTGCGGCGAGGGATGACGTCGTCACCAGGTGGAGCGGCGACTCGTCATGGTGCTGCACGGTGGTCCCCTCCCGCAGTGTCAGCTCCTGGCCGAACCCTGCGGTCAGCGCATCGGAGGCCGCGGGGTCGTCCACCCGGTACGGAACACCGGCGGGGCTGCGGAGGAGTGAGACGCCGTCGCGCCCGTCCCACTCCGACGTCCAGTCCAGGAGCCCGGGGACCGGCCTGAAGCGGCGTGTGCGCTTGCCGCTGGCGATCCCGCCGTCGTGGGTGTAGACCGCCCAGCGGCGGTCGTGCTCGAGACCCGACGGGGTGACGGCGGCTGTTCCCACCGGCTGGCCCGACGTCGATTTCACCGGATACCGGTAGAGCGCGTGGACCCGCCCGACGGGTGTTCCCTGGTGCGGCATGCGGCCATTCTCGCACCCGCCCCGAGCGGGCCGTCCCGCCCCGGGTACCGGGATCCCGGGCGTCGCGGCAAAGTCCCGACGGCGCGCGCCACCCGGCCCGGGCGAGGCGTCCTCCGCGGAGCGGATCGGGAGCCCGTCACGGCGTACGATATTGCCTCTACCCAGGGGGTGCCCATGTCACTCGAGGACGACGGCCGGGTCCGCGACCCGGCACGGCATCGGGCGGTCAACGCCTGTCCCGCCCCGGACCGAGGGGTGGGCCGTGCGCGCCTGGTGGATTGACGACGCCCACCCTGACCCGAGCGCGGGGAGTGCGTCGGCGCTCGTGTTCGGCACCCGGCCGGACCCCGTCCCGGGCCCCGGTGAGCTGCTGGTCGGCGTCCGGGCGTGCGGGGTGTGCCGGACCGACCTGCACCTGGTCGAGGGCGATCTGCCCGCCAGGCATCCGCGGACCGTGCCGGGGCACGAGGCCATCGGCGAGGTGGTGGGCACCGGGCCGGGCTGCCGGCTCTTCGGCAGGGGTGACAGGGTGGGCATCGCGTGGCTGCGCTCGACGTGCGGTGCCTGCCGGTTCTGCCTCCGCGGCGACGAGAACCTGTGCCTGTCCCCGCGGTTCACCGGCTGGGACGACGACGGCGGATACGCCGAGCTCGTGACCGTTCCCGAGGCCTTCGCGTACGCGGTGCCGCCGGGGTTCTCCGACGAGGAGGCGGCCCCGCTGCTCTGCGCCGGGATCATCGGGTACCGGGCGCTCCGCCGGTCCGGGGTGCGGCCCGGCGGCCGGCTCGGCATCTACGGTTTCGGGGCGTCCGCCCACCTGGCTGCGCAGGTGGCGATGTTCGAGGGCGTGGAGGTCTCCGTCATGACCCGCTCGGCGAGCGCGCAGCGCCTGGCCGCGGAGCTGGGCGCCGCCTTCGTCGGGGACGCCGCCGAGGAGCCTCCGCGGCCACTGGACGCCGCCATCCTCTTCGCGCCCGCCGGCGGACTGGTGCCCCCTGCCCTGCGGGCCCTGGACCGCGGCGGTACCCTGGCCGTCGCAGGCATCCATCTCAGCGACATCCCGGTGCTGCACTACGCCGACGAGCTCTTCCAGGAACGCCGGCTGTGCAGCGTCACGGCGAACACCCGGGCCGACGGCCGTGAGCTCCTGGCGCTCGCGGCCCGCATCCCGCTGCGGCCCACCGTCCAGCGGTATCCGTTCACGGCGGCGGACCGTGCCCTGGCGGACCTTGCGGCGGACCGCGTCGACGGCGCCGCGGTCCTGCACCTGGCCGGCGGTCCCGATGGGACCTGAGCGCGTCGACGGCGCCGAGGCGGAAACCGGCGTCGGTTCCGCCGTGCCGGGGCGGCGCGGGAGCGGCAGCCCCACGGTGACGGGCACCGCGTCCCCCTTCGACGCGGTGATCCTCGACCTGGACGGCGTGGTCACGGACACGGCGTCGGTGCACCGGGCCGCGTGGAAGCAGCTGTTCGACGCCGTGCTCGCGGATCCGCGGGTGCCCGCCGGCGCGGACCTGCGTCCCTTCGACGACAGCGACTACTACGCCTGGGTGGACGGGCGCCCGCGGGAGCAGGGCGTCGCCGTGTTCCTGCACTCCCGCGGGATCCACCTGCCACCCGGGACGCCGTCGGACCCGCCGGAGGCATGGACGGGGCAGGGCCTGGGTGCGGCGAAGAACGCCCTGTTCGTCGACGAGCTGCGCCGGCACGGCGTGAGGGCCTTCCCCGGCACGGTGGAACTGATCCGTCGGCTGCACGAGAGCCGGGTCCCGTGCGCGCTGGTGACGGCGAGCCGCAACGCCGCCTCGGTGCTCGCCGCCGCCGGGCTGGAGGAGGCGTTCGACGTCGTCGTCGACGGGACCGTGGCCGCGGAGCTGGGGCTGCCCGGCAAACCCGACCCGGCCACGTTCCTCGAGGCAGCACGTCGGCTCGGGACCCGCCCCGCCCGCACCGTGGTCGTCGAGGACGCCACGAGCGGGGTGGCCGCCGCCCACGCGGGCGGGTTCGGGCTGATCGTGGGGATCGACCGCGCGGAGCAGCGGACGGCACTCGAACGCGCCGGCGCCCACATGGTGCTCGACGACGCCCGCCAGCTGGACATGGGCCTGGTCCTCACGCACCGTTGGCACCTCATCTACGACGGGTTCGACCCCTGGCACGAGGGCCACCGCGAGGCGCTGACCACCCTGGGCAACGGCCGCATGGCTACACGCGGCGCCGACCCGGAGGCCGTCGCCGACGCCGTCCACTACCCCGGCACGTACCTCGCGGGCATCTACAACCGGTGTGCCGAGCTGGTGCACGGCGAGGAGGCGGACGGCGAACACCTGGTCAACCTCCCCAACTGGCTTCCCCTCGACCTCCGGCTACCGCCCGGTCCGTGGTGGTCCGACGGCGGTCTGACCCTGGCGGGGCAGCATCGCGAGCTGGACCTGCGGCGGGCCGTCCTGTTCCGGCGGGCGGTGCTCGAGGACGCCCACGGCCGGCGGCTGGAGGTCCACCAGCGGCGCATCGTCTCCATGGCCCAGCCCGGACTGGCGCTGCTGGAGACCAGGCTGACCGCCCGCGGCTGGGGCGGGGCCGTGGGGATCCGCACGGGTCTCGATGCGGGTGTGGTGAACGGCAACGTCCCCGAGGACGCCGCACTCGGGGGCCGCCACCTCCATGTCCTGGACCGCCGGGTGCGGTCGGGCGTCGAGTCCGTGGAGGTGCTGACCCGGCAGAGCCAAATCCGGATCGCCGTCGCCGCCGAGGTCACGTTCACCGGCCCGGACGGCGCCCCGGCCGCGGTGGCCAGCACACCGGCGCCCGATGCTGCACCCGACGCGGCACCCGACGACGGGCCCGCACCCTCCCGATGGCTGCAGCACCACGCCGCCACCCTGGTGGACGGCGTGCCGCTCACCGTCTGCAAGACGGTCGCCGTCGTCAGTTCGAGGGACCGCGCGGTGTCCTCGCCCCTGTCCGCGGCCCTCGCCGTCCTGGCCCGCGCGCCCCGGGGCTTCCCACCCGCGATGGCCGCCCACGAGGACGCGTGGCGGCCGCTGCTGGACCTGTTCGGCTTCGACCTGCACGCAGACCGTCAGACCCAGTTCATCCTGAACCTCCATGTGTTCCACCTGCTGCAGACCCTCTCCCAGCACACGGCCGAGCTCGACGCCGGCGTCCCGGCGCGCGGGCTCCACGGCGAGGGCTACCGCGGGCACATCTTCTGGGACGACCTCTTCGTCCTGCCCCTGGTCACGTCCCGCCTCCCGTCGGTGACCCGTTCCCTCCTCGACTACCGGTGGCGCCGACTCGACGCCGCCCGGGACCGGGCGCGCGCCGCCGGTCTCGCCGGTGCCATGTTCCCGTGGCGCAGCGGCAGCGACGGCACCGAGGACACCCCGCCCTGGCTCTACAACCGGTTCTCCGGGCAGTGGACCCCGGACCACTCCCACCTGCAGCGCCACGGCAGTCTCGCCGTGGCGTACAACGCCTGGCAGTACTACGAGGCCACCGCCGACCGGGAGTGGATCCTGGGCCACGGCGCGGACCTGATCGTCGAGGTGGCCCGGTCCTTCGCGGCGGCGGCCGAGTTCGACGCCCGCGACGGCCGGTTCCATCTCCGCGGTGTGGTGGGGCCGGACGAGTACCACGACGGCTACCCGGGCCGCCCGGGCGAGGGCGTCGACGACAACGCGTACACCAACGTCATGGCCTCCTGGGTGTGCTCCCGCCCGGCGAGGATCATGGACGCCGTCCGCGGCCGGGACCGCCGGGACCTGCGCCGCCGGCTCCACATCACCGGCGGCGAGCTGGACCACAGGAAGCGCCTGGCGCGCCTGCTCCATGTTCCCTTCCACGACGGCGTCATCAGCCAGTGCGCGGGCTACGAGCAGCTCGAGGAACTGGACTGGGACCACTACCGGCGGACCTATGGCACCATCGAGCGGCTGGACCTCCTCCTCGGCGCCGAGGGGGACACCACCAACCGGTACAAGCTCTCCAAGCAGGCGGACGTCCTCATGCTGTTCTACCTGCTGGGCCGGGACCAGCTGAAGCGCCGCCTCCGCCGCATGGGGTACGCGCCGACGAACGAGCAGCTCGCGGGGACCGTCGAGTACTACCTCGCCCGGGTGGCTCACGGGTCCACTCTCAGCCGGGTGGCGCACGCCTCGGTGCTCGCGGCGTCGTCCCCGGAACGGGCGTGGGCCACCTTCCGCGACGCCCTCGACGCCGACCTCGACGACACCCAGGGCGGCACCACGCGCACGGGGATCCACCTCGGGGCGATGGCCGGCACCGTGGACGTGGTCCAGCGCAGCTTCGCGGGACTGCGGATGCACGCCGACGCGCTCGCCTTCACCCCTCGCCTGCCCACGGAACTGCAGCGGGTCTCCTTCCGGATCCGGTACCGGGGGCTGCCCCTGGGCATCACCCTGGAGAAGGACACGCTGACGGTGGTAGCCGCGGAGAGTACCGCCGATGCGGTCCGCGTCCGCGTGGGACGGCGCCTGACGGTGGTGGAGCCCGGGAGCACCGTGCGGATCAGCCTGCGGACGGGACCGCCGTCCTCCGGTGCGTGAGCCGCTTGTGCCAGTAGTCCGCCGCCAGCAGGGCCGGCATGGAGAGCAATGCCACCAGCAGCCCGGCCGCCGTGGGGGGCGCATGCCCGAGCATGTCGGCCACCGGCACGATGAACAGGAACCCGAGCAGCGCCAGGACTTCCACGCCCACGGCCCGCAGCATCAGCGGATTGGTCCGCCAGCCCAGGCGCCACGGGGGCAGGGACTCGCTGCGGCAGGCGAAGGCATTGGCGAGCTGCGCCAGGACCACGGTGGTGAACGCCGCCCCGGACGCCGCCGCGAGGACCCCGACGGCGGGGAACTCCGCCCCGGGCCGCCACCCGGCCAGCCAGAGGGTGAGGGTGAACGCCGTCATCTCGAAGACGGCCTCCACCGGGCCGAGGACGCCGAAGACGCGCACCATCAGCCGGGTGTCCATGAGGTGCCGGCGTTCCGGCGGGCGGTGCATGACGCGCTTGTTGGCCTTCTCGCTGCCCAGGGCCAGTGCCGGGAGGAGATCCGTGCCGATGTCCAGGAAGAGGATCTGCAGCACCCCGAGCGCCAGCGGGAAGCTCCCGCCGGACAGCGCCCACACGACGAACGGGGTCAGCTCTGCGACGTTGTCGGTCAGGCGGTAGGTGAGGAATCGGCGAATGTTCGCGTAGGTCGCACGGCCCTGCTCGACGGCGGCGATGATGGTCGCGAAATCGTCGTCCAGCAGCACCAGGTCCGCCGCTTCCCGGGCCACGTCGGTGCCGCTGGCTCCCATGGCCACACCGATGTCCGCCTCCTGCAGGGCCGGGCCGTCGTTGACGCCGTCCCCGGTCATCGCCAGGACGTGCCCGCGTAGCTGCAGCGCCTTGGCGACGTCGAGCTTCTGCTCCGGGGACACCCTGCTGACCACCACCCCGTCCCGGTCCAGGAGTGCCCCGAGCAGGTGCGGATCCTCCGGCAGGTCCTTGCCCTCCAGGATGGTCCGGTCGGGCCCGAGCAGCCCGATCTCCCCGGCGATCGCCGCCGCCGTCGTCGGATGGTCCCCGGTGAGCATGGCCACCTTGATGCCGGCCATCCGAGCGGCGCGCAGCGCTTCGGCCACTGATTCCCGCGGGGGGTCGTGCAGGCCGACCAGGCCGAGCAGGGTGAGTTCCCGTTCCAGCCCGCCCGGGTCCTCCGGCCACGTCCCGTCAGGTGCGGGCGTTCCAGCGGCCCCGGGCATACCGTCCGCTCCGGGCGTCCCGGGGGTTCGGGGCAGCACGCGCTCGGCCACCGCGAGGACGCGCAGTCCGCGCCCCGCCATCTCGGCGAGGGCGGCCCCGCAGGCCGAGAGATCGGTGGGTGCCAGGCACAGCGGCAGCACGGATTCGGGGGCACCCTTCAGCAGGAGGCGTCCGGCGGCGGCCACGGATTCGCGTTTCCGGGCCGGGTCGAACGGCCAGCGGGCGTCGACGGTCACCTCGGCGTCGGCATTCTCCCCGGAGGCACCCTTTCCGTCGGCATTTCTCCCGACACCGTCTCCTGTGCCGGGATCCAGCCGGCGGGCCAGCGCGTCGAGGGCCGCCTCCATGGGGTCCCCCTCGGCCACCCACTCGTCCCCGTGCAGCACGGCCCGTCCGCGGGACGCCGCCCGTGCTGCCCGCGCCAGACGGCGGGCCTGTACGACGCCCTCAGGGGCCCCCGTGATGCTCGCGCTGGGGGCGTACCCGGTACCGCTCAGCGTCACGACACCGTGCGGCGTCCAGACCTCGACGGCGCTCATCCGGTTCTGCGTCAGGGTGCCCGTCTTGTCAGTGCAGATGAACGTCGTGGACCCGAGCGTCTCCACGGCCTGCAGATGTCGCACCAGGGCGTTCCGGCCCGCCATGCGCTGCGCGCCCATGGCCAGGGACAACGTGACCGTGGGCAGGAGGCCCTCGGGGATCAGGGCCACGGACACCCCGATCGCGAACAGGAAGGCGTCCCGCCAGGACGTCCCGGACAGCAGCGAGACGGTGAAGAACACGCCGCCGAAGGCCAGGGCGACCACCGAGATGATGCGGACCACCCGTCGCAGCTCGACGTTGAGGGGGCTCTGCGGTGGCTGGGCGGTGGCGGTCAGGGTCGCGATGGCCGCGAGCCTGGTCCGCGCCCCGGTGGCGGTGACCTCCGCCTCGGCGTTCCCGTTCACCAGGAACGTCACACCGAACCCCGCGTCGCCGGGCCTCTTGGGCACGGGGTCGCTCTCCCCGGAGAGCATCGATTCGTCCACGGTGCAGGATTCCGTCACGGTGAAGCCGACGTCGCCGGGGATCCTGTCACCCGCGGAGAGGAGCACCACGTCCCCGTGCACGACCTCCTCCGCGGGAATGCCCACCGGCGCACCGTCGCGCCGTACCCGGACGCGAGTGGGGAGCATGGCCCGCAGCTGCGAGGCCGCGCGCTCGGCCCGGGCCTCCTGCACGTAGGAGAACACCCCGTTGATGATGACGACGACCGTCACGGCGACCCCGAGCTGCGGCATCCCCGCGACGAAGGCGAGGGCGGCGGCCACCCACAGCAACACGGCGAAGAAGTGGGTGAACTGGGCGGCGAACGCCCGCCAGCGCGGAACGGTGGCGGTCTGCGGCAGGAGGTTGGGGCCGTCCTCGGCCAGGAGGCGGGTCGCGGCCACCGTGCTGAGACCGGCGAGGGTGGTGGTCATCGACGGATCCCCGGGCAGACGTCCACCACGGCGGTGTCCGGGCGCGGTGTTCCCGCGGGCCCGGTGCGGTGGGCAAGGACCATGGTCTTCTCCGACGATCGAGGCGCGGGTCCCAGTATCGGCCGCCCGCCCGCCGCTGGGGAGGGTCCTCGGTCCCCCGTCGGCCCGCGACCGACCCGTCGACGACAGAACAGCACGCGGGAGCACCGCGGGATCACCCCGGACCAGCCCGGAGTCACTCCGGGATCAGGGCGCGAGCGCGACGTCCTCGCCGGTGAGGGTGGCGCGGAACCCGTCCTCCTGGACGACGACGTCCCGGAGGACGAGCCCCTCGGGCAGGCCCTCGATCTCGTGTTCGATCGTGACGAAACGGCGGACGAGGGCCGCGATCCCGTCGGAGAAGAAGCCCCGCCCGCCGAGGTCGATCGAGCGCGGCTCCATGACGAGCCTGCCACCCTCGACGTCGACGGTGCCGATGGCCGTGACGGGCAGGTCCCGGCCGAGGACCCCGACGGAGCGCTCCACGGCGACCTGCCCGTCGTCGGCCGGGCGGACCACCGAGCCCCCGCCGAGTTCGGCCGCGACGGCGTCGAAGGGAACCGTCGCGTCCACGCTGAGCCGGTCGGCGACCAGTCCGTCGGGTCCGGTGACCACGCCCTGTCCCACGGCCCGGACGTCCCGCAGCGTCGAGCCGGCAGCCACCATGGTGCCGGCGTCCAGTTCGAGGTCGGCGAACCACACCGCGTCCTCGGCCAGTCCGGCCGGAGGCTCGGTCCGGGCCTCCGCGGGGGGCGGGGACCCGGAGGCCGCGACCGACGGCGTACCCCCGTCGGCGCCCGTGCCGGACGGGCTGCTCACCGCCCACCAGAGGGCTCCGACGGCGACTCCCAGGACTACGAGCATGCCGAGCGCACCGATCAGCCAGTCCCCGACGCGCGACCTCTCCATCAGCACAGTCTGCTGGAGCGGAGCTCCCGATGCGAACAGCGCCGCGGAGGCGCGGCGGTGTTCGCATCGGCGGGCCCGGTCAACCGCGCGGCCGGAGGTCGTAGATCCGCCGGAGTTTCCCGCTGGAGCGCACGAGGGAGCCCTGGTCCACGACGGTGACGGCGCACGTCGAGCCGATGTGCGTCTTGATCAGGTGCCGGAGTTCGACGGCGGCCGCGGCGGCGTCGGCGGCGGTGACCCCCTCGCGCGGCTCCACCTTGATGGTCAGCCGGTCCATGCGCTGGCCCTCGGGGCGCGTGAGTTCGAGCTGGAAGTGCGGGCTCAGGGCGGGGATGCGCAACGTGAGCTCCTCGACCTGCGTGGGGAACAGGTTCACCCCGCGCACGATCACCATGTCATCGCTCCGCCCGGTGATGCGTGCCATGCGGCGCATGCCGGGGCGCGCGGTACCCGGCTCCAGCCGGGTGAGGTCGTGGGTGCGGTAGCGGATGATCGGCAGCGCCTCCTTGGTGAGGGACGTGAAGACGAGTTCACCCGCCTGCCCGTCGTCGAGCACCTGCTCCGTGAACGGGTCGATGATCTCGGGGCGGAAGTGGTCCTCCCAGATGTGCGAGCCGTCCTTCGACTCCACGCATTCGCCGGCGACGCCGGGGCCCATGACCTCGGACAGGCCGTAGATGTCGCAGGCGTCGAAGCCCGCACGCCCCTCGAGTTCCTGCCGCATGCCCTCCGTCCACGGCTCCGCCCCGAGCACGCCGGTCTTCAGCGACGTCGACGACGGATCGATCCCCGCGGCCGCCATGGCATCGAGGATGGTCAGCAGATAGGTGGGTGTGGAAAGGATGGCGTCGGGTTCGAAATCCCGGATCAGCTGGACCTGCCGTTCGGTCTGCCCGCCGGAGATGGGGATGACGGTGCAGCCGAGCCGTTCCGCGCCCGCGTGCGCGCCGAGGCCGCCCGTGAACAGCCCGTACCCGTACGCGTTGTGCACCTTCCAGCCGGCCTTCACGCCGGAGGCGCGCAGGGAGCGCGCCACGAGGGACGCCCACCGGTCCAGGTCCCCGGTCGTGTAGCCGACGACGGTGGGCCGGCCTGTGGTGCCGGAGGACGCGTGGATGCGGGCCACGCGCTCCTGCGGGACGGCGAACATACCGAACGGGTAGGTGCTGCGCAGGTCCTCCTTGGTGGTGAACGGGAACTTCGCGAGGTCCGCGAGCTCGCGCAGGTCGTCGGGGTGGACCCCGGCGTCGTCGAACTTCCGCTTGTACAGGGGCACCTGTGCGTAGGCGTGCGTGAGCGTGGCCTTGAGACGGTCCAGCTGGACGGACTCGAGGTGGTCGCGGGACCACGTCTCCTCGGCGTCGAGGGTGGCGGGATCCGCGGCGGACGCGCGGAGGGCGGTGGTGGTCATGGCTGGTCCTTCGCACGGAGGGGTGTGGGGTGGTGGTACTGCGTCACAGGACGGACCCGACGGCGCGGGCCGCTGCGGCGACGCGCGCGCCGATGGCTTCGACGGGTCGGTCGCTGCGGAGGTAGACGACGGCGAGCGCGGCGGGGAGCCGGCCGCGGACATGGACGGGGGCGGCGACGGAACTGACTCCGGGGATCACCTCGTCGTGGCTCGTGGCGTACCCGGTGGCGGCCGCGATCCTGGCTTCCTCCCGGTAGGGCGAGCCCGGCGCCAAGCGCTGCCAGTGCGATTCGGTGAGGGCGGACTGGATCGCGATGCCGGGCGCCCCGGCGTCGAACGGGTGGCGCGAGCCGGGCCGCTGGACGAGCGTGCCCTCGCCGTGCGGGGGTTCGACGGCGACGAGGGTGATGCAGTGGTGCCGGTCCAGGACCGCGATGAACGCCGTCATCTGCAGCTCGGACGCCAGCGCGGTGAGCTCAGGCAGGGCGGCGGTCTGCAGCCGGGGCGCCACGCCCCGGGCCAGGTTCGCGAGTCCCGGGCCGGCCTGGAACCGGCCGCCGGCGTCCCGGACCACGAGGGAGTGCTCCTCGAGGGTGCGCACGATCCGGTAGGCGATGGAGCGGTGCACGTCGAGCGCGTCGGCGATCTCCGCCGTCGTCAGCCCGTCCGGGGTGTCCGCAAGGATCTCCAGGGCCCGGATGCCCCGGGACAGGGTCTGGGAGGCGGGGGCCGCCGTCGTCGCTCCCGGCGCGTCGGTCGTGGGTCCCGCCGGCGAGGTACGCATGTCAGGCGACGGCCCGTCCGGTGCCCGGCGTCCCCGAACCGGCCGTCCGCGAGGCCAGGAGCGGGGCGAAGAACGCGGCGAGGCCCGCGGTGTCGGCCAATGGGAGCACGTGCGCGACGTACTGGTCGGGGCGGACGACGACGACGACGCCCGCGCGGTCGATCCCCCGCAGCTCGAAGATGTCCGCGGCCGGATCGGCGGCGTACACCTTCTCGTAGTCGGTGAGCCCGAACGGCCCCACCGCGGGTGTGAACTCCGCCGGGACGCGCCCGATGTCCACCTCCGTGTGGTTCTGCTGGTAGACCACCTTCACGTCGAACCAGGCATCCGGGTCTGCTCCGTCCGGCGTGGCGGCGAGCGGCGAGTCGGGGTGGGTGCCGAGCCAGTCGGCGAACGCCGCGACCCCGGACGCGGCGCCGGGCTCCGCTCCGTCCGCGAACGCGTAGATGCGCCACCGGCCGTCGGCCGTCGCATGGTGGCCGAGGTGCATCGGGACGCCGTCGCACACCCGGACCACGGGCGCGGACTTGAAGCGCTTGCCGACGGGGAACCCGGCAGCGAGGTCCTGATGGGCGTCCCCGGCGATGAGCATCGACGGGGCGTACTGGGTCATGAAGCCCGCGGGGAACTCCATGGTCCGCACGTAGAAGTCCTCGAGCTCGGACGGGTCGGCGAAGTCCTCCGGCTTCCGCGCCATGAGGGTCGACCATTCCTTGTCGAACGCGATGAGGTCCTTCGCGACGACCTGCCGTTCGGCCGAATAGGTGGCCAGCAGGTCCTCGGGGCTGCGGCCCTCGAGGACGTGCCCGAGTTTCCAGCCGAGGTTGAAGCCGTCCTGCATGGACACGTTCATCCCCTGGCCGGCCTTGGCGCTGTGCGTGTGGCAGGCGTCGCCGGTGATGAAGACGCGCGGGGTGCGGGTGCCCACGTCCTCGGGCCGGACGTCGTCGAACCTGTCGGTGAGGCGGTGGCCCACCTCGTAGACGCTGTGCCAGGCGACGTTCCGCACGTCGAGGGTGTAGGGGCTGAGGATCATGTTGGCCTTGGCGATGACCTGCTCGAGGGTCGTGGCCCGCACCGCGCCCTTGTCCGCCGGGTCCACCTCGCCGAGGTCGACGTACATGCGGAACAGGTGCCCGCCCTCGCGCGGGATCAGCAGGATGCTGCCGCCGGCACCGGACTGGATGGCGCACTTGCGGCGGATGTCGGGGAAGTCGGTGACGGCGAGGGCGTCCATCACGCCCCACGCGTGGTTGGCCCGGTCCCCGGCCAGGGTGCATCCGATCGCCTGGCGCACGGGGCTGCGCGCGCCGTCGGCCCCCACCACGTACCTCGCCCGGACGGTGCGCTCCTCACCGGCATGCTCCCCCGCTGTGCGGGCGAGGGTGACGCGCACCGGGTACTCCTGCGCGTCGTCGACCTCCAGGCCCACGAACTCGAAGCCGTAGTCGGGTTCCATGCGGGTGGGGGCGTTCTTCATGAACTCGGCGAAATAGTCGAGCACGCGGGCCTGGTTGACGATCAGGTGCGGGAACTCGCTGATGCCGGTCGGATCGTCCTCGGGACGGGCCGTGCGGATGATGCGCGACGGGTCGGCGGGATCCGGTTTCCAGAAGGCCATCTCGACGATCCGGTACGCCTCGTCGATGATCCGGGAGGCGAACCCGAAAGCCTGGAACGTCTCGACGCTGCGGGCCTGGATGCCGTCGGCCTGGCCGATCTCGAGCCTTCCGGGACGGCGTTCCACGATCCGCGTGGTGATGCCCGGGAACTGGGACAGCTGCGCGGCGGCGATCATGCCGGCGGGGCCGGTGCCGATGATGAGGACGTCGACCTCGTCGGGGAGCTCCTGCGGTCGGTCCAGGCCGACGCCGGCGGCCGGCTGGACGCGGGGGTCACCGGACACGTAGCCGTGGTGGTGGAATTGCACGGGCTGGCCTCACTTCATTGTGGATATGCCGTTCGCGTTCGATAATCGAACACGCCGTTCTTCTTTTGTAGGGCGATGGTAGCCCGGGTAACGGCGCTACTCAATGGCCGGGTGCGGCATCACTGCGCAGGATCAGCATCACGGGCCGCGTGGACATCCATTCGGGAGAATTGCCGGGCCTACCCTGACCACTTCACGCATTGTGGCGTAGCTTACTCACTATGCAGAGTGACGGCCGTTCGGGCGCAGCGGATCCGCAGTCCCTGCTGCTCGAGCACCGGGACATCACGGACTTCCTCGACCAGCTGTCGGTCCTCGGGGAGCAACTCTTCGCCGACGGATCGTCGGTGGCCTGCGGGCTGATGTCCCGGCGCGGGAACCGACACCTGAGTGTCAGGAGCAGCTCGGACACGGCCACGGCCCTCAACGAACTGCAGCACGAGGCCGGCGAAGGACCGTCGCTGGCGGCGATGACCATGCACGAGGTCGTCATCGTGGACGACGCCCGGCGGGACCGGCGATGGCCCCGCTACTTCAACTCCTCCGCGGTGACCGGATTCGCGTCGATGCTCAGTGTCCCGCTGGATGTCGGAGCAGAGGGATTCGCGACGCTGAACTTCTACGCCCGCCCGACCGGCTACTTCACTCCCGAGAGGCAGCGGGCTGCCGCCGTGTTCGCTGCGCAGGCCGGCAGGGCCCTCGAGATGGCCATGCGGGTGGCGAAGTACCAGGACGCTGCCTCCGACCTGTACTCGGCGATGGCGAATCGCACCAATATCGACATCGCCGTCGGGATCATCCTCGGCCAGAGCCGGTGCAGCCAGAAGGAGGCGTTCGAGATGCTCCAACGAGCCTCCAACACCCGGCACCAGAAACTCAGCGACGTCGCCCGGGACGTGATCGTGCAGGCCACCGGAACCACCCCCCGAACGCATTTCACGAACTGACAGGCACCTCCGGCGACAATGCTCGGCCACGTGCTCCTCCGATGCCGCCTGTCTCGGCGGCACGAGCTCTTCACCGGGATGCGGAACGGGCACGTCCCTCGAACGGAAATGTCGGGTTATGGTGGGGTCGGTTCTACGTTAAATTCACTGATCATCGGCGGATCGTTGAGGGGCTTTCAGAACGATGAGTGTGCCTGCGGCCGTAGGGCCCAAGCCGACGATCCGAGGCCTGCCATGATGATTGCCCCTTCCGTCCCGTACCCCGTGGTCGGGACCGCGCGGTGAATCTCCACAGCGATGATGACCTGTGTGCGGTGTTCCTGGCGGAGTTGCCGGTGACAGGTGCTGCCATGTCGATCTTCGTCGGTACCGCGAACGAGACCCGCATGGGTGCGACGGACAACTGTGCGATCGCGTTGGACGAGGCGCAGTTCTCGGTGGGGGAAGGGCCGCGATGGGATGCGATGCGGACCCGCGCGCCCGTGATCGTCCCGAATACGCACGCGGCCCACCTGACCTGGCCGGGCCTGGGCACCGCCCTTGCTGATACGGGGGCCGCCGCGGTCTTCGCTCTGCCCTTGCTTGTCGGCGCCGTCAATATCGGTGTCGTCGAGATGTACCACACCCGTCCAGGGCCGCTCAGCCGATCGGCCCTCCTGCACGCGCTGACCCTGACGGGTACGACGTCCTGGGCCCTGCTGCACTCCGTTCTCGACGGAAGTCGCCGCCGCTCGGGAGGGACAACGGAATGCGAGCCGCTCGCGCGGCGGGAGATTCATCAGGCCACCGGGATGATTCTCGTGCAGGCTGATGTTTCGGCCGCTGAGGCACTCATGCTGTTGCGCGCTCACGCGTTCGCCCACGAGCAGACCCTCGAGGAGGCGGCACAGGCCGTCATCAGCAGGAGCCTGACCTTCACGGCGGAGCCGGATGCCGTTCCGGGAAGCGCCGGCAGTGAGGAAGACTAGTGGAAGTACTTCTCCATCCCCGCCACCAGGGCGACGATACGAAGCAGCGCCGGAGGGCGGAACAATGGTGACCCGATCCAGACCCGAAAAAGTGAGCACCGCGTTCGTCAGGCTCGCCGATACCCTGGTCGCCGACTACGACGTCCTCGACATGCTCCACACTCTCGCGGAGGAATGCGTCGATCTGCTGCAGGTCGATCAGGTGGGCATCCTGCTCGCCGGCCCGCACGGGGACCTGCAGGTCGTGGCGTCGACCAGCGAGGAGTCGGAACTCGTCGAGATCCTCCAGCTGCAGGCAGGAGAAGGCCCCTGTATCGAGTGTTACCACTCCGGATCCGCCGTCACGATCGCTGATATCGCCGCTCTCGACAAGTGGCCGGCCTTCCGCCGGGCTGCCCTCCGGCAGGGTTTCGCGTCCGTCCATGTGGTTCCCCTGCGCATCCACGAACGAGTCATCGGCGCCATGGGTCTCTTCGGCTCTGCGAGCGGTGACCTGGAGCAGGAGGATGCCGTGATCGCCCAGGCGCTGGCGTCCGTGGCCACGATCAGCCTCCTGCAGGAGCGCACGATCCGGGAAGGCCAGATCGTGAACGATCAGCTACAGAGGGCGCTGAACAGCAGGATCATGATCGAGCAGGCCAAGGGCGTCATCGCCCAAATCTCCACCGTCACCATGGACGAGGCGTTCAACCGCCTGCGTCGTCACGCCCGCTCCGCACATCAGACCCTCAGTGACACCAGCCAGCAGGTCATCGACCGCACACTGGTCCTCTGAAACAGGCTCCCGGTCAGCCCTGACCCCGGCGCGCACGGGCGGCTAGACTTCTTCCACAAGCTTCACCGGGACCGCTGATGGTTCCGCATGATCTTTCCTTCAACTGTTCGCACTGTCCGCGGAAAGGGTGAGGAAGATGCTGGGCTGGCGTTACCCCTCATCGCCCCCGGGCAGGTGATACAGATGACCCTGAACGAATCGGCCGGGCTGGACCAGCTGTGTTCGGCCCTGTGCGCGTCGTTCATCGACGCGCTACCGGTGTCGGGCGCTGCACTGTCGGCCTTCAGCGGGTCGATGCAGGAGACCATGCTGGGTGCCAGCGACGAGCTCGCTGCCAGGCTCGACGAGCTGCAGTTCGATCTCGGTGAGGGCCCTCGGTGGGAGGCCGCCCGCTCCCGGACGCCCGTCCTCCTGCCCTACGTCCGCTCGATGACGCACGATCATTGGCCGGTCTTCGGAAAGGCCCTGACCGATACCGGGGTACAGGCCCTGTTCGTGTTCCCTCTGGTCATCGGCGCCCTGGACGTGGGAGTCGTGGAGCTCTACCGGACCACCCCGGGGGACCTGAACCCGTCCGAGGTGGTCACCGCACGTGCTCTGGCGGACCGGGCTGCCTGGAGCTTGCTGCGCCGCGTCCTTGTTCCCGACGACGAAGACGACCCCGAAGCGGGGCTGACACCGTCGCGCCGCGAGATACACCAGGCAACCGGTATGGTGCTGGCCCAGACCGGCGGGACGGCGGCTGAGGCTCTGCTGCTGCTACGCGGGCACGCTTTCGCGAACGGACAGACGGTACGGGAGACATCCGGCGATGTGCTCGACAGGAGGCTGGACTTCTCGCCTCCGTTCGAATCTATGCAATGAACCGAAGGAGGCCTACCGTGGGCTTCATGGAATCCACCACCCGGGCAAGCCGGGTCAGTGCCGCTTTCGTCAGGATCGCGGACACCCTGGTCGATGAATACGATGTCCTCGACCTCCTGCACACCCTCGTTGACGAGTGCGTGGGGCTGCTCGACGCGACCGCCGCGGGGCTGATGCTCGCCGACCCGGACGGTGTCCTGCAGGTGCTGGCGTCGACCAGCGAGGAAAGCCACCTCATCGAAGTCCTCCAGCAGGAGACAGGGGCAGGCCCGTGCGTGGAGTGCTTCGTCACCGGTGTTCCCGTCACCATCCGCGACATCGCCGGGACAGGAGACCGGTGGCCGAGGTTCAAGCATGCGGCCGCGGCCCAGGGCTTCCAGTCCGTGCATGCCTTCCCCTTACGCGTGCGCGGGAAGACCATCGGAGCGATGAACCTGTTCCGCACCGACACCGGTGCGTTGAACGAGGAGGATGTCGCCATCGGTCAGGCGCTGGCCGACGTGTCGACGATCAGCATCCTGCAGGAACGCACCCTCCGGGAGTCAGCGATCGTCAACGATCAACTGCAGCGCGCACTCAACAGCCGGATCCTCGTCGAACAGGCCAAGGGCGTGATCTCTCATCTCTCGCAGATCTCCACGAACGAGGCCTTCGAACGCCTGCGCACCTACGCCCGCTCCCACAGGACCAGCCTGACCGACACCGCCGAAGCAATAGTCAGCCGAACACTCACCCTCTGACTACCCGACCGGTCCGGGAACGGCGACGCCCGAGCTCACCCTCGGAGTGCATCCGGAGCACGTGAGCAGCAGGGGCCCGTCATCGATGTTCTCTGCCAGTCAGCGGGAGCTCACGGGCACGGCGAGCCGGACGCGCGTCCCCCCGCCGAGGGAGTTCGAGATCGAAAGGGTCCCCGCACAGAGTTCGGCGTAATGCCGCATGGCTGTCAGGCCCGGGCACGATGACGGCTCGATGATCCCGTCGCCGTTGTCGATGATCCCGAGCTCGACATGATCCGGAAGGGCCCGCAGCGTGATGGTGACGGAATCCGCTGCGGCGTGCCGGAGTGCATTGCCGAGGCCTTCCTGGAGGACTCCCAGCACATACTCGGCCACACCGGAGTCGACAGCAGCGTCGATGGGACCCGAGAGATGCAGTCCGGGCTGAAGGGCGTGGTCCTCTGTCGCTGCCGCGACGAGGGCGACAACGCGGGCACTGAAGGTCGGGGCGGCCTCCTGGGCCGACCGCAGAGCGTAGATGGTGCGCCGCAACTCCCTGATCGTGGCGTCCAGTTCAGCGGACACCACACTGACCTGTTCGAGGGCTTCGCTGTCCGAGAGGTGTCTGCGTAGGCCCTGGACGCGCAGGCCCGCCGCGAACAGGCGC
The DNA here is from genome assembly GCF_054511075.1 of Arthrobacter sp. TMS2-4. NCBI lineage: Bacteria > Bacillati > Actinomycetota > Actinomycetes > Micrococcales > Micrococcaceae > Arthrobacter > Arthrobacter sp. TMS2-4. Next base: position 76,905 of record NZ_JBTNDI010000006.1, read on the forward strand.
TGAATGACCTGATCGTGCTGCTCGAGGACATCGTCGGACCCGTTCCCACTTCTCGACGACGTGCGGGCGACGCGGGACAAGACGGGTCGTGAATCCACAACGGACGACATAGCGGGAATCCTGACGGCAGGGAACGGAGGGAGCCACCAGGGTCTGGGGTGTCTAGTACAAGACTCCGCTTCGCCCGCCCCGAGGTCAATCACTATCTGATCCGGATGGCATCGCACCACGGTCCGTGCAGGCGAGGATGAGAGCCTTCTCATCGCCGGCTCATGGAGACCTTACGTCCGGGTGACTGAATGGTGACTTCCAGAGAATCGGCACACCTTCAGGAGCAAGGTGTTGGCGTTCATCCTCCGCAGACTTCTGCGCCGACAAACGAACGAGGACACGCATGCGCATATCTGTTACCGGTTGCGGATACCTCGGCACCGTCCATGCCGCGTGTATGGCCGAACTCGGCCATGACGTCGTAGCTATCGACGTCGATGCCCGGCGGGTCGACGACCTTCAGGCAGGGCGTGCCCCGTTCTTCGAACCGGGCCTGCCCGAGCTGCTCGACGGGATCCTGACGACCGGCCGGTTGAAGTTCAGCTCCGACGCTGCCGATGCCGCCGGAGCGGAGGTGCACTTCCTATGCATCGGCACACCACAACGCAAGGGCGAGTACGCGGCGGACATGCGCCATGTCGACAGCGCCTTCGCGTCGCTGCTCGACGCCCTCGAGCCGGGCAATCTCGTCGTCGGCAAGTCGACGGTCCCGGTGGGCACTGCGGCCCGACTCGCGGCTGACCTCTCGCGGCGGCACCCCAGTGCCGTCCTCGCCTGGAATCCCGAGTTCCTCCGGGAGGGACGTGCCATCAACGACACCCTTTCCCCCGACCGTCTCGTCTACGGCCTACCGGAAGGCGAGGCCGGTGTCCGTGCCATGCAGATGCTCGACGCCGTGTACGCCGCCCCCCTTTCGGCGGGCACCCCGCGCCTGTGCTCCGACTACGCCACCGCAGAGCTGGTCAAGGCCGCAGCGAACTCGTTCCTGGCCACGAAGGTCTCCTTCATCAATGCCATGGCCGAGGTCTGCGAGGTGACCGGCGCCGATATCACGCTCCTTGCCGACGCCATCGGCATCGACGATCGGATCGGCCGGAAGTTCCTCGACGCAGGTGTGGGCTTCGGCGGTGGCTGCCTCCCGAAGGACATCAGGGCGTTCATGGCGCGCGCCGGTGAACTGGGCGCGGATCAGGCGCTCACCTTCCTGCGTGAAGTGGACGACATCAATGTTCGGCGTCGCATCCGCACGGTCGAGCTCACCCGCGCCCTGGTGGGAGGGTCGCTTCTCGGCAAGCGCATCACTGTACTGGGGGCGGCGTTCAAACCGGACAGCGACGACGTGCGGGACTCCCCTGCCCTCAGCATCGCCGCCCAGCTGCAGTTACAGGGCGCCGAGGTCACCGTCACCGACCCCGAGGCACTCGGCGGTGCGCGGCGCCGCTTCCCGGAGCTCACGTACGAGGAAGATCTGACCCGGGCGATGAATCACGCAGATGCCCTGCTACTGCTCACCGAATGGGAGGAGTACCGCAAGCTCACCCCGGAAGTAGCAGCCCTATCGGTGGGCAAGAAGAACATCCTGGACGGCCGCAACGTGCTGGAGCCCGCCACCTGGCGCCGCGCGGGCTGGAACTTCAAAGGAATCGGCAGGCCCTAGACCACCACCGGCACGCCGGGGTGATCCTTGCAAAGTATGAGAAAGCCCTCACGTAGCCATCATGGGCCGCTCATGCAGGACTGACGTACTGATACCTCCACCACATCCGCACACGTCAAGGAACGGCAGCCCACAATGGCAGATTCGCAGCCCGAGGAACTCAGGGTCGTCCTCTACTCCCATGACTCCCAGGGGCTCGGGCACACGCGCCGCAACCTCGCGATCGCCCACGCGCTCTCAGCCGGTCTGCCCGGCTGCACGAACCGGCCGGTGACCGGTCTCCTCGTCACGGGGGAATCCTCCGCGACACGTTTCGATGTCCCTGCGGGATGGGACTGGGTAGTGCTGCCGGGCATACGCAAAGGCACCGACGGCTACCGTCCACGCCACCTGCGCGTCGGGCAGGACGCTCTGATTCAACTGCGCACACACCTGGTCGGCGCCGTCTTCGACCGGTTTCGCCCGCACCTCATCGTCGTCGACCGCCATGCGTTCGGCGTGGACGGGGAACTGGCACAGGCGCTGGCCAGACTGCGCCTCGAACACCCGACGTGCAGGGTGGTCCTCGGGCTGCGTGAGGTGCTCGACGACCCCCACGCCATGAAACAGGAGTGGAGCAGGATCGGCGGGATCGACACACTCGGGACGGCCTTCGACCAGATCTGGGTGTACGGGGATCCAACCATTCACGACCCCCTGAGGACAGGCGAAATCCCGGAGACCCTCGGCCCGCTCGTCCGGTACACGGGCTATCTCGCCGAAGGCAGGGTCGCGCGCGGACGATCCACCCCCGTGAGCAGGCCATACGTGTTGACCATGACCGGCGGCGGAGCGGACGGTCTCGCGCTGGTGCTCGCAGCTACCGGCGCCGAGGTTCCCGAGGGCTACGAGCATCTCGTCATCACCGGGCCCCAGATGCCGAAGGAACACCGCCGTCGGGTCCAGCGGGCCGCGAGACCCGGCACGTCGGTCGTCACCAAGGTGCGCGACGCCCTGTCGGAGATCAGGGGGGCGTCGGCGATCGTATCTATGGGCGGTTACAACTCCGTCAGCGAGATCATGACCACCTCCACTCCCGCGCTCATCGTTCCACGGACCGAGCCCCGGACGGAGCAGCTCATTCGAGCCTCCGAGCTGGCACGACACGGCATCGTCGACATGTGCCATCCCGACGACCTCTCCCCGGACCTGATCTCCGACTGGTTCCTGCATGCCGCAGGCACCCGCGTGGACCGTTCCATGATCGATCTGACCGGGGTCACCGCGCTCGGTCCTCTGGCCGCCGACCTCCTCACTGCCGCCGCAGACTCCCAGGAGCGGAGGTGGGCACGTGCTGCTGTCTGAACGGCCCGGCCCCTCGCGCACCGCCTACGTCATGAAGATGTATCCGCGATTCTCCGAGACCTTCATCGTGACCGAGATTCTTGCCCGTGAAGCGCAGGGCGAAGACCTTCGCCTCTTCTCGTTGCGTCCGCCGGTGGATCCCCGGTTCCACCCGGAACTCGCGCGCGTCCGAGCCGGCGTGACCTACATACCGAAGCCCTCGAAAATTCTTGAAGCGTGGGACCTGCTCGGCGGGAGCCTGGCGGTTGTCCCGTGTTTCACGGAGCGCTTCGCGCGGATGCTGCCCGACCTGCTGGCCACGGACCCGGTCGAAGCCCACCAGGGTGTCGGGTTGGCCGCCGAGTTCGTCCGCCAGGGCATCACCCACGCGCACGCGCACTTCGGCTCGATGGCCGCCCGTGCCACTGCGATCGCCGCAGAGCTCGTCGACATCCCCTTCTCCTTCACGGCCCACGCGAAGGACATCTTCCACGAAGAGGTCGACACTGAGGTCCTGGTGGATCTCATGCAGCGGGCCCACCACGTCGTGACGGTCAGCGACTTCAACCATCGTTTCCTCGACCGGATCGCGGTCGGCGCGGACACCTCCGTGCACCGCGTCTACAACGGCCTGGAACTCAGCCGCTTCCCCTACCAAGACCCGGCACCCCGCGGTGACCTCCTGCGTATCTGCGCGGTGGGCCGGCTCGTGGAGAAGAAGGGCTTCCCCTACCTCCTCGAAGCAGCAGCCCGGCTGAAATCCGACGGCGTCGCTCTGGAAGTGCGCATCGCAGGAGGTGGTCCGCAGCACGAGGACCTCCTCGCACAGGTGAAGACGCTCGATCTCGCCCACGACGTCACGCTGCTGGGCCCGCAGACGCAGGAAGAGGTCCTCGCTCTCCTGCGCTGGGCCGACGTGTTCGTCGCCCCGTGCGTCATGGCCCCCGACGGCAACATCGACGGCCTGCCGACGGTGCTCCTCGAGGCGATGGCAACCGGCGTCCCCTGCATCGCGAGCGACGTCACGGGAATCCCCGAGGTCCTCGATTCTGGTGATGGCGCCCCCACGGGCATCCTGACCCGGGCAGGATGCACCGCCGATCTCGTCAAAGCCCTCGCATACTGCGCATCCGCCGACCTCACCGGGCTGGCCCGCGCGGCGCGCCATCAGGTCGAGTCCTCCTTCGACTCGGGGCAACAGGCCCGCCGACTGCGCGAGCTTCAAGCCGGGCAGGCCGCCCTGATGTCCACGAGGGCATCATGATGCGGGTCGGCTATGTGTGTATCGACCCCGGCATCCCGGTGTTCGGCTCGAAGGGGGCCTCCGTCCATGTGCAGGAGATCCTCCGGAGCTGGCTCAGCCGCGGCGCCGACGTCACCGTCTACTGCACCAGGATGGGCGACTCCGTTCCTGACGATCTCGCCGATGTGCGCGTCGTCACCCATCCGGTTCCCCGCGGTAGCGGTCCGGAACGCGAGCTGTCACAACGGGACGCCGCTGCCGCCCTGGCTGTGCGAGCCGTCGCCGACGGTGTCACCGCGGTCTACGAACGGTACTCGCTCTTCAGCGACGCCCTCGCCAGGATCACGGCCGCGTCGTCGATCCCCGGCATCCTCGAGGTGAACGCACCCCTCATCGATGAACAGCGGATCCACCGCACCCTGCACGACGAGGAAGCAGCACGGCGCGCACTCGGGATCCAGCTTTCGGCCGCGACGGTCATTGCCTGCGTATCCCGTCCCGTCGCGGCGTGGGTTGCCGGACACGCAGCGCCCGGCCTCCTCCCCCGGATCATCACTGCACCGAACGGGGTGAACGTGAGACGCATCCTCCCCGTGGCGGAAGCCGACGGCATCCCGACCGTCGTCTTCGTCGGCACCCTCAAGCCATGGCACGGAGTCAGCGACCTCATCGAGGCGAAGGCGCTCTCCGACGGTTCGTGGAAGCTGCGGATCGTGGGGCACGGTCCCGAAGCGGCGAGCCTGCGCGCCCTGGCGACGACGAGGGGTGTCGACGCCGAGTTCACGGGGGCGGTGACCCCCGCGGAGGTGCCCGCAGCACTCGCCGGGTGCGCGATCGCTGTGGCACCCTATCCCCGGACGGACCGGGAGGAGGAACAGTACTTCTCTCCCCTGAAGATCTACGAGTACTGCGCCGCCGGGCTGCCGGTCGTGGCATCGGCGGTGGGGCAGGTTCCGGGCATCGTCGACAACGGCGTAACCGGGATCCTCGTCGAGCCCTCGGATCCCGCGGCGCTGGCAGCCGCTCTGGACGGGCTGGCAGGAGCCCCCCTCGCGCGGCGCACGATGTCGGTGGCCGCCCGCCGCTTCGCGGAGGACCACAGCTGGGACGCTGTCCTCGACTCGATCCTGGAAGGAATCGAACTGTGAGCAGGGACGCCAGGTCGGCCCCGCCCGGTCGTGCACCAAACGTACCCGCGGCGAAGCCTCTTCGTCGGACCCTGCGCATGGTGCGGCCGCACCTCGGCCGGCACAGCAAGCTCATGGCCGGGGGCGTCGCTGCCCTCCTGCTGGAGGTCGCGTTCCGCGTGCTGGAACCCTGGCCCGTGAAATTCGTGATCGATGCCGTGACCAGGAGCCTCGGTGCCGATTTCTCCGGAGGCGGATCCACAGCATCCCCCGCACTTCTGCTCCTGTGCGGCGCTGCACTGGTGGCGATCATCGGGTTCCGCGCCCTGTTCAACTTCCTTGCCACCATCGCCTTCGCGCTGACCGGGTCCCGTGTAGCCACTGATCTGAGGTCGCGGGTGTTCGCGCACGTACAGTCCCTATCGCTCTCCTACCACGCGTCGTCCCGTACGGGGGATATGGTCCAGCGGCTCATCGGAGACGTAGGGAAGCTCCAGGAGGTCGCCGTCAGCGCCGGCCTGCCACTGATCGCCAACTGCATCACACTCGTGGCCATGGCCGCCGTGATGTTCTGGTTGGATCCCCTCCTCGCCCTCGTCGTCATCGTCGCTTCCGCGACCTTCCTCCTGCTCTCGAAGACGAGCACAGGAAAGATCACTGTCGCCGCACGCCGCACCCGGAAAGGCGAGGGTGCACTGGCGAACACCGCCCAGGAGAGCCTCGGCGCCATCCGCGTGGTCCAGACGTACGGGCTCGAGCAGACGCTCGCACGGCAGTTCGGGAAGAACAACGAGACGACACTGAGGGAAGGTGTTCTGGCGCGGCGCCTGGCCGCCGCCCTCGAGCGTCGCACCGACCTGATCGTCGGCACCGCGACCGCACTGGTTCTCACAGGAGGCGGTTGGCGTGTGGTCCAGGGTGCCATGACACCCGGTGACCTCGTCCTGTTCCTCATGTACCTCAAAACGGCGATGAAGCCCCTGCGTGACCTGGCGAAGTACACCGGCCGCATTGCCCGCGCGACCGCCTCGGGCGAGCGCGTCGCCGACCTGCTCGACGAGCCCGTCGACGTCAGGGACACCCCTGACGCAGTTCCCCTGTCCCAGGTGTGGGGTGACCTCGAACTGCGGGGCGTGACGGCAGGGTACGCGCCCGACAACCCCGTGCTGAGGGATGTGAACCTGACGTTCATGGGCCACCGCCGCACGGCCGTCGTCGGCCCGTCGGGCTCGGGGAAATCGACACTGGCCTCGCTCGCGGTACGGATGATGGACCCGGAGTCCGGCAGCGTCCATCTGGACGGGAAAGACCTCCGGCACGTGACCCTGGAATCCCTCCGCTCCAACATCAGCCTGGTGTTGCAGGACGCTGTCCTCTTCACGGGCACCATCCGGGAAAACATCCGCTACGGCAGGATCGACGCGTCGGACGAGGAGGTGGAGTACGCGGCGAAGCTCGCCAACGTGCACGATTTCGTCATGCAATTCCCCGGCGGCTATGACACGAACGTGGGCGAACGGGGCGGGACGCTCTCCGGCGGCCAACGACAGCGGATCGCGATCGCGCGCGCGCTGCTGCGTGATGCACCACTCGTGATTCTCGACGAGGTCACCACCGGTCTCGACCAGGACGCGCGCACGGAGGTCCTCAAGGGACTGGATCTGCTCTCGCGGGATCGCACCACGATCACGATCACCCACGACCCAGCCGTCGCGCTGACGCACGACTGGATCGTCTGGCTCGAGAACGGGACCGTCCGTTTCGAAGGGTCGCCCGCAGACATCAGGGAGCACCCGATCCATGGTGGGTGGGCCCATGAAGCGGACGACGTCAGGGACGTGTCAACGAACGGTCGGCGGCAGCCATGAGCGCCGCCTGCATCGACCCCGCACTGCCGGCGCTGCCGACCGTCTTCGACCCGGTCGAGCTGTCCGCCCTGTTCTCGCGTCCGGTACACGCCGATCGGCTGCGCCACAAGCGTGGCGTTTCCGCCGTCGCACGCCTCCGGACCGTCGCTCCGGCCCTCGGACCAGCAGCCCCTGCCCCACGATGGCTGGCAACCTACGCCCCACGCCACGCACCGAAACTGGACAAGACGCTCGCGCGGGCCGCACGAGGTGGCTATGACCTCGAGATGATCGAACTTCCCGGACAGCATGCGATCGTCGCAGGCCCCATCGGCCTGGACATGAAACTGCACCACGCCCTCCAGGCATTCACCGGGCACCACCGCCCAACTCTCGAGGAGAGCGTGGTGCTCAACTACAACCCCCACCGCCGCGTGGTCTTCCGGATCGAGACGGCCAACGGCGCCATCGTCTGCAAGGCGGGCCGCGCGGACCCCACAGAATCGGCGTTCCTCGCAGACCTCACGGCACGGGGAGTCCCGGTCCTCCGGCGGATCGTTCCGCCGGACGTGCCGCAGACCGGCAGCCTGCGCTACTACCCCTGGTTCGGACAGGGAGATCTCCAACAGGCGGCCGACAGGGATGCTCACCACGTCGCCCACTCCGCGCGCTCCGCAGGCGCCGCCCTCGCACTCCTGCATGCCCAACCCGCACCCCTCGCTCGGACGACGGGAAACGATCCGCTGCAGGGACTCCGGACCGTGAACGGGCGCGACCTGCACCTGGCACCGAAAAGCCAGGCGCGGCTGGGCAGGATCCACGCTGCCCTGGTCCGGCGTCTGGACGATGACGACCGCACCGTCCTCGTCCATGGTGACTTCTCCGCTGATCAGGTGCTCGTCGACGGCGCTGACGTGCTGCTCGCTGATTTCGACCGATCGACAGCCGCACCCCCCGGCATGGACCTCGGCTCGTTCATCGCCGTCGACCTGCTGCAGGAACGCACTCGCGGGCGCAGCCTTCGTGGGCACTTCCTCGAAGGCTACGAGTACGCCGGCGGACGGATCGACGACGAGACCGTACTTGCCTGGACCGCCGCGCACCTGCTGGATCGCCTCGACGAGCCGTTCCGGTCCTGTTCACCACGCTGGCGCGAGGAGACCGAGGAACGTCTCGAGATACTCGCAGACCTGGTGACGTGATGCTCATCCCCACCGACGTCCTGGACAGCGAGGGCACCCGACTCACCCTCCGCCGCGCCTGGCCGTACGGCGGTGGCCGGCTCGCCCTCGAAGCCGTCGACGGGACCACGGGGCGACTCCGGGCCGGACTCCTGGCCGCCGATGGAGCGGTGACGACGACGCCCTTCGGGGAGGACCCGGCCCTGGCAGGCCTCCCTGCGGCCGTCGAAGCCGGCGAGCTCCTCGTGCACCGCTTCACCCGGAGAGCGGTCGTCAGGACGGACAGCGCATACCTCAAGGTGGTGCCCGCCCGGAAGGTCGCCCCGGTCATCGCTGCTCACGCCACGGCCGCCGAACTCGTCGCGCCTCAAGGCATCAGCACTCCCCGCGTCACCGCCGTCGACGGGGGAACGCTCACCCTGTCCGCGGTGCCGGGCGCCAGCCTGCACGATCTCGGACTCCGACGTGCCCGTGCTGGTCGCGACGATACCTCGATGCTCGACGACGCGTGGTCCGTCTGGGCAGATCACTGGCCGGCTTTCGCCGCCGTCCCCGATGGTGACGCTGCCCTGCCCTCCTACCGGCCGGAGGACGACGTCGAAACCCTCCACACCTGGATGACCCGCTGCCTAGATTTCGGCGTCTCGCCGATCCCGGACGCGGCTCTGCGGTCGGCCGTACACGGTGCCGCCGGCCAACTTCTCGACGGTACGGCGCAGACTCCCGTCCTGTCCCACCGCGACCTCCACGACAAGCAGGTGTTCATCGTCGATGGCGGGACCGGGAGGGCGGCCCTCGGGCTGATCGACTGCGACACGCTGGCGCTCGCTGAACCCGCACTCGATCTGGCGAATCTCCTGGTGCATCTGTCGTTCCGTGAGGCGCAGGGCCTCCTCAGTGCCCGACGGCGTGCCGCCGGTGAACGTGCGATTCTCGCCGTGGCCGAGGAACTCCTCGTACCCGAAAGCCGGCTCAACGCCTATGCGCTGTCGACGAAGCTGCGGCTGGCGTGCATCTACGCCTTCCGCCCGCGCTGGCGCGCGCTCACGACAGAGTGGTTCGACGACGCCGTATGAGGCCGGTCGGCGTCCCCGGCTAGGGCCGGGAACGATCGGCGACCAACCGGTACCCCATGCCCCGAACGGTCGCGAACCGGGCCGGCCCGAGCTTGTTGCGGAGATACCTCACATAGACGTCGACCACATTGGACCCGGGGTCGAAGTCGTATCCCCAGACCCGGGAAAGCAATTGCTCGCGGCTGAGGACCTGGTCGGGATTGCGCAGGAACGCCTCGGTCAACGCGAATTCGCGCGCGGACAGATCCACTTCCCTGCCGTCGACGAGGGCGCGGCGCGTGCGGAGGTCCAGCTGCAGACCCTCGTGCGAGAGGACGGGGGTCTCCGTGCGGGCCGGATCCGGGCGCAGCCGCAGACGGACGCGCGCCAGCAGCTCTTCGAAGCGGAATGGTTTGGTCATGTAGTCGTCAGCCCCACCTTCGAGCCCCGCCACGGTGTCGTCAGTGGTGTTGCGTGCGGTGAGAATGATGACAGGGGTGGTGTTGCGCGCCTCCCGGAGTCTTCGGAGGACCGTGAAACCGTCCTGGTCCGGCAGGCCGAGGTCGAGAATGACGAGTTCGAAGTTCCCGCTCTGCGCCAGGTGATAGCCGTCCCGCCCGTTGATCGCGCTGGTCGGGATGTAACCGGCCGATCGGAGGCCCTTTGCGATGAAAGCGCTGATTCGTTCCTCGTCCTCGACGATCAGGATCTGGGTCACGGTTCTTCCTTCCCGGGTGGGTCGGGGCGCTCATGGGCAATTGCGCCGGACGGGCTCCGGCGGGTCGCCGGAAGTTCGAGGGTGAAGGTGGAGCCACGGCCTGGCGCCGACAGGACATCGACGCCACCTCGATGAGCACGGGCAATCGCTTCGACGATGGACAACCCGAGGCCCGCGCCCTCTGCCCGTTTGCCCTCGGGACCGCGTTCGAAGCGGCCGAAGATCCGCCGCTGGTCGGCGGCGCTGATCCCGATACCCTCATCGCGGACCCAGAGACTGAGCCGGTCACCGTCCAGCCGGGACCCGACGGCGATCGTCGAACCGTCGGCGGAGAACTTCACGGCGTTCGCAGCGAGCTGCAGCAACGCCTGGGTGACCCGCCGGGCATCAAGGAGTACCTCGCCCTCGGCACGTGAGTCGACGATCCACCGGCGTTGACCCAGGGCGCACGCCTTGTCGAGGACGTCGTCCGTCAGACGATCGACGCTGGTGGGTTCAGGGCGCACGAAATCGGGACGCGCGCTCCCCGCCAGGGTCACCAGGTCATCGACGAGGAGACGCATGCGTTCGAGTTCGTCGAGCGCGATGCCCCGCACGGCCTCGACATCCTGACGATCGGAGGCGTCCTGCAGCTCGAGGTGACCCTGGATGATGGTGATCGGCGTGCGGAGTTCATGACCGACGTCGTCGAGCAGTTGTCGCTGCGACGTGAAGGACCTCTCGAGGCGGTCGAGCATCGCATTGAAGGTCCGCGTCAGATCGGACAGGTCGTCATTGCCGGTGACAAGGATCCGCTGCGAGAGGTCGCTGTCATTGATGGTCTGCGCGGTGTCCCGGAGGCGCCGCACCGGGTGCAGCAGATTGCCGATCAGCAGCCAGCCGACGGCGCCGATGAGCAGCAGCGCGCCGAGACTGATCAGGGCGAAGGTGGTGAACGTCCGATTCAGTTCCGCCCGTTCCGCATCGACGTCGTAGGCGAGGACGAACATCGTCGGCTCGGTATCCTCGCTCAGCATGACCGGCACGACGATGGCACGGTAGGTCGCTCTGGTGGTGTCGATCGTGGTGATCGCGACGTGGTCCGCCAAGGAACGTCCTGCCGCGGCGGCCACCAGCTCGGGGTCTTCCTCGAGGCGAAGGGCGACGGCGTCGGTGGCGAGAAGAACCGCACTACCGTCACGGACTCCCATCATGCCCTCGCTCGGGGCGGGAAGGGTGCGCTGCATAACGAGGTAGACGAGGGTGTCGGCGGTGACGAACCGCGATCCGGTGGCGGGATCGATGCCCGTGGCCAGCAGTCTCTCGAATTCGCCGAAACTGCGTTCCAGGGAGTTGTCCATATCGGCGTTCAGCGTTGCCCGTTGCAGTCCGTACGCCGTGGTGCCTGCGAACAGGAGACCCAGAGCGGACAGGGCCAAAAGAGCGCTCAGTACGCGGGACCGGACCGACCAGTGACGCGTCGCACGGCCGAAGACCCGGCGGATCCGATCCAGCCGTCCCCCGTTCCGCGCCGTCGGGGTGTACGGGGGCGGAGGTGGGCGGCGGACCGGGTGCTTACGGGCCGGCACGGCTCGAAGGGGCCGCGTCTTCTCAGTCGTCATCGTCGTCATCGTCGTCGTCGTCGTCGTCGTCGCCCACATCATCGCCGTCGTCGTCGTCACCGATGACCGGCGGCGCCAGGGGCACGACCTCGGGTTGAGGGGCCGGCGCAGGGACAGGTGCCGGGACGGGAGCGGGGGACGGTGCAGGAGCGGGGGACGGTGCAGGGGCGGGGGACGGTGCAGGCGGCGTCGTGGGGTCGGCCGCGGGAGGCTCCGGGCGCGAGGACTCCGGGGTCGAATCCGCCGGTGGGAGCGACGGCGGTCGCGGAAGGGACGCTTCATCGGTGAAGACGACCGCGGGTCCGAGCTGCTGATCAGGAGGATCACTCACCACGCTGATGAGTGTGAGCACGCCTGTCACCACGACGGCGGCCAGCACCACCCCCAAAAGCCACATCTGAAGCGCTGCGGATCGCATGGGTCAAGTATCCCGCCCCTTCGTGAGACGAGGATGAGAAGAACCGGTCGATCCGGTTCGTGTGACTCCCCGGTCCGGCCTGGAGCGTCCGGCCGACGAGATCGCCCGCGACGCTCTCCGTGAGTGCCCGTCCGGCGGCGTCGTTCAGGCGATCGTCAGATCGGACTGGGCCTGCAGCACTAGGACGGCGAAGGCTGCCCACGGGCCAGGAGCCTCATACACAGGCGGATCGGCTCACGTCGTCCAGTGCAGCGGCGCGGTCGACGGCGAGTCAATGCACGGTCACGTCTGCCCCTCGGCTTGATTCGGGCTCCATCTTCGGTTGAACTAGTAAGTGTGCTTATGAAACGGGTCAAGCAGCCGGCCTGGTGATGAGCGCCCCGACGGCGTCCGGCTGACAGTTCATCTGGAGGCCGGGCGCTCTCGCGGGGACCACTCGATCCGCCCCCACGACGCTCTTCGACAGGTACACGGTCGTGCGGCCGGACATCCGCCGCGACCTCGGCGTCCGCCGGCGAACCGGACAGCACGCCTCTGTCCCACCTGCCTCCTTGCACTCTCGTTTATGATGAGCGGTCAACGAGGGGAATGCTTGACAACGTGGCGATCTTCAGACGCGGCATCGTGTACCTTCAGGCGCACTGGATCAACCTGCTCTGCGCTCTTGCACTGGCGTCGCTTGCGTTGACTCCCTCCCTGGTGCCACGGCCTACGGTGTTCCAGGGATTCTTGGCCGGTCTCTGGGTCATGGTCGGCTTCCAGCTCGGATTCGCGCTGCGCAGGCCGTGGCACATGATGACTGGGGCGTTCCGCCAGGCACAGCCGGGGCTCGAGCAGCACGGCGCTTCGAGCCGTAGCAAGCTCCTCGTTCCGCTCGTGGTCACCCTGGCGTTCGTTGCGTATGTCATCGTGTACGGCGCGCTGGTCGTCTCCTGGCAGAACCGGGTCCGTGCACTGGTGGACATGCCGCCGGTCGACGGCGTGGGGCACACCGCGTTCCTGGTGAGCATGCTCGCCACCATGGGAGTGTGCTACGGGATCTCCCGGAGCATCCGGGCTCTGCGGAGCAGGGCCGCCGCCCGCGTCTCCGCGCATGGCGGATCGACGCAGGCGGCGCGTCGGGCCTCCCGTGCCACCGGGCTGGTGGCCGTCGTCGTCCTGGTCGGCGGACTCGTCGGCGCGGGGCTGGCCGCGGTCGGTGCGATCTACGCCCGCCGTGACGCCGAAACCCTCGCAGGAAGCGTGCAACCGGTCCTCGCCACCCGGTCGGGGACGGCCGAATCCGCTGTCGCATGGGACCAGTTGGGCCGTCAGGGCCGTGCCTTCGCCGGTGGTGGACCGAGCGCGGACGCCATCGGCCGGGTCACCGGGGGTCCCGCCCTGGAACCGGTCCGCGTCTATGCCGGGCTCTCTACCGGGCAGGATCACGCGGAGCGCGCGGAACTCGTCGTCAGGGAGCTCGAACGCACGGGAGGATTCGAGCGGAAAGTGCTGCTCGTTGCCACGCCGACGGGCTCGGGGTGGCTCGAACCGCAGGCGATCGCCGCCCTGGAGTACCTCTATGGGGGCGACACCGCAACGGCTGCGATGCAGTATTCCTTCCAGCCCAGCTGGGTTTCGTTCCTGTTCAGCCCGGACCTCGCGGCGGACTCCAGCGAAGCGCTCTTCGACGCCGTCCACTCGCGCTGGCAGGAACTGCCCCCCGCGCAGCGCCCGCAGCTGGCCGTCTACGGGCTGAGCCTGGGAGCACAAGGCATGCAGGGCAGCTTCGAAAACCTCGATGACCTGCTGTCACGCACCGACGCCGCGCTGTTCACCGGCCCGCCGTCCAACTCCCAGCCCTGGCGGACACTGCAGGACAATCGCGACGCCGGAAGCCCCATCTGGCAGCCGGTCTACCACCACGGCCGTGAGGTGCGCTGGCAATCCAAGCCCGGGGACTTCGCAGCACTGGCCGGTCCTTGGGAGCAGCCCCGGCTGGGTTATCTGCAACATGCCACGGATCCCATCACGTGGCTGGACCCGGCGGTCATCTACCAGCGCCCGGAGTGGCTGGCCGGACCTGCTGCCTCCGGCGGACGCGGGGCCGACGTCAGTGACTCGATGCGCTGGATTCCGGGAGTGACCTTCCTCCACCTGACCACCGACATGCTGGTCAGCGAGGCCGTCCCGCCCAGCCACGGGCACAATTTCGGCGACGTGGCGGTCGACGGCTGGGCGCAGGTACTGCCAGGACACGGGCGCAGCGATGCGCAGCTGGCGTCGATCCAGTCCGTCATCGAAACGATCGATACGCACGATCCCATCTGGGAGTAACAGCACGAAGTGTCGCCGACGAGGAGTCCTCGCCGGATCGGCTTCGGCGAGGACTCGTACACAGAGGTCCTCCTGATGGGGTTGCTGCTCACCACCGCGGACAGCGGCGATTGCCCGTGCCGTCACGACAGCAGGGAGCTGAAGCACCAGCGGCCGCAGGACGTCCGTATTGACAGCTCTTGAATGCACGATCAGAATATTGAACATGTGTTCAGTTCCCGCCGCACAACGGGGTGACCTGACGACCAGCGCGCGCATCGTGGCCGCAGCGTTCGATCGCTTCGCCCAGAACGACTTCGACGCCGTGACCGTTCGGGAGATCGCCACGGATGCCGGGGTGAGCGCCGCCCTGGTGATCCACCACTTCGGCAGCAAGGCCGGTCTGCGTCGCGAGTGCAGTCGTCGCGTCGTCGAGTTCGTGCGTGACAAGGCCCGAACGGGCGCCGCGGCCGTGGACAGGCTGGATGCGGTTCTCGTCCAGTACGGCTCCTATGCGGCGCGCTCCGTCTCCGAGGACTCCGAGGAGTCCCGCGAGCTGTTCGACGTCCTGTTGGAGGTGGCGCGTGCCGTGGTGGCGGAGGGTGCGGAGTCCGGCTCGCTGCGTGAATCGTCCGATCCCGATGCGCAGGCGGTGGCTCTGCTCGTGCTCGGACTTGCACCGTTCACCTTCTCTGCGCACCTCACCCGGTGGGCGGACGAGAACCTGGACAGGGCGGTGGAGCGCCTGGCCGTTCCCCTTGCGGAGATCTACACCCACGGCCTCGTCACGGGCACCGGGTTGCTCGATGCCGTGGTGGACCGGCGAGGAGAACCACGATGAGGATCGCCCTGGTGACGGCCGGTTCGCGGGGTGATGTCGAGCCGTTCGTGGCCCTCGCGGAGCGGGCGCGTGCAGCAGGCCACGACGTGCGCCTTGTCGCCCCCGAGAACTCGGGGGTCGAGATGGGCGACCTCGATACCGTGAGCATGGGGGTGGACTACACCCGCATGATCGAGGATCAGGGGGTTTCCCTCTCGGCCGCGCTGCGCAACTATCGCTCCACGGTGCGCCCGGTGATGCATGGCGTCATCGTCGCCGGCGCTCGCGCGACGCTCGAGTACGAGCCCGACCTGGTGGTCCACCATCCGAAGGTCCTGTCGGCTCCGATGGTGGCCGCTGCGCTCGGAGTGCCCCACGTTCTGGTCGAGATCGTGCCGGCCCTGACACCGACCGGCGCGTTTCCGGCTGCAGGGACAGTGACCCGCGGGGTCGGGCCTTTCAACCGCATGACCTATCTGGCCGCAGGCGCGGCAGCGACGATGTTCCGGGCGGAGCTGGCAGAGGTGCGCACGCTGACCGGTACGCGGGAGCGTAGGGTCCCTCCCCCCGCTGCCACCCTCATGCCCATCAGCCCGGAACTCCTTCCGCGCCCCGGGGACTGGCCGCCGTCGGTGCATCTCACCGGGCCCTGGATCCGCGCGCACCGCTCGACGGTTCTCGAGCCCGACGTCGCCGGGTTCGTTGCGGACGGTCCGTTCGTCTATGCCGGCTTCGGTTCGATGGCATCGGGCAACCCCACGGCGCGTGGACGCGCGATCGTCGACGCGGCAAGGGCCGGCGGTCACCGGTGCCTCATTGCAACCGGCTTCGGCGGGATCCAGGTGCCGCCCGACCGCCTCGGCTCCGACGTCCTCGTCGTGCAGACGGTGTCGCATGCAGCGGTGCTCCCGCAGGCGACCGCGGCAGTGCACCACGGCGGTATCGGCACCGTCCACGCCGCGATGGCGGGCGCGACGCCATCGGTGATCGTGCCCTTCATCGCGGACCAGCCGTTCTGGGGGCGCCGTCTCCACGAAGCGGGTCTGACGCCCGCGCCGATCCCGCAGGGCAGGCTGACCGGCGCACTCCTCGACGCCGCACTGGACGAGGCGGAGCAGTGCCGCCCTCGCGTCTCCGAGGTCGCCCGGGCGATGAGGACCGAGGATGGGACCCTCGCTGCCCTGACCATCCTGGCCTCCATCGGCTGAATCGACCGGTCGACGCCGGTCATCCGCTCGTTGAGCCGGCTTCCGGGACGGTCCTGTCGGTCCATTGGGTGAAGGCGACGGTGAAGCCGTGGACGAGGCGCTCGAAGCTGCGGTCGATGTCCGCGCTCAGGGCGAAGGATCCCGCGGACTCCAGCGAGACGAAGCCGTGCAGAGCCGAGCGGAGGGCGCGGATCGCGTCGATGGCGTCGTCGCCGACCAGATCGTAGGCGACCAGGACATCGGCGATGACGCGGACGCCATCGAGTGACACGGTTTCATCCTCGAGGTCGCCGGGTGAGGGCCCGCGCTGTGAGGATTCGTAGCGGGCGGGATGCCCGCGCGCCCAGTCGCGGTAGGCATGGGACATGGCGTGGATGGCATCGGCTCCGGACCGGCCGACGGCGGCGCGGGCAAGCACTTCGGCGAGGTCGCGTTTCGCGCGGACGGAGATATCGCGATGCAGTGCGGCCATCGAGTCGATGTGCTTGTAGAGCGAGGGCTGACGTACGCCGAGCCGTTCCGCCAGGGCTGCGAGCGTCAGCCGGCGCAAACCGACCTCGTCGGCCAGCAGCGCGGCCTCCTCCACCACGCGCTCGCGGGAGAGACCGGCCCTAGGCACGCTGCGACGTCGCGAGAAAGCGCAGGACGGCTTTCGAGGTCACCTCGGGCTGCTGCGACTGGGGGTAGTGGCCGGCGTCGGCGACCATGACGACCTCCGCCCGAAGGGCAGCACCGACGAATTGGGCTTCCGCGGCTGGGTCCTTGAAATCAGGATCCCTGTCCCCCATGATCACCATCGCCGGGGCGGTCACCGAGCCGAGTTTCGCCTCCGCGGGAGCATGGTTCGCCTGTCGGGCAGTGAGGGAGAAGGCCCGACCGTGGGTCTTCCGCTTCAGGCTTGTCACGACCGACGTGCGGTATTCCTGGAAATCGTCCGGCTTGCGGCCGGCATAAAGGGTGGGCAGGTAGCTCTTCCACATCAGGGCGACCCAGGGTGGGGCCATCATGGTGCGGAACATAGCCCGCATGAACGCGTTCAAGGGTGGATTGCGCACGAACGGGCCGATCAGCACCAGGCCGTCGACCTGACGAGGATGCTCGGCCGCGAGAATCACGGCGGAGCCCGCGGCCATGGAATTGCCGACGACGACCGCCGACCCGCCGAGCCGGGCGATCAGCGCCTGCACATCGCCTGCTGTTTCGACATCGCCGTAGGAGGAGAACGTGGTGTCGCTGTCACCGTGACCGCGAAGGTCGGTGCTCGCCACCGAGTAGCCCGCCGCGACGAGCGTCGGTACGAGGAATCGGTAGGAGGAACGGAGTTCTCCCATGCCGGGCACGAGGACGAGAAGCGGGCCGGAGCCCTGGACGTCGTACGCGACGCGCCCCTCGGGGCGTTCCACGTACTGGGTCGGTGAGTCGAATGCAGGAGTCGCAGAGGTCATGCGGCTAGTATCCATCCCAATCAAGCTAAGGTCAATAGCTTTCTGCTCGACCCTCTCGCTGCACACCTACGGGCACTGCGGGAGATCGCCGGCACCATCTGAGACCCCCTACCACCGACGACGGCGAACCAGAGTACCGGGCGATCTGTCGCTCCTCCCACGGGTGAAGTAGGTTCGGCGGTATGAATACCCAGCACCTCACGGTGAGTGCCCCGCAGGGCGGTGAACTCGCTGCGACACGATGGCCAGGACCCGGTCCCGCTGTCGTCCTCCTGCATGCAGGTGTCGCCGACCGGCGTTCCTGGACCGCGGTGGCGCACGCACTTCAGGGTGACGGGCTCGATCTGATCTCGTACGACAGACGAGGGTACGGCGACACCCCTGCCGCGGCGGACCCGCACTCCTTCACCCACGTCGACGACCTGCTTCGCATCATCGACGACCTCGCCCTCGATCGGGTTCTCCTCGTCGGCAACTCGATGGGTGGGGCACTCGCACTTGATACGGCGCTGCTCCATCCTCATCGGGTCGGCGGGGTGCTGCTCATCGGTGCCGCGGTGTCGGGCATGACCGACGAGGACACCCCGTTCGACTGGGAACCAGATACTGCCTCGGCTCCCCTGATGGCACGGGCAGATGACCCGACAGCGACGGACGAGGACAGGATCGGGGCGCTTGCACACCTCTGGCTGGACGGCCCGGAAGCACCCGAAGGCCGAGTCGCAGGTGAGGCACGCGTCCTCTTCGGGACCATGAACCGGAAGATCCTCGCGAGCGCCGCCCCCGACTCCGCCGGCAGCGGGGGAGTAGACGCCTGGACCCGGCTCGGTGAGGTGAGCGTGCCGGCGCTCTGCACCTGGGGTGAACTGGACTTGCCCTGCGACGTGCCGTTCTACGAGGAGACCGCGCGTCGGATCGGGCAGGGATCGGGACGCGTCCTGCCTGGCGTGGCACACCTGCCCGGTCTGGAGCAGCCTTCACTCATCGCGACGATGATCCGGAACGTCGTACGTCGCTGATCGGGGTGCGCATCACTCCCATGGCGGCCCGTGCGAAGCCTGAGATGCCGGACCTCGGAACTCATGCCTGAGGGTACTCCCCGTGCGGCGCACCATCCCACCCAGGTCCTCCGCGCCCGTGTGCCCGTCAGGATCCGAGAACGAGCGTGGGCGCATGAAGCCGAGCTCCTGCGCCTTGCCCTCGGTGGCCCCGGCTTCGGATCGAGCGTCTCCGAGCATGACGTCGGTCTGCCCACTGCCGTCATGCCGGGCCTCAGCGCCGGATCCCCTTCCAGAAGTACGCCACGGGCCCCACGAAGTTGATGGCGATGATGGCGGCCCACATGCCCTTGCTGCCGTTCACCGTGTCCTTGGGCCGCGTGGCGAGGTCCGCCCAGGCGGATGCGGCGAGGGACAGCTGCACGGAGCCGAGGATCAGCACCCTCGCCTTCTGCCCGTCCGTCAGGTCGCTCCAATGCTTCCTGGCCTTCTTCGAATGCTGCATCGATGCTTTGCGGTCAGCCATGGGGATCTCCCGGGTCGGAGCCGGTGCAGGGAGCGGGGCCGTGGCCTCGTTCCCGATGCACGGGCCGGGCGGAACATTCGGAAGCCATATCCCACCACGGACGGCGCCGCATGACCATGCCCGAGACGAAATTCCTGCCGCACCCGCGGGCCAGGCCTTGACGAGCCAGAACGCCCCTGCCTACTCTTCGTATACGATTTTGTACTCGATGAGGAGCAACGGGTGGAACTGCTCGACGACGGCGTCCTCGCCGCAGCCCGCAAGGTCATCGCGGTGCACATCAACTATCCCAGCCGGGCCGCGCAGCGGGGCCGCACGCCCGAGCAGCCGTCCTACTTCCTCAAACCCTCCACGTCCCTCGCCCTGTCCGGTGCCGGCGTCGAACGCCCCGCCGGCTGCGAGCTCCTCGGCTTCGAGGGCGAGATCGCGCTGATCATCGGCACCCCGGCCCGCCGGGTCGCCCCAGACACCGCCTGGAGCCACGTCCGCTGGGTCACGGCCGCCAACGACCTCGGCGTCTACGACCTGCGCTACGCGGACAAGGGCTCGAACCTGCGGTCCAAGGGCGGGGACGGCTTCACCCCGGTGGGGCCCGGACTCCTGCCGGCCAACGCCGTCGACCCCGCCGCCCTCCGGATCCGCACTCGGCTCAACGGGGCCCTGGTGCAGGAGGACACCACCGCCGACCTCCTCTTCCCGTTCGCACGGCTCATCGCGGACCTGTCCCAGCTCCTCACGCTCGAACCCGGCGACATGATCCTCACCGGCACGCCCGCGGGAGCATCGGTCGCCGGACCGGGCGATCTGCTGGAGGTCGAAGTGACCGGGGCCGGCCTGTCCACGGGACGGCTGGTCACAACGGTCAGCGAAGGCACGACCCCCCTGGCCTCGTTCGGCGCCCGCCCCAGGGTCGACGACATCCAGCGCGAGGAGGCCTACGGCTCCCGCGAGGCGGCCGGCCTGCCCGCCCGGGAGTCGACGAGTGTCCTGACCCCGGAGCTGAAGGCGACCCTCGAGGGCGTCTCCACCGCCACACTCTCCTCCCTGCTGCGCAAGCGAGGGCTGAACAACGTCAGCATCGACGGCCTGACCTCCACGCAGCCGGGCCGGCGCGTCGTCGGACTCGCCCGCACCCTCCGCTACGTGCCCAACCGCGAGGACCTCTTCAGTGCACACGGCGCCGGCTACAACGCCCAGAAGCGCGCCATCGACACCGTCGGCGAGGGCGAGATCCTCGTGATGGAGGCGCGCGGCGAGAAGGGCACCGGCACGATCGGGGACATCCTGGCCCTCCGGGCGCAGGTGCGCGGAGCCGCGGCGATCATCACCGACGGCGGCGTCCGGGACTTCGCCGCGGTGGCCGCCATGGACATGCCCACTTTCTACGCCAACCCGCACCCCGCCGTGCTGGGGCGGCGCCACATCCCGTGGGACACCGACATCACGATCGCCTGTGGCGGGACGACCGTCCAGCCCGGTGACATCATCGTGGCGGACGCCGACGGCATCCTCGTGATCCCGCCGGCCCTCGCAGCGGAGCTGGCCGGGGACGCCGTCGTGCAGGAACGGGAGGAGACGTTCATCGCGGAGATGGTGGCGGACGGCCACGGCGTGGACGGCCTGTATCCGATGAGTGCCGCCTGGCGGGAGCGTTACGCCGAGTGGCAGGAGCGACAGGCCCATGGCTGAGCCCGCATCGACCACCGACGACGCCACCGCGGCAGGCAGCAAGTCGCAGCAGGCCTACGGGACCGTCAAGCAGAGGATCGTGGACGGCGCCTATCCCCCCGGACACCGTTTGGTCCTGGCCGCAATCGCCCAGGACCTCGGGGTCAGCGTCGTACCCGTGCGTGAGGCCATTCGCCGCCTCGAGGCCGAGGGCCTGGTGACCTTCCAGCGGAACGTCGGAGCCACGGTCGCAGGCATCGACCCCACCGAGTACCTCTACACCATGCAGACCCTGAGCCTCGTCGAGGGGGCAGCGACCGCGCTGTCCGCGCCGCTGATCAGCACCACGGACCTCGGGCGGGCCCGTGCGGTCAACGACGAGATGCGGGCCTGCCTGCAGGACTTCGACCCGGTCCGCTTCACCCGGCTCAATCAGGACTTCCACACCATCCTCTTCGAGCACTGCCCCAATCCGCACCTCCTGGACCTGGTGCACCGCGGGTGGAACCGGCTCGCGTCGCTGCGGTCCTCGACGTTCCGCTTCGTGCCCGAGCGCGCCCGCGAGTCCGTCGAGGAGCACGCGCACCTACTCGCCCTCATCGCGGACGGGGCCGACGCCGACACCGTCGAACGCGCCGCCCGCCGCCATCGCAGCGCCACGCTCGACGCCTACCTGACGCACTTCAGCGCCTCCGACGCAGCACACGACCACGATTAGGACCCCCATGACGATCCCCCGCGCACAGACCACGGCAGCCACGGCAGCCATGGCAGCCACCGCGCAGCACATCCCGGAGGGCCTGCCCTCCTCCCTCCAGCACTACATCGGCGGCGAGTTCGTCGACTCCGTGGGCGGGGCGACGTTCGACGTCCTGGACCCGGTGTCCAACACCACCTACGCCACCGCGGCGGCGGGCCAGCAGGAGGACGTCGACCGCGCCGTCGCCGCCGCGCGGGAGGCGTTCACCGATGGACCATGGCCGCGGATGAAGCCCCGCGAGCGCGCCCGCGTGCTGAACCGGATCGCCGACGCCGTCGAAGCGCAGGAGGCCCGGCTCGCCGAGCTCGAGACGTTCGACACCGGCCTGCCCATCACCCAGGCGAAGGGCCAGGCCCTGCGCGCGGCCGAGAACTTCCGCTTCTTCGCGGACCTGATCGTGGCCCAGTTCGACGACGCCATGAAGGTCCCCGGCTCGCAGATCAACTACGTGAACCGGAAACCGATCGGCGTCGCCGGGCTCATCACACCCTGGAACACGCCGTTCATGCTCGAGTCGTGGAAGCTCGCGCCGGCGCTGGCCACGGGCAACACGGTGGTCCTCAAGCCCGCCGAGTTCACGCCCCTCTCCGCGTCCCTGTGGGCGCAGATCTTCAAGGACGCGGGACTGCCCGACGGCGTCTTCAACCTCGTCAACGGCCTGGGCGAGGAGGCCGGGGACGCCCTCGTCAAACACCCCGACGTACCGTTGATCTCCTTCACCGGGGAGACCACCACGGGCCAGACGATCTTCCGGAACGCCGCGGCGCACCTCAAGGGGCTCTCGATGGAGCTCGGCGGGAAGTCCCCCTGCATCGTCTTCGCCGACGCCGACCTCGACGCCGCCATCGACTCGGCCCTCTTCGGGGTGTTCTCCCTCAACGGCGAGCGCTGCACCGCCGGCTCCCGCATCCTCGTCGAGCGCCCCGTCTACGAGGAGTTCTGCGAGAAGTACGCGGCGCGGGCGAAGACCATCGTCGTCGGCGATCCGCACGACCCGCGGACGGAGGTCGGGGCGCTCGTGCACCCCGAGCACTACGCCAAGGTGGCCTCCTACGTGGAGATCGGCAAGACGGAGGGCCGCCTCCTCGCCGGCGGCGGCCGACCCGACCATCTTCCCGAGGGCAACTACATCGCGCCGACAGTCTTCGCCGACGTCTCCCCCGACGCGCGGATCTTTCAGGAGGAGATTTTCGGACCCGTCGTCGCCATCACCCCGTTCGAGGACGACGCCGAGGCACTGACGCTCGCCAACAACACGCGGTACGGGCTCGCGGCCTACGTATGGACGAAGGACCTCACCCGCGCCCACACGTTCGCGCAGGACGTCGAGGCGGGGATGGTCTGGCTCAACAGCCACAACGTCCGCGACCTGCGCACCCCCTTCGGCGGGGTCAAGGCCTCCGGGCTGGGCCACGAGGGCGGCTACCGGTCCATCGACTTCTACACGGACCAGCAGGCCGTGCACATCACCCTCGGCACCGTCCACACCCCGAAGTTCGGCAGCGTCCCGGACGCGGCCGCCACCGAAGGCTGAGCCTTCCTCAGTTCGCTCGACGAAGAGAGAATCCCATGACCACCCCCATTCCCACCCCCTCGGCCCCTGCCCCGGACATCGTCCGCTGCGCCTACATGGAGATCGTCGTCACCGATCTCGCCCGTTCGCGGGAGTTCTACGTCGACGTCCTCGGCCTGCACGTCACGGAGGAGGACGAGGACGCGATCTACCTGCGCTCCCTCGAGGAGTTCATCCACCACAACCTGGTGCTGCGGCGCGGTCCCATCGCTGCCGTCGCCGCGTTCGCCTACCGGGTGAAGTCACCCGCCGAGGTGGACGCCGCCGAGGCGTACTACAAGGAACTCGGCTGCCGGACCGAGCGCCGGCGGGACGGGTTCACGAAGGGCGTCGGCGACTCCCTGCGCGTCGAGGACCCCCTCGGCTTCCCGTACGAGTTCTTCTACGACGTCCAGCACGTGGAGCGCCTCACCCAGCGCTACGACCTGTATTCCGCCGGCGAACTGGTCCGCCTGGACCACTTCAACCAGGTCACCCCCGACGTGCCGCGGGGACGTGTGTACCTCGAGGACCTCGGCTTCCGTGTCTCCGAGGACATCCAGGATTCCGACGGCGTCACCTACGCCGTCTGGATGCACCGCAAGCAGACCGTGCACGACACGGCGCTGACCGGGGGTAACGGCCCGCGCATGCACCACGTGGCGTTCGCGACCCACGAGAAGCACAACATCATCCAGATCTGCGACAAGATGGGTGCCCTGCGGATCAGCGACCGCATCGAGCGGGGGCCCGGGCGGCACGGCGTCTCCAACGCCTTCTACCTCTACATCCTCGACCCGGACGGCCACCGCGTGGAGATCTACTGCCAGGACTACTACACGGGCGATCCGGACAACCCCACCATCACCTGGGACGTCCACGACAACCAGCGCCGCGACTGGTGGGGCAATCCCGTCGTCCCGTCCTGGTACTCGGAGGCGTCCCTCGTGCTGGATCTGGACGGCAACCCGCAGCCCGTCGTCGAACGGGACGAGCGCAGCGAGATGGCCGTCACCGTCGGCGCCGACGGCTTCTCCTACACCCGCAGACAGGACGACGACGGCGTCGAGGGCTTCAAGCTCGGCACCCAGCTCTGACCCCGCCCGCCTCCCGAAGGACCCCGATGCTTGATCCGCAGACCATCAGCCAGATCGCCGACGAGCTCCTCGACGCCGCCCGGACGCGGACCCCCGTGCCGCTGCTGACGGCCCGATACCCGGGCATGACCGTCGAGGACTCCTACGCGGTGCAGCGGCTGTGGCGACAACGGAACGAGGACGCCGGCCGCACGCTCGTGGGGCGGAAGATCGGGCTCACGTCCCGTGCGATGCAGGCCGCGACGAGCATCACGGAACCGGACTACGGCGCGATCTTCGACGACATGGTGTTCGAGACGGGCTGCTCGGTAGCGTGGGACGCCTACACCCGCCCACGCGTCGAGGTGGAACTCGCGTTCGTCCTCAAGCACGACCTCTCCGGTCCGGGCTGCACGATCTTCGACGTCCTCAATGCCACCGATTACGTGGTGCCGGCTCTGGAGATCCTCGACTCGCGCATCGAGATGGAGGGGCGCACCATCGTGGACACCATCTCCGACAACGCGGCGATGGGCGCCATGGTGGTCGGCGGCCGTCCGGTGAGGCCCGACGCCGTCGACCTCCGGTGGGTGTCCGCCATCCTCTACAAGAACCAGGTGGTCGAGGAGACCGGCGTGGCCGCGGGCGTCCTCGACCACCCGGCCGCGGGCGTGCACTGGCTCGCGAACAAGATCGCCGCGCACGGGGACGGGCTGCACGCCGGGGACATCATCCTCGCCGGGTCCTTCACCCGTCCGCTCTGGGTGGACCGGGGCGACACCGTCCACGCCGACTACGGACCGCTGGGGGCCGTCACATGCCGCTTCCACTAGGAGATTCCTTCCGCGCGGCGCTGGCCGCGGCCGATCGCCCGCTCGCAGGCATGTGGGTGTGCTCGGGCAGCCCGCTCGTCGCCGAGATCTGCGCCGGGGCGGGCCTGGACTGGCTGCTCGTGGACGCCGAGCACAGCCCGAACGGGCTCGAGTCGATCCTCGCCCAGCTGCAGGCCGTCCACGGGTACCCCGTGCACACCCTCGTCCGGCCGCCCGTCAACGACACAGTCCTCATCAAGCAGTACCTGGACCTGGGCGTGCAGAACCTGCTGATCCCGATGGTGCATTCCGTCGCGGACGCGAAGGCCGCCGTCGCCGCGACCCGGTATCCGCCCGAGGGCGTGCGCGGCGTCGGCTCGGCACTCGCGCGGGCCGCCCGCTGGAACCGGGTGCCCGGGTACCTGGCGCAGGCGTCGTCGACGATCAGCGTCACCGTGCAGATCGAATCGGCGGCCGCCGTCGACGCCGTGGCGGACATCCTCGCGGTCGACGGCGTCGACGCCGTCTTCGTCGGCCCGTCCGACCTCGCGGCGTCCCTGGGACTCCTCGGCCAGCAGGAGCACCCCGACGTGGTGGCCGCCGTCGAGCAGTGCCTCGCAGCTGCCGGGAGAGCCGGGAAACCGGCGGGCGTCAACGCGTTCACGCCGTCGGTGGCCCGGCGGTACCTGGACGGTGGAGCAGGGTTCGTCCTGGTCGGGGCCGATGTCGCTCTGCTCGCCCGCGGGTCCGAGGCTCTCGCCGCGGCGTTCATCCCGGCGTCCGACGACGGTCCGGGCGCCAGCTACTGACGTCCCTGCCCGGTCCTCGTCGGAGCACTGTTCCTACCCCGGCGGTGGGCGGCTAGGCTCCGGGCATGACTCGAGCGATCCTCCCCGCTTCGGCCCCGCACCGGGCGTCCACCGGCCTCGCCGCCCTCCTCCTCGTCGTCGTCGGGGGTTTCCAGGTGGCGCTCGCGGCCGGCGCTCCCTGGGGAGAAGCCGCCTACGGGGGCGCCCACCGGGGCGTGCTGCCGGTGAGGTACCGGGCGTCGAGCGCCGTGTCCGCGCTGGTCTACGCCGCGCTCGTCGCGGTCACCCTCGGCCGCGGTCCCGGCCCGACGGCGCGGCGGCGGATCCTCACGGCGGCGTCCGGACTGATGATGCTCGGCACGATGCTGAACCTCGCGTCGAGGTCCCGGGTCGAACTGCTTGTGTGGACGCCGGTGGCGGGAACGCTCGCCATCACCCTGCTACGCGTGGCCCGCGGATCCCGGACGCGTCCCGCAGCCCCGCGGCCCGGCGTCCGCCTCCTCCGCTGACGCTGGATTCTTCACCGTCGGCCTCGGTTCCGCCGACGACGGCCGTCGCCGCGCATCCCGTCAGGCGCGCAGCTACCGGTCCTGTTGGTCGCCGTCGGCCAGCTGTTCGACGTCGGTCAGCTGTGAGGCGAGGTGGGTGCGGATCACCACGTCGAGCGTCGAGTCGTCGACCGCTGTCCGTACGCGTGCCAGGTGTCGGTGAAGGGCCGGAGCGTGGGCCGTGAGGGTTCCGGCCTGGGATGCGCTGATCACGACCTCGGACAGCATGGTGATGCTCCGACCCGCTGTTCGAGGGTCCGCGAAGGCGTAGGTGATGAGTTGGTCCATGACGAGATCGAGGAGCTGGGCGAAGGAGGGCAGGGTCACGTTCGCTCTGGCTCGATCGTTCGAGTCGTAGAGCGTGATGGGTCCGGTCGTCCGCCGGGTGAGGGAGCACAGCACCGCGGAGATGTGACTGAGTGCGTGGACGGCGGTCGTGGGGTCGTTGACGCCGGGTGAGAGTGCCTTGTCGGTGACATCGAGGAGCTGTTGCAGCCCGAATGAGGGATCCTGCGTGGAGGTGCGCTCGAAATCGGTCTTCAGGGACCGGGACACCGCGTCGGTCAGCTCAGCCAGCCGGTCGCCGTCGAGCGGAGCCTCCTGCGCACTCCATACGCGAGCGACCGGTATGCCGGCGACGAGTGATGCTCCGGGTGCTGCATCGATGGACACGAAGGCGTCGAGTCGCCCTGCAGCCGCCACGAGGGCCTTGGTGTCGATGCGGGTGAGGAAGCCGGAGGACGGTGCGCGGACCACGTGGGGCCGGCCTCCCGGCGCTGGGACGCTCGGCCTTCGTGAGTCGTGCTCGGGGAAGACCCGGTCCAGGGTCTCGTCGGTCTCCCCATGGACATCGCGCAGCATGGTCTCCACGCGGATCTGCCGGGCCAGGTAGGCCAGGAAGAGGACCAGGCCGACGACGCTGCTGATGGTCAGCGCGAAGGCGGTGGTCACGGCGATCTCGGGAACGAATGCGGGCCCGGCGCTGCTTTCCACCCGGATGCTGCGCAGCACGGTGAGGGCGAAGACGAAGGTCGCAAGGAACAGGGCGAGGGTGTTGTGGACGAAGCGGTCCCGCGTGAACGTGCGCAGGAGGCGTGGTGAGAACTGGCTGCTCGCGAGCTGCAGCGTGACGACCGTCAGGGAGAAGGTCAGCGCCGTCACCGTGATGGTCGACCCGGCGATGGCTTCCAGCAGCGACCGCGCTGCTTCCGGTCCACCGCCGAACAGGATTCCGGCCACCATGGACGGCATCCCGTCGTCGAACTGACGGTCGGCGTAGGGAAGGGCCTGCCCCAAAATCAGCGCAACGGTGACAGCGACCAGTGGGACGGGCCACAACTGGACCCGCAGCGACTCACGCACGGACTCTTTGCTCATATCCATGCTGCCCAGTCTGGCCTATCCGGGAGCTGCCGTAGGCTTCCGGTACCGGGGTGTCCGTGGCGCAAGGGCGCCCCGCCGCTCTCTTCCTCGCACCTACCCCGGGAGTTCCAGTGCTTGCTGCTGATCTATCGTCCTTGCGCCGTCCGATCATCGGAGCGCCCATGGCCGGTGGCCCGTCCACACCCGGGCTGGCTGCAGCGGTGACCAACGCCGGCGGACTGGGTTTCCTTGCCGGCGGGTACACGTCGCCGGACCAGCTCGCCGGGCAGATCCGTGCCGCGCGGAGCCTCACGGGCGGCCCACTGGGGGTGAACCTCTTCGTGGTGTCTGCGGCCGACGTCGACGAGGACGAGCTCGAGACATACCGACAGGAGCTCCAGGTGGAGGCCGACCGGCACGGGATCGCCCTCGGACGGCCCCGCTGGGACGACGATGCGTGGGAGGCCAAGCTCGACGTCGTGCGGGCGGAGAGACCGGACATGGTCTCCTTCACGTTCGGCTGCCCGGCCACCGCCGTCCTCGGCGAACTCGACGGGCTGGGGATCCTCACCGCGGTGACCGTCACAGACAGTGCTGAAGCGCGCACGGCTGCCGGCAACGGGGCGCGAGTCCTCGTGGTGCAGGGACCTGGCGCAGGCGGACACCGTGCCACCTTCGATCCTGCGGCCGAACCCGGCACGTCCCCACTTCCGGAGCTCCTCGCCACCCTTCGGGGAACGAGCGACCTGCCGCTGATAGCCGGTGGCGGCATCACTACACGCGACCTCGCCGGAGAAACTCTCGAGGCCGGGGCAACCGCCGTCCTCCTCGGGACCGCGCTGTTGCTGGCCGACGAGGCAGGAACGACCCCTCCGCACCGCTCGGCGCTGCAGGATCCGCAGTTCACCGGAACGTCGGTGACGCGCGCGTTCACGGGGCGACCGGCGCGGAGCCTGAGCAATCGGTTCATCGCCGACCACCCGACCGCTCCCCGCGCCTACCCGCACATCCATCACCTGACCGCTCCCCTGCGTGCAGCCGCAGCGGCGCGGAACGATGCGCAGGCCCTTCACCTGTGGGCCGGGACCGGGTACCGCCACACGCGGAGAGGCCCCGCAGCCGAGATCGTCGCCGCGCTCGCCCCCTGACGGTCGCCGTGGGCGGGACGCGCTGGTCGACCGGCCCTGCGCTGAACGATGCCTTCAGGGCGGGCCTACGCCGGCTACATGCGGTCCCCGGACTTCGGCCAGGCCCTCGACGCCCTGCTGATGCAGGCCGTTCGGGAGTCACGGCCGTCTACTGGTAGGTGACCAGCCACGGTTTCGGATCGACGAGCGAGTACGTCTGCTCCGGCGTCAGCATCGGCTGGTCCTCGTCGTAGAAGTTCTTCCACGACGGCCACGTCCCCGCAGGAGATAGCCCCTGCAGGGCGGACCAGGTGTCGAGTTTCTGCCCTGGGGTTCCATGACCGTCGGCGTGCAGGGTCACCGCCAGTTCGCTCCGCGAGGTATCGAGCGTGGTGCGGTCGCTGATCATGTCGATACGGAACTGGTGGACCATGACCAGCTTCTGGGGCAGAACCCGGTCCCGGGTGAGATCCGCCAGCCAGGCCGTGGTGGCGTTGATCTCCGCGGCGTCGACCGTCCCGATCTGCTGGAGCGGAACCTGGCCGGGGGCGAGCCGCCACTCGGGATCGAGGGCGAGGCCGACGGTCGGTCGGGCGAGAAGTTCCTCGTACCGCCTGGCCTGTGCCAGGAAGTCGGATCGCCCGGACTGCAGGTCCAGGATCACGTACACGCCCTGTTCCTCCGCGGCGTCGATCCAGGGCCGGAGGACTTCGACGGGGGTCTCGCTCGAATAGTCGCCGTCGGCACCGGGTTCCGCGCTGGCAATCGTGGCAATCAGGTCGAGCGCCGGTATGACGGGCTCGTCGCTGAACGGCTGGTACTCGGCGGCCAGGTCCTTGACCCGGGCGATCGTCTCATCGATTCCCTGTTCACCGAGCGCTCCGAGGGACGGTCCGCTGGGGTGCCCGTACAAGGCCACCATCCGGCGGCCGGGAAAGACGGTCTGCCCACCGCCCGGCAACTGCGGGGCGGTGGCCGCGACCTGGACCCGTTGCGCGAAGACCTCCTCCGTGCCGAACGGAGCACCGACCGCCAGCACGGGACCGTCGGCGTGCCCGCGGATGGCATCGACCGCCTTGCCGGTGGAGCGTGGGTCCGGGTCCGCGACGAGTTCGACGTCGACTCCGGCAGCCCGGGCTGTCGCGAGGGGAGCCAGGGCCGAGGCTGCCGTTGCCAGCACCAGCGCATCGAGCGAGCGTCCGGCGGGCGTGAAGCGCGGGATTTCTGCTGCCGTCTCGGTGTCGACCAGTGCCGAGCCGGGGGCGGTCGTGGCCACGGGACCGGGAGTCGCCGGCGACCCCGGGTCCGACGGGGCAGGTGCTGGTGTCCGGGCGGATTCCAGCGTGAGCAGTCGCCCCTCGTCGGCGCCCAGCCCGCTGACCGAGGCGACGACGTCACCCTCAGGGACAGCGCTGGGCGTGACCGGAAGACCGAGGACGGCGTCGAAGTCGGCCGTTCCGGTGGGGCCGGCCACGAGGGCCCGCGTCCCCGTCAGGGAGGCCCAGTCCGCTGTCGGATCACCGTAGCCGACGACCGTTTCCACCCCGAGCCTGTCGAGCTCGGCGCCGACCTCCGAGCTGTTCGATCCGCCCGGCCCGACGACGAGCAGGGGGATCTTCAGACCCACTGCGGCACTCGAGGCCACGACCAGGTCGGCGTCCGTGGTGTCCAGTCCGGCCTCCGCCTGGCGGACGAACACCACCGCAGCAGGACTGGCGGCGAACAGCGCGGCGCTCATGGCGATGGATGCCTCCGGTTCACTGCCCGCCAGGACCTGCCGCATGCCGGCATCGGGGGCTGCGAGGCTCACCGAGGGAACGGTTGCCGTCGGCGACTCGGCAACGGTGGGCGTCGGTGTGGTACTCGATGTGCACCCGGTCAGGACGAGCAGTACCCCGATCGCTAGGGCGGCACTGCTGCGTGGGATACGGCGGAGGATCATGTCTGCTTTCGTCGGAGGACTTCCTTGACCCTATCCCTGCCGCCTGGGCAACGAAGCCTTCGACCGGCTCCTACAGCTGGTCCTCCAGGTGGAAGACCTCGTCGAGTCGCAGGAATCCCTCGTCCGGGCGGCCCTCGAGAGCCACGAAGAAGGGGGCCATCTCCGCCTGCCAGCGCGCATTGACCTCCGTCGCGGCCATGGCGGCCTGCGAGGCGGCGAAGTCCTCGCACTCCACGTACCCGACCAGCAGGCCGTCCGCACGCAGGAACAGGGAGTAGTTGTTCCACCCGGTGTCCTTCAGCGCGCGGGCCATATCCGGCCAGATCGCCGCGTGGCGCTGCCGGTACTCGGGGATGCGCTCAGGCCGGACCTGCAGCTGGAAGCAGACGCGCTCCATGGGTCTCCGTTCGTCATGATGGTTTGCAGGGGTGGGATGGACTAGAGCGCCACGTGGCGGTGCTCGATGCCGAGCAGTGATGCGGCGGCGCCGACGTCAGCGGCGCGATGGCCCACACACAGAGCCCAGTGGTGGCCGACGCCGGTCTGGCTCCACTCGTCGACCCAGAGCCCGGGATCTCCTCCGAAGTCGACGCGCGACGTCGTGTTCCCGATCGCCAGCAGTGGGCCCGGTGCGACGACGCCTTCGGAGGTGATGAAGACGTAGGAGCCGTCCGGGTCCTGCCCGATACCGAAGGTCGTCACGGGTCCCTGACGGACATCGAACTCCACCGACACCCCCCACCCCCGTTTGCCGTGGTAGACGCCGAGTCCGCGCAGCAGTGGCCGGGCAGCGCTGACCGCGAGGTGCGCAGGGCCGTCGTGCCCCATCTCGACGACACCGTCGAAGAAGTTCAGCGCCTGGATCTCCGTGAAGGACCCGCCTGCATTCATCGCCTGCGCCGCGAGCATCGCGATCGAGGTCCGCAGTTCGTATTCTCCCGCCATGGGAACCCCCCGTGCCGTGAGGAGGGAGGCCCCGAGGATCATGCCCGCCCCGAGGCGTTCGTGCTGCTCCCCTGCGAGCCCCCGGTGGTAGTAGGCGAGCGAGTCGAGGTCGAACTCGGCGACGAGGCGGTCAAGCCCCACCGAGACCTTCGCGCCCCAGGTGAAGTCCTCGTCGTTCACGGATTCGTGCACGGTGAACACCGTGCGTGCGAGATCCACGCGCTCCCGGGCCTCGCTCTCCGTCACCTGGCCGACGACCTCGCGTAGGTCGTCGAACTCGATCACCTCCACGTGGGAGCCGAAGGTGGTCGAGACCGTGGTGAGATCGGTGGAGACGTCCAGCATGCCCGGGTACACGTGGCCCATCAGGCCGTGGCGCGCGTGCCGGAGCCGGCCGCGCACTCCCGCAGCGTGGACCCATCGGCCGATGCGCTCCCATGCGGACTCCTGCTTCAGGTACCCGGAGACCGAGCGGAAGGGGATGCCCGCGCGCTTGAATACGTTCGCGACTTCGGGGACAGGGCACTGCCCGCAATAGGCGAGCCATTTGCCGGTGTCGAAATTCGCGTGGTCCATCGCTTCCGTGGGCTGCAGGTCGATCACGAGGACCGGGGTCTGTGACCGCTGCGCGATCGGCAGCACCATGGACGACGTCAGGTAGGTGGTGAGGAAGATGACGATCAGGTCGCAGTCGATGCGGCGCAGCGCCTCGGCAGCGGCCGCCGCCTCCCGCGCGTCGGACACGAAGCCGACGTCGGTGACGTCGGCGTCGAGCGCCTCGAAGCGGGACGTGACGTACCGCACCGATTCCTGCAACTGCGGCAGGAGGTCGGGGAACTGGGGCCAGTACGCTCCGAGGCCACCGGAGACGAGCCCGAGGCGCGTGGGACGGCGGCGGATCGGCTCGAGACCGCCCGGAAGTGCGAGGGGCGTGCCGGGTCCGGCCGCGCTGTCGGTGGTCATGGGTACTCCTCGGCTGGAGGGTCGGTATCGCACGGGAGGGCGGGGCATCCTCGTGGACACCCCGCCCGCCCCGGCGGCTAGAAGTCGTAGTCGTCGATGTTGTCCGCGTTGAACTGCGTGGGCGGGCCGACCAGCACGATCCCGCCGTCCCCGACCTCGCGCTCGCCGAGCTCGCCGGCCTCGAACGTGTCGCCGACCTCCCCGGTGATGTCGCCGTCCGCGAGGGCCTTGCCCGCGAATGCCGCGACGTAGCCGAGCTGCGCCGGATCCCAGAGAGCGAATTCGGTGACGGTCCCGTCCTTCACGAACGGCCGCATCTCGTTCGGCAGGCCGAGGCCGGTCAGCGCGACCTCGCCCTTGTACTCGGAGGTGGAGAGGTACCGGGCGGTCGCTGCGATGCCGACGGTCGTGGGCGAGATGATGCCCTTCAGATCGGGGTAGGCCTGCAGGAGCCCCTGCGCCTCCTGGAAGGACTTCGTGTCGTCGTCGTCGCCGTAGACCTTGGCCACGAGCTCGATGTCCGCGTAGTCGGGATTGGACGCCAGCTCCTCCTCCATGAACTTGATCCACTCGTTCTGGTTGGTCGCGTTGGCCGTGGCGGAGAGGATCGCGATCTCGCCCGCGCCGCCGATCTGCTCGGAGATGAGCTCGAGCTGGATCAGTGCAACCTCCTTGGCATCCACCTGGCTGACGAAGAGGTCGCGGTAGTCGGGGTTGGTGTCGGAGTCGAAGGCCACGATCTTCGCGCCTGCCGAGCGGGCCTCCTCCAGGGCGGGGCCGACGGCGTCGGGATCGTTGGCGGCAATCACGATCACGTTGGTGCCGCGCTGCGTCTCGGCGTTGATGAAGGACACCTGGCTCGACGCGCTGGCATCGAGCGGGCCGACCACCTCGGACGACGCGAAGCCGGCCTCCGAGGCGCCGTCTTCGCCGCCACCCAGCACCACGTCGGTGTAGGGATTGTTGAGCTGCTTGGGGATGAAGGTGATGGTCTGCTCGCCTTCGGACCCGCTGCCGCCCTCGCCGCCGGCGTCGGAGCCGGTGTCGCCACCGCAGGCACTGAGCACGAGCGCGGCGCTCGTTGCGAGGGCCGCGACGGCCACCCGCCGTCGCGTGGATCCGGAATGGATGAACCTCATTGTTTCTTCCTTTCGATGTGCGCTGGGAACCAGTCGCCGGGTGCAACCCCAGGGGGACGGCCTAGGGAAGTGGTGCGGTGCGGACACGCCTGGCGTGGCGGGCCTCACGGATGGCGGCGGCGATGTTCGGCGCCACCACCGAGATGATGAGCAGGGAGCCCGTGACGATGATGAGGACCACCTCGGAGACGCGGTCCAGTTTGAGCGCGTAGTTGATGGTGCCGATCAGCAGCACCCCGGCCAGGACACCGGGGATGGACCCCTTGCCACCGAAGATCGAGACCCCGCCGAGCAGCACCGCCGCGATCACCGCGAGTTCGAGACCGCTCGCGTTGTCGCTCCGGGCGCTGGAGTAGCGGAGCGTCCAGTAGATACCGGCCAGCGCGGACACCGTGCCGGTGGCCAGGTACAGCACGAACTTGGACCGGGCGACGTCGATGCCGACGAATGTTGCGGCGTCCCTGCTGTACCCGAGGGCGTAGAGCCCCCGACCGAAGGGGGTGAAATGCAGGACGACGGCGAACGCGATGATGAGGACGACGACGCCGATCATGACCGTGGGGATGCCGGTGCCGCCGATCTTCGAGGTGAAGAAGGAGGTGAGCCCCGGCGGGAAGTTCGCCACCGCATTGTCGCCGATCACCACGAGCGCGAGGCCTCGGAAGAGTGCGAGGGTCCCGATCGTCACCGCGAGGGACGGCAGCCCGAGATAGGCGATGAGCACCCCGTTGAAGGCTCCCGCGACGAGTCCCGCGAGCAGGCAGAGCACCAGGACGAGCGCGATCGGCATGCCGCCCTGCCAGAGGACGCCCATGAGGGCGCTGGTCAGCCCGGCGATGCTGGCGACCGAGAGGTCGATCTCCCCGGAGATGATCACGAGTGTCATCGGCAGCGCGATGAGGAGGGTCGGGATGATGTCGAGGAGTAGGAACCCTACCGTCACAGGCGAGGCGAACCGCGGGATCGTGAGGCACGCGAACAGCACGACGACGATGAGGACGTAGATCATGACGGCGTCGCGCCCGAGGAGGATCCGCGCGGCTCCGGTGCGCCCCTTCGGGATGGCGAGCACCTTCGAGGGGCCGGCCGTCCGCTCGGAGGCACGGTCCGGCGTCGGGTGCTTGTCCTCGGGGGTCCTGGTGCCTGGGGCGGACATGCGCCTGCCTTTCGCTGCGGTGCCGTTCTCCGGCGTGTGCCCTTCGGGCGGGGTGGCGGTCCGGGGTGTGGACCCGGGCTGGGCGTCGAGGCGGTCAGACATTGCGAGCCTCCGCGATCCGGAGTTTGCGGGCGGATCTGACACCGGCGATACGGTCGATGACGACGGCGGCGAGGATCAGGACGCCGACGATGGCCTGCTGCCAGAACTTGTCCACGCGCAGCGCCGTCAGTGCGCTCGTGATGGTGGTCAGGAGGAGTGCCCCGATCGCGGCGCCGAGCACGGTGCCGCTGCCGCCGAAGATCGCCACCCCGCCCACCACCGCGGCGGCGACGACGTCGAGCTCCAGGCCCGTTCCCGTCGTCGCTCCCACCGAGTTGAAGCGGCTGGCGTACAGGACGCCGGCGAGTCCGGCCAACAGCCCGTTCACGACGAAGGCGAGCAGGACGCGGCGGGTCACGGGGATGCCGAACAGGTGGGCGGCGTCGGGGTCGGATCCTATGGCGTACAGGTCGCGCCCCTGGCGGGTGCCGAGCATGTAGACCGCGACGATCGCGACGACGCCCACCGCGATGAGCGTGATGAGGGGGAACCCGAGGAAGGTGTCCACGGACAGGTCGCCGAACGCCTGCGGCCGGTCACCGGCGAAGTACTGGGTACCACCGGCCCAGGCGTTGTTGATGCCTCGATAGATGTAGAGCGTGCCGAGCGTGATGACGAGGGCCGGGACCTTTGCGATGGTGATGAGGAGACCGTTGAACGCCCCGAGCGCCGCGCCGAGGAGCATCCCGAGGACGAAGACCACGACGATCGGCAGATCGGGCGCGGCGGCGAACAGGCTGCCGGTCCCGAAGGCGACGAGTCCGAGGATGGACCCGACGGAGAGGTCGATGTTCCGGGTGATGATCACGAGGGTCTGACCGACAGCCAGGATCATCAGGATGGTCGCATTCAGCAGCAGATCCTTGATGCCCTGCTCGCTGAGGAACAACGGATTCAGGGCGGCGGTCACGGCGACGAGCACCACGAGGGCGAGGATCACCGGGAGCTCGCGGAGCTTCAGGAGCGAGGCGAGGACCGAGGTCCTCTCGTGTCCGGCGGCCGGGTGTGGGGGCGCGTTCCTGCTGTCGAGGCTCATCGGGAGGACCCCACGGATGCGGTGGCGGCGTGCATGACGGTTTCAGCCGTGGCGTCCGCGCGGTCGAGCCGGCCGGTGATCCGGCCCTCCCGCATGACCAACACGCGGTCGGCCATGCCGAGCACTTCGGGCAGCTCGGACGAGATCATGAGGATCGCGATGCCTCGTCCTGCCAGTTCGGAGATCAGGCGGTGCACCTCGGCCTTGGTGCCGACGTCGATGCCGCGCGTCGGCTCGTCGACGATCAGGAGCTTCGGGTCGGTGGCCAGCCACTTGGCGAGGACGACCTTCTGCTGGTTGCCGCCGGAGAGGGTGGAGACGGCGTGTTCCGGGGAACCGGCCTTCACCTGCAGCCGCTTGCCCCAGGTCGAGGCGGCCTCCCGCTCGGCGCGGCCGCTGATGATGCCGAACCGCGCCAGGGAGTGACGGAGCGTCAGGGCCGTGTTGCGCTCGACCGACAGATCCATGACGAGCCCCTGCTTGCGGCGGTCCTCCGGGACGAAGCCGATCCCGGCGTCGATGGCGGCTCGCGGGTCCTTGCCCCGCAAGGGCCTCCCGAACATCTCCACGGAGCCCGACTCGTAGCGGTCGATCCCGAACACGGCGCGCGCTACCTCGGTGCGTCCGGCTCCCACCAGGCCCGACAGTGCGACGATCTCGCCCGCCCGTACCTCGAAGCCGACGTCGTGGAAGACACCGGGCCGGGTCAGCCCCTCGACCTTCAGGACGACGTCGCCCGGCTCCGTCTCGGTCTTCGGGAACAGTGCGTCGATGTCGCGTCCCACCATCTCCCGGACGATGGCCTCGACCGACGTCGACCGCGTCTCGTGAGTCGCGATGTAGGCGCCGTCCCGCATGACCGTGATGCGGTCGCACAAACCGAAGACCTCGTCGAAGCGGTGGGAGATGAAGAGGATGCCGCTGCCGGCGTCCCGCAGCCGGCGGGCGACGGCGAACAGGCGGTCCACCTCGACGCCGCTGAGTGCCGCGGTGGGCTCGTCCATGACGAGGATGCGCGCGTCGAGGGAGATGGCCTTGGCGATCTCGATGATCTGCTGGTCGGCGATGGACAGTCCTTCGGCCACGCGGTCGGGGTCGATTGGGACGCCCAGCTGGCTGAAGAGCTCACGGGCGCGTCGCCGCATCTCGACCCGGCTGATGAGGCCGAAGCGGCCCCGCGGGTGGCGCCCGATGAAGATGTTCTCGGCGACGGTGAGGTCGGGGAAGAGCGTGGGCTCCTGGTAGATGACGGAGATTCCGGCGGCCTTGCTGTCGGCGACATTGCGGAAACTGACGTGCTGCCCGTCGACGAGGAAATCTCCGGCATCCGGGTGGTGGACCCCGGCCAGGATCTTCACAAGCGTGGACTTCCCCGCGCCGTTCTCGCCGACCAGCGCGTGGATCTCACCGGCCGCCAGGTCGATGGTCCCGTCGGCGAGCGCGACGACCGGGCCGAAGGTCTTCAGTGCCCCGCGAAGCGCCAGCACGGGAGTCCGCCCCGGTGCGGACGGGTCCGTGGCAGCACTGCCAGGGCCATCAGGTTGCGTCACTGCAACTCCTCGAGAAGAAATGAATCGTTTCAGATTCGATGTCCTCGAATAGTAGGCGCGACCCACAGGGCCGTCAACAGCCCGAGATCGGACTGTGACCCCGGCGCGGCGGGGGTCGAACCGTCAGCCGGTAGCGTGCACCCGGGCCTGCGTGCTGCGGCGCTCCACGAGCTCGGGATCGAAGATCACCTGGCGGCGGCGAGCGGCGGGCCCCTCGATCTCCTCGAGGAGCAGCTCGACGGCGGTGCGTCCCATGAGTTCGGTCGGCTTGCGGACGCTCGTCAGCGGGACCACGGTTGAGGCGGAGAAATCGATGTCGTCGTACCCGATGAGGGCGAGATCCTCGGGGATCCTGAGGCCGCGGATGAGCAGGACCGCCTGCATGACGCCGATCGCGAGGAGGTCGTTGGCGCAGAAGATGCCGTCCGGCAGCTCCTCGTGCCGGCGCCGGGCGATCCCCTCCCCGACATCCCGGCCGGCCAGGACCGTCATGGCCTCGGCTTCGAGGACCTCGAGCACGGCGCCGTCGTGCTCGGCGATCGCCTGACGGGCACCGGTCAGGCGATCGGCGACCTGGCGGTAGTCGGCCCTGGTCCCCACGAACGCGATCCGCCGCCGGCCCGCCTCGAGCAGGTGCCGGACGGCGATGTAGCCGCCGGCGACGTCGTCGACGGACACCGAGCTGCAGCGCCGCTGCGGATCCACGCGGTCCACCAGCACCACGGGCATGCCACGCTGACGCAGCGCCTCGACGCGTGGCCCCACATCCCCGACCGGCGAGATGAGCATGCCCTGCACCCGCTGCTGCTCGAAGACATCGATGTACCGGGCCTCGCGCTCGGCGTCCTGTCCGCTGTCGCCGAGCACGACGGTGCTCCCGTTCTCGGCAGCGCAGTCCTCCGCCGCACGGGCGAGGGATGCGAAGAAGGGGTTTGCCACGTCGAGCACGACCAGGCCGATGGTGCGACTCTGACCCGCCCGCAACTGCCGGGCAGCATCGTTCCGGACGAAACCGAGCTCGTCGATCGCGCCCTGCACCCGCTCGCGGGTCACCGGCGACACGCGTGAGGGATGGTTGAGCACGTTCGAGACCGTCCCGACCGCCACTCCTGCCCTGTCCGCGACGTCCTTGATGCTGACTGGTCGGTTGTTCATGGGGACTCCGGGCCGTCTCGGAGAGTCTGGTCCCGCAGACGGGGTGCCCACAGGACCATTGACACTCGGTCTTCAGCAAGGATAACTTTGAAACGTACTAATGAAACGATTCAACTACATGGCTTATCAACTCCCGTGCCCGAGCCCTTCCGCGCGGGCACTCGATCCCAAGATCATCGCCGGAGAAGTACCCGGCCCGCACGCTGGAGAAAGTACATGACTGTCATCGACGACATCGCAGCAGAGTTGGACCGGCTCGCCATCGAGGTACCGTCCTGGGCCTACGGCAATTCCGGAACCCGGTTCAAGGTCTTCGCAACCCCCGGGACCCCCCGCACGGTCCAGGAGAAGATCGCGGACGCCGGCATGGTCAACAAGCTGACCGGCCTCGCCCCGAGCGTCGCCCTCCACATCCCGTGGGACCGGGTGGACGACTACGGGAACCTGGCGTCCTTCGCGGGAGAGCACGGCGTGAAGCTCGGCACCATCAACAGCAACACGTTCCAGGACGACGACTACAAGTTCGGCAGCCTCACGCACAGCGACGCCGCGGTGCGGAACAAGGCGATCGATCACATGTACGAGTGCATCGAGGTCATGAACGTCACCGGCTCACGGGATCTCAAGATCTGGCTCGCGGACGGATCCAACTATCCCGGGCAGGCGGACATGCGATCCCGCCAGGACTGGCTGCAGGACTCCCTGCGGAAGGTCTACGACCGCCTCGGCGAGGACCAGCGCCTGGTCCTGGAGTACAAGTTCTTCGAGCCGGCGTTCTACCACACGGATGTCCCCGACTGGGGTACCTCCTACGCCCACTGCCTGCAGCTCGGCGAGAAGGCCCTGGTCTGCCTCGACACCGGACACCACGCGCCCGGGACCAACATCGAGTTCATCGTCGCGCAGCTGATCCGCCTCGGGAAGCTCGGCTCCTTCGACTTCAACTCCCGTTTCTACGCGGACGACGACCTGATCGTCGGGGCGGCGGACCCGTTCCAGCTCTTCCGCATCATGGCGGAGGTGATCCGCGGAGGCGGCCTGGACCCGTCCAGCGGCATCGCGCTCATGCTCGACCAGTGCCACAACCTCGAGGAGAAGATCCCCGGGCAGATCCGCTCGGTGCTGAACGTGCAGGAGATGACGGCCCGCGCGCTGCTCATCGACCGTGCCGCACTGACCGCGGCGCAGGAGTCCGGCGACGTCCTGGCCGCGAACGCCATCCTGATGGATGCCTTCTACACGGACGTCCGGCCGGGCCTCGCGGCATGGCGCGAGTCGAAGGGGCTCCCCGCGGACCCGATGAACGCGTACCGCGACAGTGGATACCAGGACCGGATCAACGCCGAACGGCAGGGCGGCCAGCAGGCCGGATGGGGAGCATGACAGTGACGACGACGACAGGGCAGGCATCGGCCTCCACGAACGGCCCGACCGACACATCGGTCAACCCGACAGTCAGCGACCTCATCGGACGCTCCAACCGGCTCGGCGCCGACAAGCGCAACACGAACTACGCCGGCGGCAACACCTCGGCGAAGGGCACGGGCTTCGACCCGGTCACGGGCGAGGACGTCGAACTCCTCTGGGTCAAGGGCTCCGGCGGTGACCTCGGGACGCTGAAGGAGTCCGGGCTCGCCGTGCTTCGCCTGGACCGGATGCAGGCCCTGCGCTCCGTGTACCCGGGGGTGGAGCGCGAGGACGAGATGGTCGCGGCCTTCGACTACACGCTGCACGGCAAGGGCGGCGCCGCGCCGTCCATCGATACCGCCATGCACGGGCTCGTCGATGCCGCTCATGTGGACCATCTGCACCCCGACTCCGGCATCGCGATCGCGACGGCGACCGACGGCGAGGCACTGACCTCCACGATCTTCGGGTCGAGGGTCGTGTGGGTGCCCTGGCGCCGGCCCGGCTTCCAGCTCGGACTCGACATCGCGGCCATCAAGGAGGCCAACCCGCAGGCCATCGGCACCATCCTCGGTGGGCACGGTATCACCGCCTGGGGCGACACCTCCGCGGAGGCCGAGGCCAACTCGCTGGAGATCATCGAGACCGCCGAACGCTACATCGCCGAGCACGGCCGGGCCGAGCCCTTCGGTCCCGCCCTTAAAGGCTACGCGGCCCTGCCGGAGGAGGAGCGCCGGGCCAAGGCCGCAGCGCTGGCCCCGACCATCCGCGGGCTCGCCTCCACCGACAGGGCGCAGGTTGGCCACTTCACCGACGACCCCCGCGTCCTGGACTTCCTCGCGTCGGCGAACCACCCCCGCCTCGGTGCGCTCGGGACGAGCTGCCCGGACCACTTCCTGCGCACCAAGGTCAAGCCGCTGATCCTCGACCTCCCGGCGGATGCCGACGTGGAGAGCTGCCTGCTGCGCCTCCGGGAACTGCACGCCGAGTACCGGGCGGACTACGCCGCGTACTACGACCGCCACGCCACGGCCGATTCGCCTGCGATGCGCGGCGCGGACCCCGCGATCGTGCTGGTGCCCGGCGTCGGCATGTTCTCCTTCGGAGCCAACAAGCAGACCGCCCGCGTCGCCGGGGAGTTCTACCTGAACGCGATCAACGTGATGCGCGGTGCCGAGGCCATCTCGACCTACTCCCCCATCGAGGAGAGCGAGAAGTTCCGCATCGAGTACTGGGCACTCGAGGAGGCCAAGCTCGCGCGGATGCCGAAGCCCAAGTCCCACGCCGGACGCATCGCCCTGGTCACAGGTGCTGCGTCGGGGATCGGCAAGGCCATCGCCACGCGCCTTGCCGCCGAAGGCGCCTGCGTGGTCATCGCGGACCTGAATATCGAGAGCGCGAGCACGGTCGCCGAGGAGCTCGGTGGCCCCGACGTCGCCATCGGCGTGCGGGCCGACGTCACCGACCCTGCCCAGGTGCAGGAGGCCGTGAAGGCGGCCGTGCTGGCCTTCGGCGGACTCGACCTCGTGGTCAACAACGCGGGCCTGTCCATCTCCAAGCCGCTCCTGGAGACCACCGAGAAGGACTGGGACCTGCAGCACAACGTCATGGCGAAGGGGTCCTTCCTCATGTCACAGGCCGCCGCGAAGGTGCTCATCGAACAGGACATGGGCGGGGACATCATCTACATCTCCTCGAAGAACTCCGTGTTCGCCGGCCCCAACAACATCGCCTACAGCGCCACGAAGGCGGACCAGGCCCATCAGGTCCGGCTCCTCGCCGCCGAGCTCGGGGGCTACGGGGTGCGCGTCAACGGCATCAACCCCGACGGTGTGGTCCGCGGCTCCGGCATCTTCGCCGGCGGCTGGGGTGCCAAACGGGCTGCGGTGTACGGCGTGGAGGAGGACAAGCTGGGCGAGTACTACGCGCAGCGGACCCTGCTCAAGCGCGAGGTGCTGCCGGAGAACGTGGCGAACGCCGTGGCGGTCCTGACCTCCGCCGAGCTCTCGCACACCACGGGACTGCACATCCCCGTCGACGCGGGCGTCGCCGCCGCGTTCCTGCGCTGACATGGCTGCTGGCTCGACGCCGGTGTTCGTGGCCGTCGACATCGGGGCGTCCTCCGGACGGGTGATCCTTGGAAAGCTCACGGACGCCGGTCCGCACCTCACCACCGTGCACCGCTTCCCCAACGGTGCGCAGTTCCTCGGGGGCGCCCTGCGCTGGGATGTCGAGGGCCTGTTCGCCGAGGTGTTGACCGGTCTGCGGTTGGCCGGTGAGGCCGCGGCGCGGACAGGTGACACCGTGGCGAGCATCGGCATCGACACGTGGGCCGTGGACTACGGGCTCGTCGACGACGCCGGCACGCTCCGCCACCTGCCCTTCAGCTACCGGGACGGGCGCACGGAGGATGCGGTCGACGTCGTGCACCGGGCCGTGCCTCCCGAGCGGCTGTACGCGCGGACCGGTCTGCAGTTCCTGCCCTTCAACACGGTCTACCAATTGGCGGCCGAGAAGTCCCTCGACGGCGTGCAGGCGCTGCTCATCCCCGACCTGCTCGCCTACCGCTTGACCGGCGAGCGCCGCACCGAGTCGACGAACGCCTCCACCACCGGGCTGCTCGACGCGACGACCGGCACCTGGGCCGCTGACCTCTTCGCTCCGCTCGGCCTGTCCCCAGATCTGTTCCCGCCGCTCATCGAACCCGGCACGGTGATCGGCCACCTGCTGCCGGCCGTCGCGTCAGCGACGGGCCTCCCGGCGGACGTCGTCGTCGTCGCCGTCGGATCGCACGACACCGCCTCCGCCGTCGCCGCGGTCCCCGCGACCTCGGGTTCCTTCGCGTACATCTCCTCGGGCACATGGTCCCTTGTGGGTGTCGAACTCGACGCCCCCATCCTCACCGAGGAGAGCCGCACCGCGAACTTCACCAACGAGCGAGGCGTCGACGGGACCATCCGCTACCTCCGCAATACCGGCGGCCTCTGGCTGCTGCAGGAGTGCCTGCGCCACTGGAGTGTCGAAGGGCCGGAGCCGGACCTCGCCGCGTTGTTGGCGGCCGCGGCGGCCCTGCCGCCCGGTGGGCCCACGGTCAACCCGGACGACCCCTCGTTCATCGCGCCCGACACCATGCCCCGGCGCCTCGTGTCCGCCGTCGCGCGCGCGGGCTCCGAGCTGTCGATCGAGCGGGCCGCGATCGTCCGCTGCATCCTCGACAGCCTGGCCGCCGGGTACGCCCGCACGATCGCCGACGCCGAGAGGCTCACCGGGACGACCGCCGAGGTCATCCACGTCGTCGGGGGCGGCTCGCAGAACGGCCTGCTCTGCCAGCTGACAGCCGACGCGACCGGACGGAACGTGCTGGCGGGCCCGGTGGAAGCCACGGCACTCGGCAACATCCTCGTGCAGGCGCGTGCAGCAGGCCACCTGGTGGGCGGGCTGTCGGAACTCCGCCGGCTCGTCGCGGCGGGAACAGTACCTGCGGTGTACGAACCGAGCCGTCCCGGTAGTTCCATCACCGTTCCCGCAGTCGAAAGGATCACCCCGTGACCAAACGCCAACTTCCGGTCCCCGCGGAAATGCTCGAGCTGATGCAGTTCAAGAAGTTCGAGCTCAACGGCAAGAAACGCCGCCTCGACTCCGCGCTCACCATCGCGGACCTGCGAACCATCGCCAAACGCCGCACCCCCAAGGCCGCCTTCGACTACACCGACGGTGCTGCGGAGGGCGAACTGTCCCTGCACCGTGCGCGGCAGGCCTTCGAGGACATCGAATTCCATCCATCGGTCCTCCGCCCCGCG
Organism: Arthrobacter sp. TMS2-4; assembly: GCF_054511075.1. Lineage (NCBI taxonomy): Bacteria > Bacillati > Actinomycetota > Actinomycetes > Micrococcales > Micrococcaceae > Arthrobacter > Arthrobacter sp. TMS2-4. Next base: position 121,327 of record NZ_JBTNDI010000006.1, read on the forward strand.
GAACACGTGGACACTTCGGTGGAAATCCTCGGCGGACCGAGCGCCCTGCCCTTCGGCATCGCTCCCACCGGCTTCACCCGCCTCATGCAGACCGAGGGCGAGACGGCAGGTGCCGGCGCGGCGGCAGCCGCCGGGATTCCCTTCACGCTCTCAACCCTCGGGACCACGTCCATCGAGAACGTCAAGGCGGCCAACCCGACCGGACGCAACTGGTTCCAGCTGTACGTGATGCGGCAACGGGACATCTCCTACGAACTCGCACGCCGCGCAGGCGAAGCGGGCTTCGACACGCTCATGTTCACCGTCGACACCCCCGTTGCCGGTGCCCGCCTGCGGGACAAGCGCAATGGATTCTCCATCCCGCCGCAGCTCTCCATCGGCACCGTTCTCAACGCCGTTCCCCGCCCCTGGTGGTGGATCGACTTCCTGACCACCCCGAAGCTCGAATTCGCGTCCCTGACCGACACCGGCGGAACCGTGGGCGATCTGCTGAACGCTGCCATGGACCCCACCATCGGTTACGACGATCTCGCGGTGATCCGCGACCTCTGGCCCGGAAAGATCGTCATCAAGGGTGTCCAGAACGTCGAGGACTCCGTGCGCCTCGTCAACTTGGGCGTGGACGGAATCATCCTGTCCAACCACGGCGGCCGGCAGCTGGACCGCGCGCCCGTCCCGTTCCACCTCCTGCCGAAGGTGGTCCGCGAGGTCGGCAGCGACGCCACGGTCATGGTGGACACCGGCATTATGAACGGAGCCGACATCGTTGCGTCCATGGCCATGGGTGCGAAGTTCACCCTCATCGGCCGCGCCTACCTGTACGGGCTGATGGCCGGAGGGCGCGACGGCGTCGACAAAGCCATCGCGATCCTCCGGGACGAGATCGAACGCACCATGCGCCTGCTCGGCGTCTCCTCCATCGGCGAGCTCGAACCGCGGCACGTCACCCAACTCACACGTCTAACTCCGGTCAGCCTCGAGCAGCGGGACGCCATGGCGCCGCACTGAGGCCGACTTCGATCCCTTGGACGGCGAAGTACCTAAGCCCGATGTCAGGTCCACGATTTCATGCTTTCGATTCGGCTGCAGAGCCTGCATCCTTGACTGGATTGGTGCAGGCCTTTAGGTTGAAATCTGAGACGCAGATCACACAAGTCACGACTCTTCCCACCATCCGCTAAAGAAAGTCAATGCGGCGGCGAAATTGAAGCGCTTCAATTATTTTGAGTGTCAAGGAGGACATATGCAAAAGTCGTATCAGAAACAAGGCAGGATGCTTACGGTCGTAGCGTTGGCGGGGCTGTTGGCATCACTGCCACTTGCACCCCTAGCTCAACCCGCCAGTGCGGACAGCCGGCCAACCTACCCCCCTGAGTGCCCCTGGATGGACACTTCGCGGTCGCCTGACGAGCGCGCACGTATCTTGCTGGATGCCAGTTCGCTCGGGCAGAAGTACCGCTGGCTTGTAGAGCAGCCCGCGAACGATCCGGGTACGACGACGTTCAGTGGAGTTCAGTACGAAGCTCAGCTCCCCTGCACTCCGAAGGTCGTCTACACCGACGGACCGGACGGCGTTCGTTTCACCTCCGGCGTGACAGCGTTCCCTGCACCCATCGCCTTCGGGGCGACCTGGAACCGCGACCTTGTCTTCGACAAGAGTGCCGCACAGGCGGCCGAGGCTTTCGACAAGGGCAAGAACGTCGTCCTCGGCCCTGGCATTGCCAGCGGTCGCACCCCGCTCTCCGGCCGCACCGCGGAGTACTTCGGCGAAGACTCCCTCCTGAGCGGCACCCTCGCCGGAGCGGCGATCCGCGGAATCGAGGAAGGTAATCCCGACAAGCCCGTCCTGTCGAACGTCAAGCACTACGTCGCCAACGAGCAGGAAGTGTCCAGGAACGCGAGCTCCTCGAACATCGACGAGCGAACCTTGCGTCAGGCCTACGATCTGCCGTTCGAGATCACCATCGCCGAGGGCGAACCCGAAAGCATCATGTGCTCCTACAACCAGATCAACGGAGTTTACGCTTGCGAGAACCCGCTGCTGAAGGACACCCTGCGGGACAAGCTCGGCTTTGACGGGTACGTCATGTCCGATTTCGGGGCAGTGCACTCAACCGGGCCTTCCCTGAACGCGGGGCTGGACCAGGAACTCAACCGACCGATCTACTACACACCTGAACGTCTCAATCAGGCGCTGGCTGCCGGCGAGATTACTGAGCAGACCGTCGACGGTGCGGCATTCAACGTGGTGCGTTCCTACATTCGAGGCGGATTGTTCGACACTCCGCTTCCCGCGCCGGCCGCAGGCTCGGTCTCGACCACCGCGCACAAGGACCTCGCGCGGCGGGCAGTCGAGGAGGGCTCGGTCCTTCTGAAGAATGATGGGATCCTTCCACTGTCCTCGAAGCCCAAGAGCATCGCAATCATCGGCCCGACGGCATCCTCGACGCCGACCAACGGCATAGACGCAAAGTCGACCTGCAGTATGGTCTGGCCATTCGGCTCCCCCAATACGCTCACCTGCGAAAGCATCGTCACCATCGAGGACGCAGTGCGAGAGCGCGCCGCAGCAGAAGGTTCCACCGTCGTCTTCGACAACGGGGCCGACCCGCAGCGCGCGGCTGCCGTCGCAGCGAAGGCCGACATCACCATCGTCGTCGGCTACTACAAGTCCGGTGAATTCAATGACTTGCCGAACCTCCGTCTCGCCGGAAACGGCGACGCCCTGATCGACGCCGTTGCCTCCGCCAGCGAAAGGACCGTGGCGATCCTACAAACAGGAAGTGCCGTGGAAATGCCCTGGCTTGGAAAGACCGAAGCTGTCCTCGAAAGCTGGTACCCCGGTGAACAGCAGGGGCCGGCCCTGGTGAACCTCCTGTGGGGGGACGTGAATCCGTCGGGCAAGCTCCCGATGACCTTCCCGGCGTCCCTTGCTGACACTCCGACCAACTCCCCTGAGCAGTACCCCGGCGTCTTCTCAAACGGCTCTACGACCGCTCCGGCAGGTTCGCAGGAGATCCGGCAGGTCAACTACACCGAAGGCCTTGCTATCGGTTACAAGTGGTACGAGTCCCAGGGCATCAAGCCCCTGTTCGGTTTCGGTCACGGCCTGTCCTACACCGACTTCGAGTACCGGAACCTCCGTGTGAAGCCCGTGGTAGACAAGAAAACCGGCACCACCATCCTGGACGTGAAGTTCCAGATCAAAAACACCGGCAAGACAGCAGGAGCCGAAGTGGGGCAGGTCTACCTGACCCTGCCCGGTGCCGCCGGCGAACCTGGGAAGCGTCTCGTCGGATTCGAGAAAGTCAGTCTCAAGCCGAATCAGACAACGCAGGTGCACCTGGTTATCGACGCCAACGGACCGGATCACCCGCTGTCGATCTGGGACGCAGAACGCGATGCCTGGACGACGCCGACGGGTGAGTTCATCCTCGAGGTCGGCACCTCGTCGCAGGCATTGCCGCTCAGCTCCACAGTGACCGTGCGCTAGCCCAGCACTACCGACAGAGCGCTGAAGACAGAGGGTCCGCCCCACCAGGAGGGGCGGGCCCTTCGTCATGTTCGACCCCTCTGACGACGCTTATCGGCCGTGATGAGGCCCGAGATGGGAGAAGCACGATCGGCATCTGATGTGACTGTTGACACAGGTTCTTTCGACCCCTACCCTCAGTAATTGAAACGCTTCAAAAATGGGGCGCACACTTTCAAGGAGGAAACGTGGCCACCACGGGTAACAAGTACCGGATGCTGCTCCTGGGCGTAGGGCTCAGCACTGTATCGCTCCTGCTGGCAGGCTGTGGAGCCGGCAGTTCGAACGACGGCGGCAGCGAGGGTGACGCCGGCGAGTTCACGACCCTGTCCGTGGTCGAGAACACCACCATCCCCGCTGTCCTGGAGACCCTGGCGGGGGATCAGTGCAAGACCGCCGCGGATGCGATGCCACTGAAGGTGGACACCGTCCCGCAGACCAACCTGGACCAGCAGCTTCAGCTGCAAGCCGGCCAGGGCGCACTGCCGTCCCAGTTCGCCGCAGGATCGGCTCCGGCCCTGACGAAGGAACTCGCTGAGTCCGGCAACGTTCTCGACCTCGAGGCCACGCTGACCGACCTGGGCGTCATCGACCAGGTGGAACCTGCAGCCATCGATACCGTCAAGGCGCTCTACGGTGGCTTCAACGTGCTGCCCTACGAGTACAACGTCGAGGGCATCTGGTACAACAAGCAGCTCTTCGCCGACAACAACATTGAGGTACCCGCGACCTGGGACGAATTCACGGCGGCCGCCGAGACCCTCAACTCCTCGGGCGTCACTCCTCTCTCCGCGTCCGGTGAGCAGGGCTGGCCTCTGACACGCCTTATCAGCGGATACCTCTTCAGCGACCTCGGCAAGGACGCCCTGCAGAAGGTCGCGGATGGTGAAGCCGAGCTCACCGATCCCGAGTACGTCGAGGCAGCCGCGGCGGTCGCCGACCTCGGTGCGAAGGGCTACTTCGGTGAAGGCGTCGGTTCGATCGACTACGACACCGCCGTCAACCAATTCCTCACCGGGGAAGCCGGCATGCTCTACATGGGCAGCTGGGTCCTCGCAAACTTCAATGACGAGGCCGCCAATCAGATCGGCGCCGAGAACATCGGCTTCATGCCCTTCCCGAAGGTCGACGGCGGCGCGGGCATCGACAATCAGTACGCAGCGAACGTCGGCCTGCCCATGGCGATCTCCGAAAAGGCGTACAACGACCAGACCGGCGAATGGCTGAGCTGCATCACCGAGAACTACGGAAGCGTCGGCCTGTCCGAAAAGGGCGCCATCTCCGGTTTCAAGGTCAACGAGGAAGTCGACGTCGATCCCCTGACCCAGACCGTCCAGGACACCATCGCCGACACCAGCGAAAGCGTTCTGTGGTTCGAGGCTCTCTTCGGTACGCAGGCAACCACTGCAAGCCAGACCAACGCCGCTCCCCTGGTGACCGGCAGCATGAGCCCGGAGCAGTTCATGGAGACGGTGCAGTCCGCCCTCAAGTAGGGTACGAGCGCGCCGGGGAAGGAAGGAGACGGCTTCCTTCCCCGACGTTCACCCCGTCCTGGGCCACCGACTGGCCCACAGGCCAGACGTAGACAAAAGGACCTACCATGCAGTCAGTACTGGGCGATAAGAAAGCCCTCATCATCCTCCTCGGCCCAGCTCTGCTGGTGTACACCCTGGTGATGCTGGTGCCCATCATCTGGTCCATGGGGTACACCTTCTTCTCCGGCAACGCGATCTCCGGCTTCACCTTCGCGGGGACGGACAACTTCACGCGGCTGTTCACAGACCCTGAAGTCCGTACCGCGCTCTCCTTCACCGTCCGCTACGCGATCGTGATCACGATCGGCCAGATCCTCATGGGCTATGCCCTGGCGCTCATGTACGTCTTCATCCTGAAGAAGTCCTCGAACATCATTCGCACGCTGGTGTTCTTCCCGGTCGTGCTCCCCACGGTGGCCGTCGCCCTCCTCTTCCAGAAGATGTTCGAGATCGCCCCGCAGAACGGACTCGTCAACAGCCTCCTCAACGGAGTCGGCGTCGAATCGGTCGACTGGTTCGGCAGCGCCTCCAGCTCGTTCTGGGTCATCGTCCTCATGGACATCTGGCGATCCATGGGCTTCTACGCCGTCCTGCTGTACGCCGGCCTCGTAGACATCCCCGAAGACATGCTCGAATCCGCACGTCTCGACGGTGCCACCGGATGGCGGCTCATCAAGAACATCGTCCTGCCCCTGTCCATGCCCGTCCTGCTGTCCTCGATCATCTTCAGCATCAACGGCACCCTCAAGGTCTTCGATTCCATCGTCGCTCTTACCAACGGCGGACCCGGATCCTCCACCACGCCGCTGACGCTCTACATGTTCCGCACCTCCTTCGCCTTCGGCGACTACGGGTACGGCAGCTCGATCGCACTGCTACTCACACTGCTGTGCCTGATCGTGACCATCTTCATCTTCCGGTCCTCACGCCGCGACCTCACCAAGGACTGACGCCATGAGCACACAGGCACCCGAACAGAAAATGCCCCTCAAGGCGCTGAAACGTCAGGAACCGCGCCGCGCACGGTCCCGCGCAGCGAAACGCTGGGCGAAACTTCCCGTCCACCTGCTGATCGCCCTCCTGCTCGTCGTCGTGCTCTACCCCCTGCTGTGGCTGGTACTCGGGTCGTTCAAGACACAGCAGGAATTCCTCAATGACCCCGTGTGGTCGTTGCCGGGATCGTTCAACTTCGACAACTACGTCGAGGCCTGGACCACAGGCAACCTCGCGGTGTTCGTCGCCAATTCACTGATGGCCACACTTCCGTCGCTGGCCCTGATCATCGTCTTCGGAGTTGCCGCCGGATTCGCGCTCGAGGTCATGGTCTGGAAGGGACGCAACGGCGTCCTGCTGATCTTCCTGACCGGCATCATGGTGCCCGGTCAGATGATCCTGCTCCCCCTGTTCTCCGCCTACTTCAACACCGGCCTCACCGGAACGCTGTGGCCGCTGATCATCACCTACACCGCCACCGGCCTACCCCTGACGGTGTTCATGATGGCCACCTACTTCCGTGCCGTCCCCCGCGAGGTGTTCGAGGCCTCCACCCTCGACGGCGCCAGCATCATCCGGTCCTTTATCTCCATCGGCTTCCCCATGGTCCGCAATGCCGTCTTCACCGTGGCCCTCGTCCAGTTCTTCTTCATCTGGAACGACCTCCTGATCGCCCTGACCTTCGCCAACAACAGTGAACTCAGCACCATCCAGGTCGGACTCCTCAACTTCACCGGACAGTTCGGAGCAGTTCAGTACGGCCCGCTCTTCGCAGCCATCTGCCTCAACGTCTTCGGGACCCTAGCCATCTACCTTTTCCTCAACCAGCGCATCATGAAAGGCCTCGCCGCCGGCTCCGTGAAGGGCTGACAACCCCGCCCTTTCTTGCCCCACCGCTTGTCCTCCGCTTCCGCGGCTCCACACTAGAAGGACCTCAATGCCGATCACCGTCAACCCCGTCACGTTCGAACACCACCGGGAACCCCTCGGAATCGGTGAGCGTCGACCCCGGCTGAGCTGGAAGACCACGGCGGACCCCGGGTGGACACAGGAACGGTACGAGATCGAGGTGACGGAGGCGTCCGGTGCAGGATTCTCGCGAGTCATCTTCTCCCCTGACTCGGTTCTCGTCCCCTGGCCGGGAGAGGACCTCGTCTCACAGAGCGTCGTCTCTGTGCGGGTCCGGGTCTGGGGGGCCGGCACGGAGATACCGAGTGACTGGAGCCCGGCCACTACCGCGGAGACCGGGCTCCTCGGATCCTCCGACTGGCAGGCACAGGCTATCGCCCCCGCTTGGGACGAGGATCCGGAAGCCCTCCGCCGTCCCCCGCTCGTCCGTCGTGAGTTTGACCTGACCCGCCCCGTCCACGCTGCGCGCCTCTACGTCACCGCACACGGGCTCTACGAGGTGGAGATCAACGGGCGACGCATCGGTCGCGAGGCACTCGCCCCGGGCTGGACCGTGTACGGGGAGCGGCTGCGCTATGCCACCTACGACGTGACCGAGAACCTCGGCCCTGGCGCGAACGCCATCGGTAGCTGGCTCGCTGACGGTTGGTACCGGGGCCGGCTCGGCTTCCATGGGGGCCACCAGAACCTGTACGGAACGGACGTGGCACTGCTGGCCCAGCTGCACGTCACCCACGACGACGGATCCACCACGGTGATCGCGACCGACGGATCGTGGCGGGCCGGTTTCGGGCCGATCCTGACCACGGGCCTGTACGAGGGCGAGCACTACGACGCCCGCCAGGAGGATCTCGGGTGGTCCTCGCCCGAATTTGACGACTCCGAGTGGACGCCCGTGCGCACGGTTCCCCGCGACCCCGCCACGCTGGTTGCCCCCGACGGTCCGCCCGTGCGCTGCACGGAGGAACTCGCGCCCGTCTCCGTCACCACGTCGCCAACTGGCAGGACCATCCTCGACTTCGGCCAGAACCTGGTGGGCCGGCTCCGGCTGCGCCTGGCCGGGCTCGAGCGTGGCCAGGAGATCACGCTGCGTCACGCAGAAGTTCTCGAGGACGGCGAACTGTGCACCCGTCCGCTCCGAGGAGCGGCATCCACCGATGTGTACATCGCAGCGGGCAGGGATGACGTCGAATGGGAGCCACGCTTCACCGTCCACGGCTTCCGGTACGCCGAGATTTCGGGGTGGGACGGCATGGATCCCACCACGGACATCAAGGCACGGGTCTATCACACCGATATGGAACGCACCGGCTGGTTCGAATCCTCCGACGACGACGTGAACCGGCTGCACGAGAACGTCCGGTGGAGCATGCGCGGCAACTTCGTGGACATCCCCACCGACTGCCCCCAGCGTGACGAGCGCCTGGGCTGGACCGGGGACCTCCAGGTGTTCGCCCCGACAGCCACGTTCCTGTACGACTGCTCCGGCATGCTCGGCTCGTGGCTGAAGGATGTCGCCATCGAACAGCTCGACGACGGAACTGTCCCCTGGTACGTGCCCGTCATACCCGGTGGGGAGGAGTGGACCCCGATTCAGCCCGGCGCCGTCTGGGGGGACGTCGCCGTCCTGACGCCATGGACGCTGTACGAGCGGTTCGGTGACACCGGCGTGCTCGCCACCCAGTACAGGAGCGCGAAGGCCTGGGTGGACCTCATGGCCGCCCGGTCCGGGGACTCGCACCTCTGGAACACGGGCATGCAGCTCGGGGACTGGCTCGATCCCGCCGCACCGCCGCACGACCCGGCCGACGCCACCACCGACCGCTACCTCGTCTCTACTGCGTACTTCGCGTGGTCCGCCCAGCACCTCGCCGACATGGCGAGCATCCTCGGACACACCGCGGATGAACTGCACTACCGGGAACTGGCGCGCAAGGTACGGGAGGCCTTCGCCCGGGAATTCATGTCCCCCTCGGGCCGCGTGGTCAGCGATGCACAGACGGCCTACGCCCTGGTCCTCGTCTTCGGCCTCGCAGCGACCGAGGAGCAGAGGAAGCGCAGTGGGGCACGGCTCGCCGAGTTGGTGCGCGGCGCGGGCAATCGCATCGCCACCGGTTTCGCCGGCACGCCGCTCGTGACGGATGCCCTCACGAGCGTCGGAGAGATCGAGACCGCGTACGCGCTCCTGATGGAGAAGGAATGCCCGTCCTGGCTCTACGCGGTGGGACAGGGCGCCACCACCATCTGGGAGCGCTGGGACAGCATGCTGCCGGACGGTTCCATCAATCCCGGGGAGATGACTTCCTTCAATCACTACGCCCTCGGAGCTGTCGCGGACTGGATGCACCGCGTCGTGGCAGGGATAGCTCCCGCCGCTCCCGGCTATCGGTCCATCCTCTTCCGTCCTCGCCCCGGCGGCGGACTCACATCGGCCGAGGCACGTCACGAGACACCCTACGGTCCTACGTCCATCTCGTGGACGCTGGAGACCGGTGCTCTGTCGGTCGAGGTCACCGTCCCCACGGGGTGCGCTGCCGTCGTCGACCTCCCCGGCCGGCCTCCGGTCACCGTCTCCTCCGGCACGCACACCTTCACGCAGGTATCCGTTGCATCCTGAGGGTCGCTTAGCATGAGGGATGCCCTGCGAAGGTGCCGCCCCGCCCAGGGCGGTGTCCTGCGCCGAACCCCGATCGAGGTGCCGTGACAGCCGTCCATCCAACGAGCGATGCTTCCTCCGTCGCCCCCAGCATGAACGATGTCGCGCGCCTCGCGGGCGTCTCGCTCGGCACGGTGTCGCATGTCCTCAACAAGCCGGAAATCGTGTCGGCGAAGACCATCGCGCGTGTCACCGCGGCGATCGACGAGCTCGGCTTCGTCCGCAACGATGCCGCGCGATCACTGGCCGCTGGTAGGAGCAACACGATAGGGCTGATCCTCACCGACGTGGGGAACTCCCTCTTCGTCGACATCGCACGCGGGGCGGAGGGCGCTGCGAGCTCCACCGGAAGGTCCCTGCTGCTTGCGAACAGCGACGTCACCTTCGAGAAGCAGGAGTCCTACCTCGACATCTTCGACGAGGCGCGCGTGGCGGGTATCATCCTCGCCCCGCTCGACGCCGGGCTCGGCGGTGTGGACCGCGTGCGGCGCCACGGACGCAACATCGTGCTCGTCAACTACGCGGGCGATCGGACCGACTGCTGCAGCGTTGTGGTCGACGAGGAGCACGGCGGTTATCTCGCCGCCCAGCACCTCATGGATATCGGCCGGACGCGCCTGCTGTTCGCCGGGGGCCCCGAGGACCTGCACGCCGTCAACGCCCGACGCGAAGGGGCACGGCGCGCAGTACGGGAGCGGGGCGACGGAGTGAGTCTCGACGTGATCGTCAGCAAGAACCTGAAGAGCACCAGCGGGCGATCGATCGCGCGGAACCTGCTTGGCGCGGGTCCGCTGCCCGACGGAATCCTCGCCCCGGCCGACCAGCTGGCGGCCGGGCTCATCCACGAACTGACGGATGCAGGCGTCTCCGTGCCGGGCGACGTCGCCGTCATCGGATATGACAACAACCAGTTCGCCTCCGAGGCTGCCATCCCCATGTCCACCGTGAGCCAGCCAGGCCACGAGATGGGCGAAGAGGCCCTGCGACTGCTGATCGACGAGATCGACAACCCGCGGACACACGAACACCAGCGCATCGTCCTCGAGCCGACACTGATCGTCCGCAGAAGCACGAGCGATCCACACGTCTCCGACCCCTAGTTCATGCCAGAGCCCGATCGCTACCTTGCCTCAGCTTGGCTTGTCGTAGCATCCATTATCGGCACTTAGTCGGCGTGCCAAAAGCTCACTCCGATACCTCGCGCGGTTTCTTCAGAATCTGCTGGTGTACCCGGTTGATGCCACCGCTGTTGAAAATATCGGTGACCAGTCCTTTCAGCTGAGCGAGTAGTACGTCGGGATCCTCTGCAACAGTGAAGACAGCGTCGATCGGCTCAGGATTGACGAGGGGCAGCAGCTCATTCTTGTCCATCGCGAAGCCTCCCCGCGGCTGCCGGATCCACATTCCGCTGAATGGTTCGACGGGCTTCAGGCCCCGCTCGGAGTGCAGCCCCAGCTCGATCAAACCGAACTGCTTCTCGAGGTTCCGGGCGGTTGTCTGTGCCTTCGGGAAGTCTGACCAGTCGCTCCACTTCGTGCCGTCTTCACGGACGCGTGAGGCGACGATGTGGATGTGGTCGTTGCCGTCGGTGCTGGTGCCGTGGTGTACAGCGACCCATTGGCACGCTGTCTTGCCGCTTGTCTCGGTGAAGCCCATGTCGTCCATGGACTTCTCTGCCATGTCCGCCCACTCGCGGTCACAAACAGGCCGCTCGTCGGCCCGGAGCGACAGGGAACAGTGCCAATCGTGCTGGTCCAGCTCGACGTCGTTGATGCGCTTGTTCAGGTCGATCTCGTCCACGACCAAAACCGCGGACTGGTCATTAAGCTGTGAATCATCGAACCACGACAAAATGATCGGACTGCCCGTCACGAGGTGCGGGTCGGTGTGCCCGTTGCGCTTGCCAGGACCGACCAGGTACTTCATCAGACCCACGGTGCGGGAGCCCTGGCGGAGGGGATGAACTGGTTCGTCTTGCGCTGTGCCGGGACCCTTCTCGGGTTGACTGTTCTGGGTGTGGTGTTCGATGTGGTGGCGCCGCTGCCCAGTGCTGCGGGTTCCTCGGTGGGCGGGTTCATTGATGTGCTGGGCGGCGGCGCGAATTTTGTGGCGGAAATCGCAGCGCAAATCGGATGGTTGATCCTGCCGGTCGCGGCGGTGTGGCTGTTGATACGCGCTCTTCAGGGGCTGGCGGTATATGTGGCCACCGTTGCGGTGGGGCTGGCCGTCCTCGCCGGCGGCGGGATGCTCCTGATGACACTCGATCCCCTGACGAGCGGTGCGAGTTCGGGAGGCGGAAGCGTGTTTTCCGCCGGGTCTATACAGCTCACTGTTACGTGCGGGGTCCTGCTGCTGGTCTTCCTACCCGTCGTCCCGGCGAAGGGACGGGTCTTGGCACTGGTCGGCGCGGCAGCCGCTGTAGGCGGCTTCGACGTTGTTCGGGTCCTTGCAGGGATTGTCCCATTGGGACCGGTGCTCGGTGGCTGGCTGCTAGGGCTAGCCTGGCTGGCGGCTACCGTGTGGGCCTTCCGGAGGTGGCAGCAGGCCCCTGGGTTGAGCTCGCGGTGGTGGTTCGTGCTGCCGGTCCAGGACCGGGCCGCGTTGGCCCTGGCACCAGCAGACGAACGACCGCTACCTGGCGGACGGCGCAGCGCCCTGAAACTCGCGGCTCTCTGGGTGCTCATTGCCGCCGGTGTGACCGGTGCGGGATTCCTCATCACCAGGGTCCTTACCCCTATTTCACGCATGGATGAGGCAGCGGTGCGCTGGTTCGCCGAGCACCGCACAGACACGTTGAACGCTCTGGCAACGGCCGCCGGGTCATTTGGCACCACCACCGGAATCATTGGGGTTCTGCTGATCACCGCAGCACTCGCCCTGGCCATTACCAGGCGCACCGCTCCGGCGGTGTTCCTGCTCGTCCTCGTGATCGGCGAGACCGCGTTGTATCTGATCACTGGAATGATCGTCGGCCGACCCCGGCCCGAGGTTGATCACCTGTCCGAAGGGCTGCCACCGACCTCATCGTTCCCTTCCGGGCATGTGGCGGCCGCGGTCGTTATGTACAGCGGCCTAGCGCTCCTGGTCGGAGCATGGTCACAGTCCCGGCTACGCAACCTCGGCTTCATCCTCGCCCCACTCATCGTGCTGAGCGTCGGCATCTCCCGCGTGTACTGGGGCGTTCATTACCCGACCGACACAATGATCAGCGTGATCTTCGCCGTTCTGTGGGTCTATATCTGTTGGCGGTACTTCCAACCAGCGCGCGGATCGCACCCCGGCGCCGAAGAAACACCTACGCCCGTCTCCCAACCCGCTGCGCGGCAAACCGGAAGGTAACCGCCCATGACCAATCCCATGAGAAATGCACGACGAAATCGGACCACCGGCAAGTATCAGGCAAGGCATAGGCCGCGACCCTCGACAATGGTGTTGTCCTCCTACGACGCCGCAAGGGCACCGTCCAGCAGCCGCTCCGCACCACCAAACGAATCATCGGTGCCTGGCCGTGCGCACCTGGGAAACTGCTGAGGGCTCGATAGCCGGCCGACTGCAGCAGTGGTGGTGGGGACTCCTGAGGGCGGGCTGACGGCCAAGGCGGGCGCCGACCAACACTCGACCTTCGAGCTCGGGTCGATCTCGAAGGCACTCACCGGCATCGTTTTACCAGGACGCGCTCGAGCGCGGGCTCGTCTCGCCGACACAACCCTTTGCGAGGTGCTTCAATTCGAGTGTTACGGGGAGGTCGGAACGGTCAGCGTGGAATCTCTGGCCACACCTTTCTGGCAGGGCGAGATCAGGCTACTGGCAGTCGCACGACGGCGTGATCCGATACCGCGGGCACTCCCTTCAGCGAGGTGAGCGGAGAGCCACCGGCCCTTTCGCCGTCGACGGGTCGACGACGGCGCCGCGCTGCACCATCTCCGCGAGGCCACGGTTCACGAGACGGCGAGCAGCATTCCGGGCGGGTTCGTGCAGGAGGTCTCCGGCGTCGTCGGCGAGCGCCCGCGCGGCGTCCGCCGGGTCGACGCCCTGTCCGCGCGGCGCGCTCCGGAGACGCGTCAGGAGCCAGTCCTCGAGGGCCGCGTCGATCGGCCTCACCTTGCGCGCCCGGCATGCGTCGCTGCAGTAGAGCACCGAGTCCCACGTCCGCTCCCACTTCTTCCGCCACTCCATGCGGCGGCCGCACGACCTGCAGTACTTCGGCTCGCGTCCCGCAGCAGGCCCCTCGCGCGGCGTCACCTGCGTCGGGATGCGGCGCGGAAGGTGGCGGACCGTATCAACCCAGCGCTATCCGGGGAGCGTGTGTCAGAGGCCCACTCGTCGACGTCGTCCGCTCGACCCACCCTGCGCTGTTCGTCCGCGCTGATGCCCATTATCACGGCGTCCTTCCTGTCATCCCTGCCGGTCCTGCGGAGAACCGACGCGGGGAAGGGCCGCAACTCCGTGGTGCGTCAAGCATAGGAGACGCGGTCGCACCCACCCCGGTGCTGTTCGCGCTGTCCGACGCATCGAAACCCGTGGGCCGGGACTCTTGAGGTGATGCCCTCAGCACGGCAGACTGAGCACACCAGCCTCATCCGTCACATCAGCGCACCACCATGGTCTCGTTCACGCTCCACGGTCAGCAGGACAGCGCTGCCCCGACCCCTGGAGCCACACCATGAATGACGCCGTGATCGAGAGCGGTTCCCTCCGCCTCGCGCAGGAGAGCGACCTCATCGCCACCCTCGAGACCGTCGAGGTCAGCGCGGATCTCCCCCGCGCGGTGGCGGACGCCGCCGAGATCAGGGCCTTCGCGGAGACACTCGGGCGGCTCGACGTCGCGTTCTGGGCGGAGGTGACCGGGCTCGACGCGCTGGCCCGCACCGATGGCGCGCCCGGCGCGAGGACACGCGGCCAGGAGATCCTCGAATGGGCCACGGAGCAGGGCGATGCTCGGCTCGCCAGCCGCTGCCATGCGCTGATCGCGATGATGGACCTCATCGCAGGCCACTCCGGGTCCGGCGCGGAGCAGGCGACGATCGCCGTCACCCTGCTGGACGGCACCGAGCTGCCCCGGCTCCGGGCGAATTTCCTGACACGCCAGGCGCTCGGCCTCCTGGTCGCCGGGCTCCTGCAGCACGGCTTCGACGTATCCCGGCGGGCGCTCGCCCTCGCGGACCAGCTGGCCGACCCCGAACTCCTGGCCCGGATCGCATCGAACGCGTTCCACTCAGCACTCGACGAGTCGATGCCGGACGAGGCCCGCTTCTGGATGCGGCGGCTGGAAGCCGTGATCGCCACCTCCCCCGACCTCGAAGCCGAGCTCTCGGATGTCCTCGCGCGCGGCCATCTGGCGGACAACCGTCCCTGGGACGCCCTCGACGTGCTGGAGCGGGCCGGGGACGACGACGCCGCAACGTCCCAACCGGAGACACGGGCCACCCGGATGCTCCTGCTCGCGCAGGCCCACCACGGGGTCGGCAACCTGCCCGCGGCGCGGCGCGCCCTCGACCGGGCGGAGCAGATCACCGTGCGCCATGCGCTCGAGGAGGTCGCCTCCACCGTTCTCGAGGAGCGCGCCGCGATCGCGGCGTCCGCGGCCGACTTCCGGCTCGCCTACGAACTTCACCGGCAGTTCCACCAGGCGGCGCGGAGCCGGTGGATCGAGGCCCGCCGTTCCCGGGTGGACCACCTGTTCGCGGAACAGAACGTCACCGAGGCGCTCGAGCGCGCGGAGCAGGCGGAGGCGGCCGTCGCCGTGGACCCTTTGACGAAGGTCCGCAACCGGCGGTGGGTGGAGGACACGCTGCCCGACGTCGTCCGGACCTGGCAGGTCGGAGGACCGTGGACCGCGTCCCTGGCCATCCTCGACCTCGACCACTTCAAGCTGGTCAACGACCGCCACGGCCATGCCGCGGGCGACGACGTGCTGGTCGCCGTGGCCGCGGCCCTGCAGACGTGTGGCGGGATCCAGCACGTGGCCCGGATCGGGGGCGAGGAGTTCCTGCTGGTCCTGCAGCAGGACGCCGATCAGGAGCACGTGGCGGAGCGGGTGCTGTCCGCCGTCCGGGCGCTCCGGTGGCCCACGATCGACGGCGACCTCCGCCTCACGGCGAGCATCGGCTTCGCCGGCTGCGAACCGGGCACGACGACGTCCGAGTTGCTGCAGGAGGCGGACCGCCGCCTGTACAGCGCGAAGCGCGCTGGCCGGAACAGGTCGGTGGGCCCCTGGTCGGGGTGAGCGTGCACTCCGCGGCACCGACGAGGGTTCATGGTTCGGCTGCGCCCGGAGGTGGAGACCGAACGTCACGCTTCGTGGTCACGCCGCAGCCGGCAGGGCCGATGTCGATGTCACCTCGGTGCCCACATACCCCGGGCCCGCGTCAGGGCGCGTGCTCGTCCTTCGTGGCCTGTTCCTTCTTGAGGAGGCCGCCGGCGATGACGCTCGCCCGGGCAAGAACGTCGAGCTGTGCCGGGTTGTACAGAGCCGTGAGCGATTCGACGACCGTGTTCTGGGTGACCTCCAGGCTCTTCGAAAGGTGCTCCTTCGGGTCCAGGAGCCACGGATAGTCCCTGAGTGCGTGTGCAATGGTGGGTGCGTAGCGTTCTGCGAGGTCGGCGCGGGCGGTCTCGTCGGCGTCAGGGGGCAAGTCGTCGAATTCCTTGGTCACCGACTCCGGCTCCGCCCTGACCATGTCCCGCAGATCCTGCATCGCGTCGTCGTCGTACAGCTGGGAGTAGATCAACATCAGCGACTGGTCCTGCTTGGACAGGCGGGGTGCCACGTCCTCGAATCCTGCCGGGACGCCCGTCACCGAGGACCCCTGCAGGATTGCCTGGATCTCCGCCCTGGCCCGCTGCAACCTCTCGATGCTCACCGCGAGGTCCGCGTCGATCACCTTCAGCGCCTCGAACGATGAATCACCCTCGAGGGTCACTTCGTCGATCTGGTCGAGCGGGACGCCGAGATCCCGCAGACGGCGTATCTTCAGGAGACGGACGAGGTGCCGGACCTGGTACTGCTTGTAGCCGTTGGACATCCTGTCCGGCTGCTCGAGAAGTCCGACCCGGTGATAATGGCGAACGGTGTTTACCGTCGTCCCGGCCAGCTCGGCGATTCCTTGGGTGCTCCAGGTCATGCTCATCGGTCCTTCGTCATTTCTCGTCACCGGTCCCGTCGCGACGCGTACGTCATGCGCCGGCGATCCGGAAGCCACCGTTACCAGCCGAGAGCTCCGACCAGCCCGGTCGCGAGCACCGAGATGACGACGGTCCACACCACGATGGCGATCGCCTGCCAGAACAGGACCCGCTCCGTCCTGACGCCGGACGCCGCGAAGAACGTGGCCGTGAGCTGTGTGGGAAGGGCAAGTGGGGCCAGGAGGCTCGCGCCTGGCACACCGAACCGGGAGAGCCAGCCCTGCAGACGCCGCTGCCCCTTCGCGCGCCTGGCCGACGGCGCTGCGGCTGCAGAACCTGCCGACCCATCCCCGCCTCCTCGACCGGCTACGACCTTCTCGCGGACACGTGAACTGATGGTGACGACGGCGAGCACGCTCAGGAAGTTGCCGATTATGGCAGCAACGGCCGCCATGACCGGGTTGATTCCGAGGAGGATACCGATACCGGCAGCACCCTCGCCTTCGACGTAGGGGATCATGCCGGCGACGGCAACGCCCAACGGCTGCACGATCTCGGGTAACTCCTGCACCCACTCCTGCACTCCCTCATAGGGGTTGTTCATTGTGCTCTGTTCTCCTTCGTGGTCCCGGCGGGGAGCACTGGTTGCCCCACCGCCCCATAGCACTTTATTAGTGCGGCGTCAAGAGCGTCTTGCCGGGTTGGATTATTCCATGTGCTGACCATTGAAGAGCCTGTTCCGAGAACAGAGTCAAGACCTCCTGCTCCTCAGGGTGACCGTCAGGGGGCCCGGACGGCCAGCCTGAGAAGTCGATCGTCCTCATCGGAGGGGTCTCCGCGCCCGTCAGTGTTGCCGGTGAGGATCCAGAGGTCGCCGTCGGGTCCGACGGCGACGTCGCGAAGCCTGCCGTAGTCGCCAGTGAAGTAGTCCATCGATCGTCCGGGCTCGGAGGCCGGCACGGTGCGCAGCACCTCCCCGCGGAGGTTGGCGATGTACAGGGTGCCGTCGAGGGAGGTCATGCCACTGGGGCTCGCGATTCCGGGGGCCCACTGCTGGACGGGGTCGGTGAAGCCCGCTTCGCCGGCCCTGCCCTCGACGGCGGGCCAGCCATAGTTGGCACCGGGCGTGATGACGTTCAGTTCGTCCCAGGTGTTCTGCCCGAACTCGGTGGCGAACATCGTGCCGTCGTCCGACCAGGCCAGACCCTGGGGGTTGCGGTGCCCGTAACTGTAGGTGAGCGAGCCGGGGAACGGGTTGTCGTCCGGGGCGTCGCCATCAGGAGTCATGCGGAGGATCTTCCCCCCGAGCGAGGCGCGGTCCTGGGCGGTGTCGGGCCGGCCTGCGTCGCCGGTCGTGGCATACAGCATTCCGTCCGGGCCGAAGGCGAGACGGCCGCCGTTGTGGTAGCTCGCCACCGGAATGCCGTCGAGGAGTGTCTCCGGCTCCCCCAGTTCGAGGCCGCCGGGAGTCCCGCCGAGGGCGAAGCGCTGGATCCGGTTGCCGTCCGCGGCCGTGGAGTAGACATAGAGCTGCCGGCCGTCGTCGACCGCCAACCCGAGCAGGCCACCTTCCCCCGCTCCGGCGACGCCCTCGACCGTTCCTGCGACGCGGCTCGACCCGTCGTCGAGGACCTCGAGGATCCTGGCGCTGTCCCGCTCGCTCACAAGGATCGCCTTGCCGGCGAACACCACCGACCATGGCGCGTCGAGACCCCGGACGACGGTGGCCGGCGCCGCCGTCGTCCGGCCCTGGGAGGGGGTCCCGCCCCCCGGGACCGGCTGGTTCGGGGTGCCGGGTCCACTGCAGGAGGTGATGAGCACCGCAGCGCTGAGACCGACCACGGCGAGGACCCTCCGGTGCGTGCAGTGGATGGTCACGGTGGTCCTCCTGCCGGGGTGGATGGAACTCGTACGGCGGACGGGGGGGCCGGTCCTGCGCGCCACGGGTCGATCGTAACGGGCCGGCCGGCCGCTGAGGGACCCGCCGTCTCGTCCCGGGTCAGGAGACGCGGGCGAGCCAGGCCTCGAGCGCGGCCCGGACGAATTCCGCGCCGCCCTGTCCGCCGTAGTTCGCGGCGAACCGTGGGTCCTGGACGTACATGTCCCCGAGTCCCCTGATGTACTCGGGCAGGAGCGCGCCGTCCTCGTCCTGCGGAAGTCCCGGCATCGCGGACAGCCAGGCGACATGACGCCCGGCCAGCTTCTGGGCCTCGTCCGCGCTCGGGGGGACACCGCGGGCCGCGGCATCGGTCCAGCCTGCGTTGAGCTCGGCAACTTCCCTCCCGAACGCTTCCCTCTCCGCGTCGCTCCTACTCCGCCACCAGGTATCGCCCCGGGCGTAGGCGTCGTGGCCCCACCGCTCCTCGACCTCCTCCCGATAGCGCGTGTGGTCGAATCCGTCGAACATCTTCTCGGGCATGGGTTCCTCTCCCCTTTCCAGCGCCTCAACCGTCGTGAGGACCGCGTCGATCTGGCGGTCGAGCCGTTGCTGCTCACCGCGGAGGTGGTCGAGGTGCGCCCGCAGGGCGGATGCCGGGGCAGCCTCGTCGCCGTCGTCGAGCACCGCCCGGATGGCCGGTATCGGCAGTCCGAGGGAGCGCAGCAGCAGGATTCGCTGCAGCCTGACGAGCGCCGGGGCGTCGTAGAACCGGTACCCGTTGGCGCCCACGCGGGACGGTTCCAGCAGGCCGACGTCACCGTAGTGGCGCAGTGTCCGGCTCGTGGTGCCGGCAAGCCGTGCCACGGTGGTGATCGGGTAGTCCACGTCGTCCTCCTCCCGCCTCCTCCCGCCGCACGGTGCGCCGGGTGGATTCAACAGTAGGAATTGACGTTGCGGAAGGGTCAAGCGGACCCTGGTGAGCGGCGGGGCGGGACGGGTCGCTCAGCTGTACCAGAACCATTGCGGCGGTCGCCACGACTCCGGGACGGCGTGCGCGTTGAAGGTGCCGCACTCGGAGCACGTGTAGCTCGCGCTCGCGGGGAGGAGATCGCTGGTGCTGTCGGCCTGACGTGCCGGCACGAACTCTTCGAAGATCAGGTAGTCGTCCGTACGGCACAGGGGGCAGCAAGGTGTTTCTTCGCTGGTCGGGGTGGCTGTGGCGGAGGTAGTGGTACGCAGGCTCCGCCCGTGATCGATAGTTGTCATGAGGTTCACCGTTTCCGTACCTGCAACCGACGCTGGGTGCAGATACCTGGGGTACGTATACGCCGAGGATAGACCTCTACTACTCGATGGGGAACCCTCCAACCCTACGTAATCACGCGGATGGCGGGAACGGCTGGCACAATGGCCGCATGACCATCAGGGCCCCCAGATCCGCGGCGGCGCTTCCGCCGGAGCAGGCCGCACCCCTGCGCCGGGCGCTCAGCGGGAGCGCGGATGTCACCGTGTTCGTGGACGGCACCGCGCACCGGCTTCCCGGGGAGGCCCAGGCCGCCGTCGTCGACCTTCTCGCCCGCCTGTCCGACGGCGACGCCGTCCAGGTGACCTCCGTCGCCGAACTGCTCACCACCTCCCAGGCGGCCGAGCTCGCCGGCATCTCGCACAGCTACCTGCGCAAGCTCACCGACGCCGGCACGCTCCCCGTGGAGTACCGCGGATCCCACCGACGCCTGCGCCGCGCCGACGTCGAGGACTGGCTGCGCAGCCAACTGCGCCGGACGGACCCACCGGCCGAGGCGCGTAGCGACGCGTAGCAGTGTCGCCAGGGGGATCCTAGGACTGCTCGAAGCGGGGTCGTGAGCGCCACCTGCCGGCCTTGAGCGCAAGGTGCAGTTCCAGGCGTACCGGTCCTGCGAGCGGGTCCGCGCCGATGATCGAGCGGATCTTCGTCAGCCGGTTGTAGACGCTGCTGCGGTGCAGGTGGAGCTGTTCGGCGACCTCCTGCACCGAGCCGTTCTTGTCGTACAGCAGTTCGAGGACCGGCAGGAGTTCCTCGAGGCGGTCCGCATCGCACAACTCGTCGAACCGCACGCTGCCGTGCGCCGGGGCCTGCCAGCCCACGGCGCCCAGGAACTGGTAGACGCCAATCTCGGCGAACGCCGACACCCGGCCCAACTGGGGATCCACCGCGCCGGCCTGGGCCGCGTGCTGGGCCTGACGGAAGGCGCCGGCGAAGTCCCGCGGGTCTGCGGCGGGCTCGCTGAGGCCGAGGACGAACCGGCCCGCGGGACGCCCCGCCCGCTTGGCCACCCCGACCCGGCACCGGTCCACCACCTGTTGCAGCGCGCTGCGGCCCACGCCTGCCTCGCACAACAGGACGAAGTGGGTGGACGCGCCGGCGCTGAACAGGACGGGCTCGACGCCGACCGTCGCCTGCAGAGCAACGGTGCGCTGGAGCAGGGCGGCCTCCTGGGGGTCCTCCCTCCCGGCGCGGGCCGACGACTCGGACAGCTCGTGGACGAGGGCCACCCGCCACGGCCCGTGCCCCCCGAGCTCACGCCAGCCGCGCAGATCCTCCACCGCGGCGGCGACCCCACGGCACGCGGCGAGGAACGTGGCTTCCCGCTGCGTACGCCGCTCGGAGGACGCCGTATCCGTCTCGAGCAGCCGTTCCGCGAGGCGGTCGATGGTCGGCCGGACCGCGGGCAGGGCGGCAAGGATGCCCCGAGCGGGATCCTCGCTCGAGTGCTGCTGCACCCACAGGTAGCCCACGCGGAAGCCCCGCACGAGGAGGGGGACGCACACCCGCCCCAGCATCCCGAGGTCCTCGTTCGCGGGCACGACGACCGGGCGGACGGCCTGGGCGATCCCGTGGCGGAGCTGCCATTCGCTCACGTCGGCCGGCACCTTCTTGCTCAGCAGGAAATTGACCCGGACGCGGTCGGCGGAGGTCTGGTGGCTGCTGTACGCGAGGAGGACGCCGTCGGGATCCTCGAGGGACAGCCCGCGCCCGAGGGTCTGCGCGAGCGACTCGACGAGGTCCTCGATCTGCTGGTTCTGCACAGCCCAACAGTAGGTGGAGCCGGTCACCCCGGGCGACATTTGCCGCTTCCGAACTCGACATTTGTCGATAGCCGCTTCGGGTCCGATCTGCTAGTGGTCCAGCTCACATTCGACTGCACGCCCGCGGTGATGGGCTTCCGCAGCCGTACACCCCGCACCGGTGCGCGTACGACCCGCTGGACCACCGGAAGAGCCCGTGGGCCCGCCCGCGCCGGTTCCCTATTCTGGAGCTACCCAGTCCGCCCGATCGAACCCGTGGAGAACCCAATGATCATCGGCGTCCCCAAAGAAGTGAAGAACAACGAGTTCCGCGTCGCCATCACGGCGTCCGGCGTGCACGAGTTCCGGGCCCATGGACACACCGTGCTCGTGGAACGCGGCGCCGGCGTCGGTTCGAACATCACGGACACGGAATACGAGGCGGCGGGCGCCGAGCTCGTCGACGCCGCCGACGACGTGTGGGGCCGCGCGGACATGGTGCTGAAGGTCAAGGAGCCCATCGCCGCCGAGTACCACCGCTTCCGCCAGGGACTCATCCTGTTCACCTACCTCCACCTCGCGGCGGAGCCCGAACTGACCCGCGCACTGGTGGACGCCGGCGTCGTCGCGATCGCCTACGAGACGGTCCAGGACGGCCGCGCCCTGCCCCTGCTCGCCCCGATGTCCGAGGTGGCCGGCCGCCTCTCCGTCCAGGTCGGCGCGCAGGTGATGACCGCCCCCGCCGGGGGGCCCGGGCTGCTGCTCGGCGGCGTCGCCGGTGTCCGCCCCGCCAAGGTCGTGGTCCTCGGGGCCGGCGTCGCGGGCACCAACGCGACGGCGATGGCGGTCGGCACGGGAGCCGAGGTCACCATCCTCGACATCAACATCGCGCGCCTGCGGGAAATCGACGCCCTCTACGCCGGACGCGTCAAGACGGTTGCCTCCAACTCCCTGGAGATCGAGACGTCCGTCCTCGACGCGGACCTGGTGATCGGCTCCGTCCTGATCCCCGGCGCCCGGGCCCCGAAGCTCGTCACGAACGAGCTCGTCGCCCGGATGAAGCCGGGCAGCGTCCTCGTGGACATCGCGGTGGACCAGGGCGGGTGCTTCGAGGACTCCCGCGTGACCACGCACGAGGACCCCACCTTCACGGTGCACGGATCGCTCTTCTACTGTGTGGGCAACATGCCCGGCGCCGTCCCGAACACGTCGACCTACGCGCTGACCAATGTCACGCTGCGGTACGCGGTGGCCCTCGCCGACCGGGGGGTGCGTGCAGCCTTCGAAGCGGACCCCTCGCTGGCCCGTGGGCTTAACGTCGCGTCGGGGCGGGTGGCGCACCACTCGGTGTCCGAGGCGCACGGCCTGGAGCTGGCGACGGACTGGTCGGCCCTGGTCTAGGACTGCCAGGCATCGCTGCGGGCGCCCGCCCGGTCAGGTGCCTCGGGGCGGGTACGCGGCGTGGACCTGTTCGATCATCCGCACGACGTCGAGGGCCTCCTCCGCCGGGACGGGCGGTGGCGCGTCCCCGTGGATGGCCGCGACGAGCCCGGCGTAGAAGTCCGGGTACCGGCCGGGGCCGACATCGAGCGCCCGGGCATCCCCGTCGCGCCCCGCCCGGCCCCGGATCGGTACCACCTGGGCGTCGGCCGCGTCCGCGACGCCGTCCGGCGGCACGCCCGCCGCGAGCAGTTCCTCCTGCGGGTCCGTGCCTGTGATCTCCAGTCCGCCTTGCGCCCCTATGACGCGGAAACGGGGCCGGGCGAGCGGCGCGAGGGTCCCCGCGTGCAGATGACTGCTGACCCCGCCGTCGTGCCGCAGGACGAGGAACGCCGCGTCCTCGGCCGCGCCCCCGCGGTCGTTGCGCAGTTCGGCATGCACGAGGGACGCCGGCCCGAAGAGGGTGAGCGCCTGGTCGATCAGATGCGAGCCGAGGTCGTAGAGCACGCCCCCGCCGTCGGCCGGGCCGGCGTCGCGCTTCCACGGCTTCCCACTCGAGGGCTTCCATGCTTCCATCGCCGACTCGAACACGCGGATGTCGCCGAGGGACCCCGATGCGACCGCTTCCTGCACCGCCAGGAAATCCCCGTCCCACCGTCGGTTGTGGAACGGGACGAGGAGCCTGCCGGCGGAGCGCGCTGCGACGATGAGCCGCTCGCCGTCGTCGGCGTGCACCACGAGGGGCTTGTCGACCACCACGTGCAGGCCCCGCCCGAGGGCCTCCATGGCCAGCCGCGCGTGGGTGGCATGGGGCGTGGCGATGACGGCCAGGTCAAGATCGGGAACGGCTCGGAGCGCGTCGTCGAGGGTTGCTGCCACCGGGACACCGGGGTAGGCGTCCCGTGCGGCCTCCCGACGTTCGGGGCTCGGCGTGACGACGACGGCGAGGTCCAGTCCGGGGTCGTGCCGGATCAGCGGTGCGTGGAAGACGGTGCCGCCGTGGCCGAGGCCGATCAGCACCGTACGGATGGGCCGGCGCGGCATCGGACCCATGTGCGTCAGGACGGGTCGAAGTGGGCGCGGGGCACGATGCCGTTCAGCCCGGCGACCATCCCCGCAGCGAGCACGCGGAGCTTCACGTTGCGGGAGTTCGAGGCCCGGCGCATCTTGTCGAACGCGTCCTTCTGCGAGCAGTTGTCCTGGCCCATGATGATCCCGACGGCGAGGTCGATCTCGGTGCGCGTCTGCAGCACGGCATGAAGGTCCTCCGCGGTCGCGGCATGCTGCGCCACGCGCACGGAGAGCTTCAGGGCCCGCGACGCCTGGACCGCGAAGGCGCGGGCCACCCGCCGGTAGTCCTCGGTGAACACTGAGGCATCCTCGGCGTACAGGTTGAGGGCCGCCCGGGCCTGCCCCTCGAGGTCCAGAGGCAGGCAGAACATGGCACCGACCCCGTTCCGCGTGATGTGTTCCATGAACTCCGGCCAGCGCGCCTCGGCGCGGGCATCGGCGATGAACACCTCGTCCTGCACGCGCAGGGCATGCAGGCACGGGCCGTCATCGTGGTCGTACTGCACCTCGTCCATGGCCCTGGCCTTCGCCCCGCTGCTGCCGACGGTGAACTGCTCGTGGGCGGAGCGCTGCAGGGTGATGCCGCAGTAGGTGTCACCGTCCGTGCCGAGCGTCTCGGCGGTGAACTCTGCCAGTTCCTGCAGGAAAGACTGGACGTCCGGGTGGTCCACGAGCAGGTCCTGGAGCCGCGCGGCGGCCGCCTCGGACGGAAGGGGATCGACGACGTCGGCCACGACATGGAGGCGCAGGTCGGGCGCGGTCTCGTTGTCGACGGCCTCACGGGAGTCGGACATCTCCTCGGACACCTCCTCCACGCTCCCCCAGATTCGCTCGACCGCCGGCGGACACCGGCACTTGCCAGTCTACAAGGGCCCGGACGCGGTACGGCTGTGATCGGCGTCCGCCGCCAGGGCGGAGACGAGCACACGCCACGACGCGGCCAGGCGGGCGTTCGACATGCCCCGGTGCTCCTGCAGGTACAGCAGCAGTCCCGCATTGAGGAACGCGGACAGCTGGTACGCGCCCAGCTCCGGATCCGGCACCTGCAGGCCACGCAACAGGACGGACAGGTGCAGGCGCGTGAGCTGCTGCGTCGGGTGGTCGAGGTCCGGGCCGCCCCGCTGCTCGGCCGCCCGGAGGATCTGCCCGTCGAGTCGCATGCGCTCGATGCTCGCATCGCCGAAGGCGATCAGCCGCTCGAGCGGTGGCGCCCCCGGGCCCAGGGGAGGAGGGCCGGCCATGAAGGCGTGCTGGAAGGATCGCCCGGCCTCGTCCGCGAGCGCCTGCATGAGGCCTGCCCTGTTGCCGAACCTCCGGAAGACGGTGCCCTTGCCCACCCCCGCGCGTCGCGCCACGGCGTCCGTGGTCAAGCGGTCGGGGCCGCAGGTCGCGACGATCTCGGCCGCGGCCTCGAGGATGAGACGGCGGTTGCGGGCCGCGTCGGTCCGCTCTCCGTCGTCGCCGGTGACCCGGAGCACATCCTCGCCCTGCATGCCGCAAGTATAGCGGCGGAATAAAACGGACCGCAGTCCGCTTGACGAGGGAGAAGCGCTTGTCGTAGTACCGAACGCCCGGCCGAAAGGCCCCAGAGTACTTGGGAGAAACCATGTCCACCACGATCCTCACCCTCATCGGCAGCCTGCGCGAAGGGTCCATCAACCGCCGGCTCGCGGAGGCCGCCGCTGCTCACGCCCCCGAGTCAGTCGACGTCGTCACGTTCGATGCCCTGAACGACATCCCGTTCTACAACGAGGACATCGACAACGACGCCGACCGCCCCCAGGCCGCCGACGCCCTGCGCGCCGCGGCAGCCGACGCTGACGCCGTCCTGCTCGTCTCCCCCGAGTACAACGGCAGCATGCCCGCGGTGCTGAAGAACGCCATCGACTGGCTCTCGCGCCCCTACGGCGCCGGCGCCCTCTCGGGCAAGCCCTCCGCCGTGATCGGGTCCGCGTTCGGCCAGTACGGCGGGGTGTGGGCCCACGACGAGGCCCGCCGCGCCCTCGGTGTCGCCGGCGCCACGGTGCTCGACGACGCCAGGCTCTCCATCGGCAGCTCGATCACGCGCTTCGCCGAGATCCACCCGAAGGACGACGCCGAGGTCTCCGGCCTCGTCACCGGCGTGCTGTTGGCCCTCGCCGGCGCAGCCACCCCTGTCGCGGCCTGACCTGACGCACCCCGAAGACGACAGGACGTCGGCGCATCGCGCACCGGCGTCCTGTCGTGTCCCTGCTGGGGCCCCTCAGTGCCAGAGGCTGTCCGCCCAGGCGGCATCCCTCAGGTAGTCCCGCGCCGGCCCGATCTCCCAGAGCTGGCCCTGCGGCGCGAGGACGCCGTCGTTCTGCATCGCCTCGACCTCCTCCGACGAACAGCCGAGGGCCGCGGAGAGGTCGGCGTCGTCCCGGGCCAGCACGATGGTGTCCCTTGCGTTCATGGTGCAGTCCTTCGGTCGATGGGCGGGCCGGGTTACGGAGCGGTGCGCGAGGCGCGGGCCGGGAGGGCCAGCGGCTTCCAGCTCCGGGCGTACAGGCCCAATGCCGCCTCCTCGCGGGCGACGAAGCCGAGGCGGTTCAGCGTCATGTGCGCCTGATACACGGTCAGGTGCTGGGCGCTGCGGCTGACGCGCACCCTGTCCGCCCGGTAGAGGTAGGTGTCGAGTGCGCGGAACCAGCGCCGTCGCCAGTTCTGCACCGCGGATTCGGATGCCGTGGCGGCCATGAGGGCGTGGAAGCCGGGCGCCTTCGCAGCGACCTGCGCGGTCATCGCCTCGCGGACCCCCGGGGCACGCGGGCCGACGTCGGCCGTGCACGTGCGGAGGTGGCTGTCCCAGTAGAAGTCCCACGAGAGTCGCCGCCGGTCCGGCCATCCTGCGGAGCGGGGGCCGCGCATCATGCTCTGCGCGGAGTCGAAGAGGATCAAGGCCCCGAGCGCCGAACGGCTCTGCATGCGGGGGAAACGGTGGTTGGCCCAGAGCGCGAGTTCCGACCCGAGTTCGAAGACCTCTTCGGCGAGGTGCAGGCCCTCGACCCCGCCATATTTGACGAGGTTGGCCTCGAGCTGCGGGTCGGCCATCTCGCGGCCGCCGGAGTAGTAGGTGTTGCCGGTGGGAGCGGTGAAGTGCTGACGGACCACCAGCCGGGGCATGCTTCTCGCGTTGCGCGCCTGGAGCGACCGCTGGAAGGTGCGCAGGGGCTCCAGGACTCTTGGGTGGGCGTGGATGCTGAGTTTGATCTGGCCCACGATGCCCGTCGACGGGTCCTCGTACCGCGTGAAGTACCAGCGCTTGGCGCCGAGCGCCTGGGCCTGCGCCACCAGCGGGGTGACCAGTTCTTCGATGATGCCGTCCGCTGCATCGAAGCCACCCGTCGAGAGGGAGAGATGCCACCACTGAGTGCTGAGAGCTGTCCGTGAGGCGGTACGAACGGCGGTCAACTGGCTCATGGCTCTCTCCTTCAGGGTCTGCGATCATCCCCGCTGGGGCGGGCTCCGGGGTGCCTTCCGGGCATCGGCCCGGGGCTCCTCCTATTTCGGCCAGTCCCAGCTGCTCGCTGTCGGCTGACCCTTCGGCCAGTCCCAACTAGCTGCGCTGATGGTCTGGCCTGCCGGCAGGACAGCTCCCACGACGATCAACAGGCCTGCAGTTGCGCCGAATACCTTTTTCATGGCGATCCTTCCTTGCCCGTGTCCCGGGTGGTCGAGCTGTCCCCACACTGCCGATCGGCAGTGCCCGATCCATTGCGGAAGGCCCCCTCGGGACCTCCGGTGAACCGGCCTCATCAGAATGTCCGTCATCGGCGGGTAGTGTCCAGCAGTAGGAGTGGCCGTTTGCGGACATGGCGCGATCAGGACGCGGGGGCGCTCCGCCAGGATCCGGATCACCGGCATTCCGGCCCTGAAGCCGCGGAATCCCGGGGAAACCGGGGCTCCCGGGCGGACCGGATTGCCTGCTTCCCGGCTCTGTCATTAACTGGACATGTCATGTTTTTTGCACGCGATTTCACCGCTGGGGCAAGCGGTCGGGACAAGGAGCTCTCATGCTGGGTGCGACGTCGCTCGAGGTGTACCGGTACGCCGTCGGACACCCAGGCTGGACGCGCTCCGAGGCCTCCGAGGCCCTCGGGCTGACGCTGCGCCGTATCGACGACGCCGTCGGCGAGCTGTCCGACCGCCGGCTGCTCAGCCCGCAGGCCGGCAGCTCGGACGGGCTCATCGCGGTCTCCCCTGATGTCGCCCTCGCCGACCTGGTCGACGCGGACGAACGCGAGATGCAGGAGCTCAAGGCGCGCATCAGTGCCCAACGGCGTGAACTGTCCAGCCTGCTGCCCACCTTCCTCGACGCCCGCAAGCACGTCCTGGACAGCACGTCGGTGGAGACCCTCGAGGACCCGCACCTCATCCACCGGGTCCTCATCGATTACGGGCGCGACGTCACGGAAAAGGTCTACATCGCCCAGCCCGGCCAGGGGTCCACGGCGGACGTCCACGAGGAGAGCGTCCGGAAGGATCTCGAGCTCCTGGGGCACGGGGTCCGGCGCCGCACCCTGTACGACATCAGTACGCGCGACCACGTCCCGACCCGCAAGGCGGTCGGGGCGATCGCCGCGGGGGGCGGGGAGTTCGGCGTCCTTCCGTTCATCCCCCTGCGGATGCTCAT
This sequence comes from Arthrobacter sp. TMS2-4, assembly GCF_054511075.1. Taxonomy (NCBI): domain Bacteria; kingdom Bacillati; phylum Actinomycetota; class Actinomycetes; order Micrococcales; family Micrococcaceae; genus Arthrobacter; species Arthrobacter sp. TMS2-4. Next base: position 150,166 of record NZ_JBTNDI010000006.1, read on the forward strand.
CTTCGACGAGAAGCTGGCCCTGGTGGGCCGTCAGCTCACGCGGGATGACAAGGCCGCCCTGGTCATCAGGGACCACAGCCTGATCAACATCTTCACGCACCTGTTCGACATCGCATGGGAGCTCAGCGAATCGTTCCTCTGCCCGCAGGAGGTGGGGTCACCCCTGAGCGCGCTGCAGCGCTCCATCCTCCAGGGCCTCGCGAACGGGCTGTCCGACGAGTCGATCGCGCGGCGCCTGGACATCAACGTGCGGACCTGCCGCCGCCATATCGCGTGGATGCTGGAGACGCTGCGGGCGGACAGCCGCTTCCAGGCAGCCCTGAAAGCACGCGACGCCGGCTGGATCTGAGGTATTTTCACCTCCGGCAACACCTGTTGCCTGAGGGTGAACACCCCGCCTAGACTCTGGGCGTGACGTCCTCCAGCGAAACCCCGACCGATTTCCTGCCCGCAGAAACCGAAGCAGCCCTCGAACGCGCCGTCGATTCCGCCGCGCGCCATGACCGGCTCTTCTCGCTGCGCGCCGCCAACATCAAGCAGTCGGCGGTCCGCGACGTCTTCGACATCTCCATCCGCCCGGGCCTCGTGTCCCTCGCGGGCGGGAGCCCGTACCTGAAGTCCCTGCCCCTCGAGGACCTCGGCCGCACCGCCCAGACGATCATCGCCGAGCACGGGCTCGAGGCGCTGCAGTACGGCGGCGGCCAGGGCATGGACGAGCTCCGGCGGCTCGTCTGCGACGTGATGGCGGCCGAGGGCATCGAGGGTGCGAGTCCCGAAGACATCGTGATCACCACGGGCTCGCAGTCCGCGCAGGACGTCGCGGCGAAGGTCTTCTGCGATCCCGGGGACGTGATCCTCTGCGAGGACCCCACCTACGTGGGCGCCCTCAACACCTTCGAGGCGTACGAGGTCGACGTCGTCACCATCCCGATGGACGGCGCCGGGCTCATCCCGGACGAGCTCGAGCGCGTCATCACCGACCTCGAGTCGCAGGGACGATCCATCAAGCTGCTGTACACGATCCCCAGCTTCAACAACCCGAGCGGCATCACGATGGCCGCCGATCGCCGCCAGCGGGTCGTCGACATCTGCCGCGACCACAACATCCTCGTCCTCGAGGACAACCCCTACGGCATGCTGCGCTTCGACGGTGAGCCGTTGAAGCCCATGCGCGCGGACAACCCCGACGACGTCATCTACCTCGGCTCGTTCTCGAAGATCTTCGCGCCCGGTGTGCGGCTCGGCTGGGCCCTGGTGCCCAGACACCTCTACCGCCGGTTCTACCTCGCCTGCGAGGCCGTGGTGCTGTGCCCCTCCCCGCTCACCCAGATGCTCGTGAGCGCCTACCTCACCGAGTACGACTGGCGGGGGCACCTGGGCTCGATGCGCAGCCTCTACCGCGAGCGGTGCGACGCCATGCTGGGCGCGCTCGCCGAGGAGTTCCCGGACGGCGTCCACTGGACCACCCCGGACGGCGGCTTCTTCGTGTGGGTGACCCTCCCGGAGGGCATCGACACCTACCCCCTGCTCTACACGGCGATCGATGCCGGCGTCGTCTTCATCCCCGGCGCCGCGTTCACGCCCTCGGACGAGCCGTCGAACAAGCTCCGGCTGGCCTTCAGTGCCGTCTCCCCGGAGGACATCGTCGAGGGTGTCCGTCGCCTGGCGCCCATCCTGCGCGAGGCGATCGAGCAGAACAGGTAGGCCACGGCCCGGGTGGGCCTACCGGGGCGGGCGCCTCTGCTGGCGGAACGTCACGGCGAGGGAGATGAGGGCGGCGACGATCACGAGGATCGACAGCCGTGCCACGGCGCCGAGATCGGGGAAGATCCACTGCAGGACGCTCGACGCGAGGAAACCGATGAACACCACGAGCAGGAGCCGGCTCAGGGGGTAGCGGGCGCGCGGGCTCCTGCGCGGTTCCCCGCCGGGTAGCTGCTGGTCCATGGCCCCCACCCTAGTCCAGCAGGAGTGCCGGCTCCTCGAGGATGGACGCGACATCGGCCATGAAGCGTGCGCTCAGGTCGCCGTCCACCACGCGGTGGTCGAAGGATCCGCCGAGCGTGGTGATCCAGCGCGGGATCACCTCGCCGTCGAGCACCCAGGGCTTCTGCTTGATCGTGCCGAATGCCACGATCGCCACCTCACCCGGATTGATGATGGGCGTACCGGTGTCGATCCCCAGCGCCCCGATGTTGGTGATCGTCAGCGTCCCGCCCTGCATCTGGGCCGGCTGGGTCCTGCCGGCCCGGGCCGTCGTCGCCAGGTCGTTGAGCGCGAGGGCCAACTCCTTCAGCGAGAGGTCCTGCGCGTCCTTGATGTTCGGGACCATGAGTCCTCGCGGTGTCGCGGCAGCGATTCCGAGGTTCATGAAGTGCTTCACGAGGATCTCGTCCTCGGCCCAGGTCGCGTTGACGGACGGGTTCCGCGCCGCAGCCCAGATGACCGCCTTCGCCAGGATCAGCAGCGGCGAGACCCGGATGCCCTCGAAGTCCCGGGACGCCTTGAGCCGCTTCACGAACTCCATGGTCCGGGAGGCGTCGACATCCACGAAGATGCTCACGTGCGGTGCCGTGAATGCACTCTGCACCATGGCTTTCGCGGTCGCCTTGCGCACGCCCTTGACCGGAATGCGTTCGATGCGGCCGCCCCCGAGGATCTTGCGGTCCGACCAGAAGGAGTCCGCGCCGTCCTGCTCGGCCTCGCGCTGGGACTGATAGCTCATGAGGTCATGCTTGGTGACCTCGCCCGCGGAGCCTGTGGCCGGGACATCCGCGAGATTGATCCCGAGGTCCCGTGCGGCTTTTCGGACCGGCGGCTTCGCGAGGACGCGGGTGATGAGCTGGTTCAGTGGGTTGGTCCGGCCGGGCGCCGCGACGGGCCGGTCCGGGCTCTCCCCGGTCGGTGCGCCGGAGACCGTCGGCGCGGCGGCTGGTGCTACCTCTGGCGCGGGGAGTGTCGTGTGCGCGGCCGGCGTCCTGCGCGGCCGGCGCTTCACGGCGTCGGCCTTCGGTCCGGTTCCTACCAGCGGACCGGGCGTGGGCTCGGGGTCCGCTGCCCCGGGCGCGGTGGTATCGACGCCGTCCTGCTGCACGCCGGCGAGCTCCCCGGGCATCTCGGGCGCGGGGACCGGCCCGTCGTCGGCTACGGCGGACGGGGTCGACGCACTGCCGTCCCCGTCCCCGGCCCGGGTGACGGCGTCGTCGACGGCGAAGATCGGCGTGCCGACCTCGACGGTCTCGCCCTCCGCGACGAGCAGTTCGGACACGGTTCCGGAGAAGGGGGAGGACAGTTCCACGAGCGACTTGGCGGTCTCGATCTCGCAGATGATGTCGTTGACCTCGACCGGCGCCCCGGGAGCCACCTTCCACTGCACGATCTCTGCCTCGGTGAGGCCTTCACCGACGTCGGGCAGGTTGAACGTCTTGAGCGTCATGTTGGTCCTTCAGTACGCGAAGGCACGGTCGAGTGCCTCGAGGATGCGGTCGATGTCCGGCAGGTAGTGCTCCTCCACGCGGGCTACGGGGTAGGGCATGTGGAACCCGCCGACCCGGATGACGGGGGCCTCGAGCGAGAGGAACGCGCGTTCCGAGACCCGGGCCGCGATCTCCCCGCCGATCCCGCCGAACGTCGGCGCCTCGTGGGCGACGATCAGGCGACCGGTGCGGGTCACCGATTCGGTGACGGTGTCGAAGTCGATCGGCGAGATGGAGCGCAGGTCGATCACCTCGACGCTGCGTCCGTCCTCCTCCGCCGCCGCCGCTGCGGCGAGGGCGACCGGTACCAGCGGTCCGTAGGCGACGACGGTCGCGTCCGTGCCCGTGCGCAGGACATGGGCGGAGAACGGGTCACCGGCAGGCGCCGAGGTGTCCACCTCGCCCTTGAGCCAGTAGCGGCGTTTCGGCTCGAACACGATGACAGGGTCCTCGCAGTCGACCGCCTGCTGGATCATCCAGTAGGCGTCCTGCGGGTTGGAGGGCGTGATGATCCGGAGCCCTGCGGTATGCGCGAAGAGAGCCTCCGGCGACTCCGAGTGGTGCTCGACGCTGCCGATACCACCGCCGTAGGGGATCCGGATCACCACGGGAGCACTCAGCATGCCGTCGCTGCGCGTGCGCAGCTTGGCCAGCTGGGTGGTGATCTGGTTGAACCCGGGGAAGACGAAGCCGTCGAACTGGATCTCGCAGACGGGCCGGTAGCCGCGGAGGGCGAGCCCGATCGCGGTGCCGATGATGCCCGATTCGGCGAGCGGGGAGTCGACGACGCGCATCGACCCGAAGTCCCTCTTGAGGCCGTCCGTCACCCGATAGACACCTCCGAGCTCACCGATGTCCTCGCCCATGAGCAGCGTCTTCGGATCGTGCGTGAGGGAGGCGCGGAGCCCCTCGTTGATCGCCTTCGCGATGGTCATCGTCACCATCAGGCATGGTTCCCATCGTCGGCGAACCCGGCTTCGTACTGCTGGAAGAAGCGGAGCTCCTCCTGCACCAGCGGGTGCGGCTCCGCGTACACGGCCGCGAAGCGGCTCTCCAGGTCCGGCACCGTCATGGCCAGCACGGCGTCGCGGAGATCCGCGGCCATGGCCCGGGCCTCGGCGGTGAGCTCCTCGAAGAACGCATCGTCGGCCAGGCCCTGCGAGCGCAGGTGGGCCTCCAGGCGGACCAGCGGATCGCGCGGCTGCCACTCCTGCTCGTCGCCGGACAGCCGGTACTTCGTGGGGTCGTCAGCCGTCGTGTGCGCGCTCATCCGGTAGGTGTAGGCCTCGATGAGGACGGGACCCTTCCCGGACCTGGCGTGATCGAGGGCCCAGCGTGTGACGGCTTCCACGGCGACGACGTCGTTGCCGTCCACGCGGACGCCCGGGAATCCGTATCCCTCGGCGCGCCGCGCGAGGGGCACCCTCGTCTGGACGGCCGCGGGGACGGAGATGGCCCACTGGTTGTTCTGGCAGAAGAACACCACGGGCGCATCGAAGGAAGCCGCGAACACCATGGACTCGTGGATGTCTCCCTCGGAGCTTGCGCCGTCCCCGAAGTAGGCGACGGAGGCGGCTTTCGGAAGCGAGGGATCGGCGAGCTGGTCCCGCTGGATGCCCATCGCGTATCCGACGGCGTGCAGGGACTGCGCCGCGAGGACGAGCGTGTAGAGGTGGAAGCTCCGCTTGCGCGGATCCCACCCGCCGTTCGTCACGCCCCGGAAGAGGCGGAGGATCTCCGCCGGCTCGACGCCCCGGGTCAGGGCGACACCGTGCTCCCGGTAGGTGGGAAAGGCGTAGTCCTGGGGCTGCAGGGCGCGTCCGGAGCCGATCTGCGCGGCTTCCTGGCCCGTCAGGGGCACCCAGAGCGCCAGCTGCCCCTGACGCTGCAGGGCGGTGGACTCCTGGTCGAAGCGCCGGACCAGGAACATCTCCCGGTAGAGCGATCGCAGGTGGGCGGGATCCGCGGCGAGGTAGGGCGCGAGGTCGACGGCCTCGCCGGCGATCTCCGCCGTCAGGCCGCCGGCCATCGTCCCGTCAGGGGCGAGGACCTGCAGCATGTCCACCGCGGCCTCCTGCCCGTCGCCGGTCGCGGAGTGGGCGGCGCGCAGGACCTCCTCGACCTCGAACTCCGCTGCAGGCACACGACTGCCGCTCATACTCGCTCCTCACATGACGCACTACATTCCATCAAGGGAATGTTTTTCGTAAGTCATACACGGGAAAACATATGATCCCGGCACACCGTGATCAAGACTAGTCAGGGCGGGCCGAAGGGCCTATTTTGTGTCTGCCCCGCGCAGTCAGGGTCGATGTGTGTATTCGCGGCACAACTCGAGGAACCGGGTGTTGGCTGCCTCCTCGCCGATCGAGACACGGACACCCTCCGAGCCGAAGGCCCGCACGGACAGGGCCCGCTCCCCCGCCTTCGCCGCGAAGTCCTGGGCGTGATCACCGAGCGCCAGCCAGACGAAGTTGCCCTCGGCCTCCGGGATGCGCCAGCCCAGCTCACGCAGCCCCTCGACGACGCGGGTCCGCTCGTCGACGATCGACTGGACGCGGGCCTCGACCTCCCCGATGTGGTGCAGCGACGTCACCGCCGCGTGCTCGGCGATCTGCGAGACGGCGAACGGGACGGCACTGACGCGCAGGTGCTCGGTGAGGACCTGCTGGGAGACCGAATAGCCCACGCGGAGGCCGGCGAGGCCGTGGGCCTTGGAGAAGGTTCGCAGCACGATCACGTTCTCGTGGTCACGGTACAGCTCGATGCCGTCGACCGCGTCCGGACGCCGCACGAACTCCTGGTACGCCTCGTCGATGACCACCACCACGTGCGGCGGCACCTTCGCCAGGAAGCCCGTCACCTCGTCCCTCGTGAGGATGGGCCCGGTGGGGTTGTTGGGTGTACACAGCATGACGACGCGCGTGCGGTCGGTGACGGCGGCTGCCATGGCGTCCAGGTCGTGGGTGCCGTCCTCCCGCACCGGTACCTGCACGCCCGCAGCCCCCGCAAGGCCCACGCAGATCGGATAGGCCTCGAAGGAGCGCCACGCGTAGATCACCTCGTCGGGTGCGTCGAAGTCGTTCTGTCCCGCGAAGGTCGCCAGGACCTGGTTCAGGGCGCCGAGGCTGCCCGCACCCGTGACGATGTCCGTGGCGGGAACCCCGAGATAGCCCGCGAGTTCGGTCCGCAGCGCCGTCGTCATCGGATCGGGGTACCGGTTGATCGAGGTCTCGGAGGCGATCGCGGCGAGGACCGCGGGAAGGGGCGGCAGCGGATTCTCGTTCGAGGACAGCTTGAAGCTCTCCAGCCCCTCGACCACAGCGGGCGGCTTCCCGGCCGCGTAGCGCGGAAGTCTCCCGAGGACTCCGCGCGGGCGGATCCCGGCTGCCTCGGGTGCTGCGGCCGCAGGGCCTGACGGTGGTGCAGGACGGTCCTCGATCGAAGTCATGGCCATAGCCTAGACCGGCTGTCGGTCTCCCGGCGCGTGCTCCCGGACGGTGGAGTGCCGCCGGCGGGCGGTCGACGGGTGGCCGCGAAGGAGTAGCGGCGTGCCGTGCCGCCGGCTCCGGCGGTGGCCAGCAGTGCGGATGCGGGCGCGAGCGACGGTGCGTCGCCCGCGTCGACGAGACGGGCGCCCAGCGCATAGCTCCCCAGTTTGTGGGCGGGACCGAGGCCCCACGGTTCGGTGGAGCCGTCGCTCCGCACACCCAGCTCCGGCACCGGGGTGGCCAGGGTGACGGTGGTCCGATGGCGGCCGTCGCTGTTCGGTGCGGAGTCGAGGCCCGGGACGATGTCCGCCAGGTGTTCCAGGTGAAGGTACTCCGTCGCGCCGGTCCCGGACCATCCCGTGGGCGAGCCCACGGTCACGACCAGGCGGATGTCGTAGCGGTCGCCCACACCGTCCGACTCCGCGAGATTGACCGCGTGCAGGCCGCCCTGGCTGTAGCCCGAGACCACGAGGGCGTCCCCCGTCCGCGCGCCGGCCCGTTCGAGGGCCTGCAGGACGGCCTCCTCGGTGAAGCGGCTGTCCTCCGCCAGGGCTTCGGCGATGCCCGCCGCGTCGAAGGGATTGCTCCCCGCCCGACCAGCGGGGCTCGCCGCCTGCGTGCCGGGCAGGACGACGACGTAGACCGGGTCCTCCTCCGTCCCTGACCTCAGCACCTCGAAGGTCCCGGGCTCGTCCCCTTCCACTGCGGCCAGCCGTTCCAGCACGCCGCTGACAGTGCCGTCGAACCGCACGGCCGCTCCCGCCTCGACAGCCTTCAGGTCGACAGGGCCGACGGCCAGGACACCGGAGTCGAGCGCCACCTGCGCGAGGTTCCGGGCCGCGCCCTCGGACGCCCGGCGCGCGGCTTCGGTCGCGGCGAGCGCGACGTCGTCGGCCAGGCGGTAGGCGAAGAGGCCGGCGCGGAGCCGCGCCTCCGTGGCAGCGAGCGCGCGGGCGTTCGCCAGACAAGCACTCCAGGCCGTGTGGAGCTGCTCCCGGGCTGCCTGGTACGGGGATCCGGCCACGCCGCCGGGAAGGTGGAGGTGCAGCATCCGCCACGGGAGTTCACTGACGTCGCGGTTCAGGAACGCGAGGCCGACGGCGACATCCTCCGTGTCCGCGGCGAGCAGCGCCAGCACGCGGGCGGCGTCCTCCAGCTCCTCCCACTGGAAGCGGATCCCACCGACGCCGCCGCGGACGACCATCCGACCGTCGTCGCCCAGGACGGGGCGCAGCCCGTCCGTCACAGCCCCGTCCGTCACTGCCCCGTCCGTCACAGCCCCGCCCCGCGCTGCCATTCCTCGGCGTCGCGCACCAGGCTGGCCAGGACCCCCAGTTCGCGGGCGGCATCCTCGAGCAGGTCCACGGTGCGGCCCAGTTCCTCGCAGCGTTCCGCGAGGTAGGCACGGAAGTTGGTGCCCGCGGGTGATTCCCAGGAGAGCAGGCCCACCGACAGGGCGTGCCTGCGGACATCTCCCAGCTGCCCCGCATGCCGGCCGAGACGGGCGGCCATCGCGGATATCTCGGCACCCACGACCACCCCCGCCCCGGATGACGCTTCGCGATGCATCCCGCCAGCCATTCCACTCCCCTTCCCTGTTCGTCCGTCAACGCTAGGAGCGCGAGAAAGCCGTCCGGGCCGCGGGGCCGGTATGTGGACAGGAAGCGAAAGTGACACCCGCCGTCGACGCCGTGAAAGGATGGAGGAATGGCTGACTCCGCGCTCCCCCGGGTTGAATTCGCTGCTCTGTCCCGAGGGGAGCGGGCTTCCCTGACGCTCGGCCCGCTCGACGGCCGGTATCGCGAGGCCGTCGCCCCACTCGTCGACTTCCTCTCGGAGCCGGCGCTCAACCGGGACCGCGTCCACGTCGAGGTCGAATGGCTGATCCACCTGACACGGCACGCCGTCCTGCCCGGGACGAACCCCCTCGACGCCGACCAGGAGGCACGGCTGCGCGAGATCGTCACGTCCTTCGACGCGGAGTCCGTGGCGGAGCTCGGCGAGATCGAGGCCGTCACCGTGCACGACGTCAAGGCGGTGGAGTACTTCATCGGGCGGCGGCTCGACGGGATCGGGATCGGCCACCTGAAGCCCCTGGTCCACTTCGGCTGCACGTCGGAGGACATCAACAATCTCTCCTACGCCCTCTGCGTGAAGGGCGCCGTCCTGGAGGTCTGGCTGCCGGCCGCGCGGGCGCTCGTCGCGTCGATCGCGGAGCTGGCACGCACCGCACGGGACACCCCCATGCTCTCGCGCACGCACGGCCAGCCCGCCACCCCCACCACGCTGGGGAAGGAGATGGCCGTCGTCGCGCACCGCCTGACGCGGCAGCTCGACCGCATCACGGCCACGGAGTTCCTCGGGAAGATCAACGGGGCCACCGGCACGTACGCCGCGCACTACGCGTCCGCCCCGCAGGCGGACTGGCAGCACGTCGCGCGGTCCTTCGTGGAGGGCCTCGGCCTGACCTGGAACCCCCTCACCACCCAGATCGAATCGCACGACTGGCAGGCGGAGCTGTACTCCGACGTCGCCCGCTTCAACCGGATCCTCCACAACTTCTGCACGGACGTGTGGAGCTACATCTCCATCGGCTACTTCGCCCAGATCCCGGTGGCGGGCGCCACCGGGTCCTCGACCATGCCGCACAAGGTCAATCCGATCCGCTTCGAGAACGCGGAAGCCAACCTGGAGATCTCCTCCGGCCTGCTCGACGTCCTGGCATCGACGCTCGTGACCTCCCGTTGGCAGCGCGACCTGACGGACTCGTCGAGCCAGCGCAACATCGGCGTCGCCCTCGGGCACTCCCTGCTGGCCATCTCGAACGTCGCGAAGGGCCTCGCCCGGCTCGACGTCGCCGAGGAGGTCCTCGCGGCGGACCTCGACGGCAACTGGGAGGTCCTCGGGGAGGCCGTGCAGATGGTCATGCGCGCCGAGGCCATCGCCGGCGTGCCCGGCCTCGACGACCCGTACGAGCGGCTCAAGGACCTGACCCGCGGGCAACGCGTGGACGCCGGCCGCATGCGCGAGTTCGTCAGTGGCCTCGGGCTCAGCGCGGAGGCCGAGCAGCGGCTCCTCGCCCTGACCCCCGCCCGCTACACGGGGATCGCCGCGGACCTCGTGGACCACCTGCGCTGACCGGACACCGGCGTAGCGCCGGGCAGCAGCCGCCTCGCACGTGCCGCATCGGAAGGTCTCATGCCTCGAACACCCGCACCACCGTCGTCCCCCGCCCTGATCGGGGCCAGCCGCTCCTATCTCCACGTCATGAGTTTCAACATCCGGTACGACCGCCCGGCCACGCGGCCCGACGAGGTGGACTACTGGCCGGACCGCATTGCTCCCCTGCAGGACCTGCTGCGCCGGGAGGTCCCGGCCGTTCTCGGGGTCCAGGAGGCCCTTCATCACCAGCTGCAGGTGATCCAGGCGGCCCTGCCGCCGAGCTACCGCATGATCGGGGCCGGAAGGGACGGTGGGAGCCGTGGCGAGTACGCCGCCATCTTCTACGACGCGGAGCGGCTGCGGCTCATCGAATGGGACCAGTTCTGGCTCTCGGACAGCCCGAAACTCATCGGTTCGTCCACCTGGGGCAACGGCGTCACGCGCATCGTGACATGGGGCCGTTTCCACGACAGCGGATCCGACCGGGAGATCCTGCTCGTGAACACGCATTTCGACCACGAGTCCGAGCACGCGCGGATGCGCAGCGTCGCTGCGGTGCTCGACCTCGTGAGGTTCTTCCGCCCGGGACTGCCCACCATCGTGATGGGTGACTTCAACTCCGACGCCGGATCGTCCGCGTACCGGAGCTTCCTCGACTCGGACGTCCTCGTCGATACCTGGACCCGGGCGGACGAGCGCCTCACGCCCGCTTACGGCACCTTTCCCCGCTATGGCCGTCCCGTGGACGGTGGAGCCCGGATCGACTGGATCCTCACCACCCCGGACGTGCTGGTCCGCCAGGTGGCGGTGAACACGTCCACCCTGGACGGCAGGTACCCCAGCGACCACGCGGCCGTCCAGGCCCTCGTCGATCTCCCGCGCCGCCGGCACGAGCAAGGCGACGCCCACCCGGCCCGTTAGGCCCCGGTCCCGCAGCCCCGCGGGCCGGACGCCCTTGACGCTCCGTCCGCGTCGCCGGACGCTGTGATGATGGAATGGATCGCTGCCGTCCTCACCGCAGAGGACTACGAGGTCGGGCGGCAGATCGCGCAGCGCGGCGTCGCGGCCGTCTACCTCGTCGCGTTCCTGTCCGCCGTCGCCCAGTTCCCCGCCCTCCTCGGTGAGAGGGGCCTTCTTCCGGTCCACGCGTTCCTTGCACGGGCCGGCCGGCGCGCCGGCCCGTCACTCTTCCACCGTGGCTACTCCGACCGCCGGTTGCGCGTCGTCGCGTGGACGGGCGTGGCACTCTCCGCGCTGCTCGTGCTCGGCGTCCCGCAGGCCGGACCGCCGTGGGTGCCCCTGAGCGCGTTCCTCCTCGTCTGGTGGCTGTACCTGTCCATCGTGAACGTGGGTCAGGCGTTCTACGGGTTCGGCTGGGAGAGCCTCCTGCTGGAGGCGGGCTTCATCGTCGCGTTCCTCGGGTCGACGGAGATCGCGCCACCGTTCCTGGTGCTGCTGATGATTCGGTGGCTCGTCTTCCGGCTCGAATTCGGGGCCGGGATGATCAAGATGCGCGGCGACCGCTCCTGGCGGGACCTGACCGCCCTGTACTACCACCACGAGACCCAGCCCATGCCGAACCCGGCCAGCCGGTTCTTCCACCTGCTGCCGAAGCCGCTGCACCGCATGGAGGTGGCGGGCAACCACGTCACACAGCTGGCCGTCCCGTTCCTGCTCTTCACACCGCAGCCGGTGGCGGGCTTCGCCGCGCTGGTCATCATCGTCACCCAGGCCTGGCTGGTGCTCTCCGGCAACTTCGCCTGGCTCAACATCCTGACGATCATCCTGGTCTTCTCCGCGGTACCCAATTCCTTCTACGCGGCAGCGCTCCCGGCGCTCGACCTGTCCGACACCTACCGGGCGACGCCCTTGTACATGAGCGTCGTCGTCACCCTCGCGATGCTGGGCCTCGCCTGTCTGAGCTGGCCGGCGCTGCTGAACCTGTTCGCGCGCCGGCAGCTCATGAACGCGAGCTTCAACCGGTGGCACCTCGGCAACGCCTACGGGGCGTTCGGGAGCGTGACGAAGGTGCGGTACGAGGTGGTCGTGGAGGGGACGCTCGACGCGGTGGGCCCCGGCGCGCGCTGGCGCGAGTACGAGTTCAGGGGCAAACCCGGAGACCCGGCGCGGATGCCGCGCCAGTTCGCCCCCTACCACCTGCGGCTGGACTGGATGATGTGGTTCCTCGCCCTGGGGTCGGAGCGTGGTTGGTTCACACCCTTCCTGATCAAGCTCCTGCAGGCGGACCCGCTGATCCTGAAGCTGCTCCGCACAGACCCCTTCGACGGCGAACCGCCCCGCTACGTGCGTGCCCGGATCTTCATCTACCGCTTCTCCACCCGGGAGGAGAAGCGGGCCACCGGGCTGTGGTGGATCCGCGAACCACAGGGCGTCCTGGTCCACCCGGCCTCACTGCGCGCCGACATCTCCTGAACCCGGGCCGTCATGTCATCGACCGGCTGTTCTCCCAGGCCCGCTGTGCAGCCCGAAGCTGCTTCGGTTGCCCCTCTTCCTCGCCTGTCCTCGTCAGGGATGTGAAGCCCTGTCCGGCTCATCTCAGGCGACGTTGGCCCACGCCTCCCCGGAGGGCCTTGCGGTTTCGACCTCCCGTGCCGCGCTGATGACGATGACGTCGAGTTCCGGGGCCGCTGAGCGCCGGTGACATCTCCGGGCTGTGGAGTTAGCCCATCGCCGTCGGCACCTACGTCATCATCCTGCTCATCCTGGTGTGGCCCCCGATCGCCAGACTGTGGAGGCGGTCGCACCCTCAGCAATGGGATCAGCTTCGAGCTGGTCCAGCCCCTGCGCGGTCACGACGCGGCAGAGGAAGTCCTGACGGCCGCCGAGGAACAACGGGCGGACCTCATCGTCATCGGACTGCGGAAACGCACTCCCGTGGGCAAGATGATCATGGGAAGCACGGCCCAGCGCATCCTCCTCCAGGCGACGTGTGATGTGCTGGCCGTCAAAGTCCGACAGGACTGAGTGCGACAGGACGAACTGCGTCAACCCTCCGGATCGAGCGAAGGAACCAAACATGGACTTCACAACAGCAGACCTCGTCGACGACCATGCTGATGCCGTCGACAGCTGCGACCTTCAGATGCGCCAGATGGGCGGCAAACGCCGGTTCGCGGGACCGATCCGGACGATTCGGTGCGAGCGTGACAACGGACTCGTCAAACAGACACTCGCCGGACCGGGCAACGGTTGTGTCTTGGTGATCGATGGCAATGGCTCGCTGAGTAGTGCCCTCGTCGGTGACCTCATTGCCGGCAGTGCCGTCAGCAACGGCTGGGCAGGCCTGGTGGTCAACGGAGTCGTTCGCGATTCGGAAGCACTGGCAGGGCTGGAACTCGGCATCAAGGCCCTGGGTACCAACCCCCGCAAGAGCTCGAAGGATGGGGTGGGCGAGGTCGATGTGGACGTCAGCTTCGGCGGTGTGACCTTCTCCCCCGGGCACACGCTGTGGAGCGATGATGACGGAATCCTCGTGGGAGCGCCCGGGCTTGCCTCCTGACCGGACAGCGAAGACTCCACGCACGAACTGCTCCATCGGCCAACCGGCACAGACGTCACCGACATGCCCATGCGCCACGAGGAGGAACACCCATGGCCCTGCGCCTCGCGATCCTTGACGACTACCAATCGGTCGCCGGGTGGTTCGCCCCCTGGCACGAGCTGGTCGACCACGGGGTAGAAGTCACCAACTACTCGCAGCACTTCGGATCAGATGACGACGTCGTGCAGGAGTTCGCGGGATACGAGATCCTCGTCGTGATGCGGGAACGCACTGCATTCCCGCGTACGGTCCTCGAACGCCTGCCCAACCTGAGACTCCTCGTGACGACCGGCATGGCCAACAGTTCCATCGACCTTGCCGCTGCCCACGACCTCGGCATCGAGGTCCGCGGAACAGGCGGATCCGCGGCAGCGGCACCCGAGCTCACGTGGGCGTTGCTCATGGCGCTGCTTCGGAACATCCCGGCCGAGGACCGGAACCTGCGCGCGGGCCGATGGCAGCAGAGCGTGGGACTCGAGCTGTCGGGGAGAACCCTCGGAGTCCTGGGCCTGGGTCGCATCGGACGCATCGTCACCCGGTATGCACCAGCCTTCGAGATGAACGTCGTCGCATGGAGCCCCAATCTCACAGCTGACAGTGCCGAGGCAGCAGGAGCACGGCTGGTCACCAAGGAGGACCTTTTCCGTGAGTCCGATGTGGTGAGCGTGCATGTCCGGCTCTCCGAGCGTTCACGGAACATCATCGGCGCGGAGGAACTTCGCCTTCTCGGACCGGACGGCTACCTCATCAACACCGCACGGGGGCCCCTCGTGGACGAGGAAGCCCTTCTCGACGCGCTCGAAACCGGTCGGATTGCCGGAGCAGGTCTTGACGTGTTCAACGAGGAACCGCTTCCGCCCGACAACAGGTGGGCGACGTCGCCCCGCACGGTCCTCACCCCTCACCTCGGGTACGGCACCAAGGAGAGCTACGAGAGGTACTACCGGGAAGCGTTCGAGGACATCCGTGCCTGGTTGCAGGGGACTCCTCTGAGGGTCCTCTGACGACGCCTCGACCGGCGATACCGCCGGGATGCTGCACGGCGCGGCAGGATGTCGGCCCACTCGGTCTCACTGCGCGCCGACATCTCCTGACGCTGCGGCCGGTGCCTCGTCGCCGCCCCCGAGCAGGATGAGCCGTTTCCCGTGCGCGTCCCACCGGCGGACGGCGCCGGCGCGGAGACGTTCGGGAGCGCGGTCCCGCAGGATGCCGAGGGCGGCGGCCAGCTGGTCGGCCGTCAGTCCATGCCCGAGGGTGATGTGCGGGGTCCAGGTCCCGGGGACGGTCGTGGGCACCGGCTCGTCGACGCCGTCCAGGGCGGTCCAGATCCGGTGGTGCAGGGCGGTCAGGTCGTCGGCGGCGACGACCTGCCGGGCGAGTACGTACTTCCGCCGGGTCGGGAAGACGAGGAACCCGGCGGTGGCTAGATCGGTGGGGCCGTCCTGCGCGGCGTCCGCGAGGAGGGCGTCGTAGCGGTCGTCGATCCGCCCGGCCGCCGCGAGGGTGACGTGCGGGCTGTTGCTGAAGGACTGGTGGCGCGACTGGTTCGGAAGCCCCGCGGCCTCGAGCACGGCCCAGTCCTCGAGCAGGACGAGTTCCGAGGGCGGGTCCAGCAGGAGTTCGACGCTATCGGCCATGCCGCACCGGTCCTCCTCCACGTCCCGCCCGTCGGTCTCCCTGCCGCACCGGGGTCAGCGACGCTTCCGTCGGAAGTCCCCGACCCCGGCGGAACCGTCCACCTCCGTGACTCCCGTCCGGGGGTTGCGCTGCGGACGCTGGTAGGCGAGTTCGCCGCCGCTGCGGCCGCCGAACGGCCGTCCGTGGTCGGCGTACTCCTCCCGGAAGAACGCGAGCGCCCACCCCCCGAACTGGATGCGGGCACCCGTCCGAAGGATGGACGGTTCCCGGGCGTTGACGCTGCCCGTGATGACGCCGTGCGGCACCAGCAGGTACTCGTCGTCCTCCGTGTGGAGCACCTCGGCGTGCAGGTCGTCGAGGCCGGTGAGCCTGAGCATCGCGTCCTCGCCGCTGCCGATCGTGGTGCGTTCGGCGACCAGCTCGAACTCGCGCGGCACCTGACCGGACCACGTCGACGAGTTCTGCACGAAGATGAGGCGCGGGCGCCCCGACCCCCGCTCGTAATGGGTCGTCGTGATGGTGCGGCGGATCCGTCGGTTCACCGTCGGGACGAGCGGGAACGGCGTGGACGGGGGGATGAGCGATGGCGCATCGCCCTTCTCGAGGACGCGACGGCC
Organism: Arthrobacter sp. TMS2-4; assembly: GCF_054511075.1. Classification (NCBI taxonomy): domain Bacteria; kingdom Bacillati; phylum Actinomycetota; class Actinomycetes; order Micrococcales; family Micrococcaceae; genus Arthrobacter; species Arthrobacter sp. TMS2-4. The sequence goes on from NZ_JBTNDI010000006.1 coordinate 166,112, forward strand.
GACCCCGAGCAGGGGCGCGAGCGTACCTGGTGAGCCGAGGCGGATATGGGGAGAGCGCGTGATGAGCCGCTGGGCCAGGGAGGTCTTTACGGCTCCGATGCTCACCAGCAGTCCTTTGGGTCCGGAGACCGAGACCGCGAGGTCGCGCTGCGCCAGCTGCCGGGCGACGTCCCGCACCTGCCCGAGGCTAGGGAGGTTGTCGCCGCGGAAGGAGCCGGGGTTGTCGACGAAGATCTCGACGGTGGAGCCGGCCGCCTTCACGGTGCCGGAAAGCCCTGCTTCAGGCTTCCCGTCGATGGCCGGCTCCCCCAGCGAGAAATCGATGTCAATGTCGAACCTGAGTGCTGAGGCCATGATGCGCGGGGCGCGTCAGCTGGTGTGCGGGTCGGAGCCGCCGGATGCGTTGTCGCTCGTCGTGATCCGCAGGGTTCCGTTGAACTTCCAGGTGGCGCGGGGGGCGTCGGGGCCGATGTCGCGCGGGACCTCGATGGTCATGTCTTCCAGCGTGTAGTTGATCGCGGCGCCGCGCCCGGTCAGGTAGGCCCACATCTCTTCCGCGAGGTCCGTCCAGTCGCGGATGGTGTGTGATTCGCCCGCATTGACGCCTGAGGTGTTTTCGGTCATGTCGATTCCTTCGTCGGTAATTCAACAATGACAGACGTCCTCTAACTCCGTCTGACGTGATACCGCCCACCCTAGCCGAGCGTCCGGCCGTGCGGAACCCGCCCGCGGTGGGGTGGGTTCCGCACGGCGGTTCACCAGCGTGGGTGCACGGCAGCCCGGAACCGGCGGTCGTAGATGTCAGCCACGGCGTCGTTCATCCCGGCGCCGACATCCTTGTGCCCCGCCGCGGCCGCATTGGCCCTGGCCTGCTCCGGGTTGCGGGCCCCGGGGATCACGGTGCTGACTCCTTCCTGGGCGACGATCCAGGCGAGGGCCGCCTGGGCCGTCGTCACGCCGTCGGGCACCAGGTCCGCGAATTCGCGGGCGGCCTCGACGCCGGTCGCGTAGTCGACGCCCGAGAAGGTCTCCCCGACGTCGAACGCGGCGCCGTCGCGGTTGTAGGTGCGGTGATCGTCGTCGGCGAAGGCGGTGTCCGTCGTGTACTTGCCGGACAGGAGGCCGGAGGCCAGCGGGACGCGTGCGATGATCCCGACACCGGCGGCCTGTGCAGCGGGCAGGACCTCGTCGAGCGGCTTGAGGCGGAACGCGTTCAGGATGATCTGCACGCTGGCCGTGGTGCCGCGCGCGATGGCCGCGAGCGCCTCGTCGGTACGCTCCACGCTGACGCCGTAGTTCCTGATGGCGCCCTCGTCGACGAGGGTGTCGAGGGCGTCGTAGACCTCGTCGGAGCTGTAGACGGCGGTCGGCGGGCAGTGGAGCTGGACGAGGTCCAGGGCGTCGACGCCGAGGTTGGTCCGCGACCGGTCGATCCACTGGCGGAAGTTGGCCAGCGTGTAGTTCTCGGGGGTCTGCTCGACGCGGCGGCCCATCTTCGTACCGACGAGGACGTCGAGGTCGGGGTTGTTCCTGAGGAAGGACCCGATGGTCGATTCGCTCCGTCCGTCGCCGTAGACGTCCGCGGTGTCGAAGAAGGTCACGCCGGCTTCGACCGCCGCCTCGAGGACGGCGACGGCGTCCTTGTCCTCCACCTCGCCCCAGTCCGCGCCGAGCTGCCAGGTGCCGAGACCGACGACGGAGACGGGGCGGCCGGTTCTTCCAAGAGTTCTCTGTTCCATGCTTCCGACTATAGGCCGGGCAGCGTAGCCTCCTGCGCCTGCATGGCCGGTGACGGGCCGACCGGGTCCGGCCTGACCGTCACCGTCCCCTCGCCGGGAAGCCACCGCGCCGCCTCGAGATGGAGGGCCGCCCGCCGCTCGGCGTCCATGCGGTCGAGGAGCACGACGCTCATCCGGGATCGGGGATTGCGGGCGAACAGCTCGCGGTGGTCGCCCACGAACTCCCAGTAGAGTGCGTCCCAGCTGAACCGCCAGGGACCGTCCTTGAAGTCGCTCATCTTCTTGATGTAGTTGCTGCCGCTGACGTACGGCTTGGTGGTGATCATTGTCCCGGCCGCGAACTGGCTCATGGCGTACACATTGGGCACCATCACCCAGTCGTAGGCGTCGATGAACATCTCCATGAACCACTCGTAGACGGCGTCCGGCTTCGCCCGCATGAGTAGGGTCGCGTTGCCCAGCACCATGAGCCGCTCGATGTGGTGGGCGTAGGCGGTATCGAGCACGCGGGTGATGACGGAGTCCACGGGTGCGAGGCCCGTCCCGCCGGTCCACCAGCCGGCGTCGAGGTCCGCCGTGAACCCGAGGGTGTTCCCCGTCCGCATCTCCCGCCCACGGATCACGTAGGACGCCCGGATGTATTCGCGCCAGCCGATGACCTGGCGGATGAATCCCTCGACGCTGGCGATGGGTGTGTCGTGGCGCTCGGCGAAGTCCAGGGCGAGGTCCACGACGTCGGCGGGACTGAGGAGCCCGGTGTTCATGCTGGAGCTCAGGGCTGAGTGGAAGAGGTACGTCTGGCCCTCCGCGATGGCGTCCTCGTACGGTCCGAACAGCTCGAAGCGCTCGGTGAGGAACGCCTCGAGGGCGTCGGAGGCCTGCCGGTGGGTGACGGGCCAGTTGAAGGACTCCGCGGTGCCCGGGTTGTCCGGGAACGCGCCCTGCACCCAGCCGATCGCCTCCTCGACCTCCGGCTGCCGGTCGAACCCCGGAAGGTCCGGGAGCTCGATCTCCTTCGGCAACTTCTTGCGGTTGTCGGCGTCGAAACTCCACCTCCCGCCCGTCGGGGAGCCGTCGGCCTCCACCATGATCCCGAGCCGCTTGCGCTGCCACTCGTAGAAGGTCTGCATTCGCCAACTGTGCGAGGAGAAGTAGGTGCCGAGGACGTCACGCGAGGTGAGGAACTGCGGGGTCTCGAGGACGCGCCCCGCCACGCCGGCGTCCGCAAGGGTCCGTGTGAGCCGCCGGTCCAGCCAGTCGTCGACGACGTCGTAGTAGCTCACGTGCGTGGCACCCCGGTCCGCGAGCACGGCCGCCAGCCTCTGCTGGCTGGTGTCCTCCGCGGAGGTCTCCACATAGTCGACGGCATAGCCCGCGTCCCGGATCCGCCGTGCGAAGACGGTCATGGACGCGCGGTGCAGGACGAGCTTCTGCTGGTGGAACCGCAGGCTGCGGAACATCAGGTCGTCCTCGAGGACGACGAAGCGGGTGTCCGGGGACGCCTCGAGATGTTCCTCGAACAGCTGATGCGGAAGGACGAGCTGGACGTGCACGGAGGTGCCTTCCTGCGGGGGGACGGTCGTCGGCCAACCCTAGCGCCCGCCGCCCACAGGCCCCGGAGGCTTGACCGCGACCGGGCTTGGTGGTTCGGTGGGGACCACCGACCGGCTCCCGAAGGACCTCCATGAGATCGCTCTGGCTCGACACCGCCCCGCACATCCCGGCCGACACCCTGCCGGCCGGCGCCGCCTACGATTCCGTCGTGGTCGGGGCCGGACTGACCGGGCTGACGACGGGGCTCCTGCTGGCCCGGGCCGGCCACCGCGTGGCTGTCCTCGAGGCACGGACCACCGGAGCGGTGACCACGGGCAACACCACGGCGAAGCTCTCGCTGCTGCAGGGGACGACCATGTCGGCGATCCTGAAACATCATGACGCCGAACTCGCCCGGGCCTACGTCCTCGGGAACCGCGAGGGACAGAGCTGGCTGCTGCGCTTCTGCGACGAGAACGGCATCGGGTACCAGACCCGGGACGCCGTCGAGTACGCCACCACCGACACCGGCGCGCGGAAACTCACCGCCGAGCACGAGGCGTGCGTCGCTGCAGGACTCGCCACCGAGCTCGGCAGCGCTGCCACCCTCCCCTTCCCGGTCCGGAAGACGCTGCGCCTGAAGGACCAGGCCCAGTTCCATCCGCTCGAGGTGCTGGCCGGGCTGGCCGCCGAGTTCAGGCGCCACGGCGGCACGCTGGTCGAGGGCGTCCGGGTGCAGGGCGTCGCGAAGGCCCGCGAGGGGGCGGACGGCGTGGAGCTCAGGACCGGGACCGGCCCGGTGACGGCGTCGAACGTCGTCCTCGCCACGGGCATCCCCATCCTCGACCGCGGCGGCTACTTCGCCGTGCTGCAGCCCATGCGCTCGTACTGCGTGGCACTGACCGTGGAGGACGACGTCCCGGAGGACATGTACCTCAGCGCGGACTCCCCCACGCGGTCGCTGCGCACCGCCGTCGTCGACGGTACCCGGTACCTGATCGTCGGCGGCAACGGCCACAAGGTGGGGCACAGCTCCAACACGCAGTCCAGGGTGGACGGCCTCACGCGGTGGGCGCAGGAGTACTTCCCGACGGCGCGCCCTGCGTACGCCTGGTCGGCCCAGGACTACGCACCCGCTGCCGCCGTCCCCTACGTGGGCAAGGTGCCCGCCGGCGGCGGCCACATCTACGCGGCCACCGGCTACAACAAGTGGGGCATGACGAACGCGGTCGCGGCGTCGCTGGCCCTCGCGAGCGAGATCCTCGGCGGCAACATGCCCTGGGCCGACACGCTGTACCGGACCAGGGTCAGCCCTTCCGACGCGCTCCAGGCCGCGCAGGCGAACGCCGCCGTCGGCATGGAGATGGTCACCGGCTGGCTGGGCGGCCTCGCACGATCCTCGTCCTCCACACCGGGAGAGGGCGAGGGGCGCGTGATCCGCGAAGGCGCGCGCCCCATCGGGGTGTGCACGGTGGACGGCGTGCAGCACCGCGTATCGGCCGTATGCCCCCACCTGAAGGGGATTCTCTCCTGGAACGACGCCGAACGGTCCTGGGACTGTCCGCTGCACGGATCACGCTTCACCGCGGACGGGACGCTGCTCGAGGGGCCGGCGACGTCGGACCTCGCGGACACGCGGCGCTAGGAGGGCGCCGCCGGATCAGCGCGGCGCATCCCGCGACGCCAGGTCCTTCAGGAGGTCACGCATCTCCGTGAGGAGGGCGGTGTCGACCGGGATCGGCACCTCCTCGGGATCCTCCGGTGCGGCGAGCGCACTCAACCGTGCTCGGGCCCGGTTCATGGGCACGACGAACACGAAGTAGACCACGGCGGCCGTGATGAGGAAGGTGACCACGGCCGTGAGCACGGCACCCACGTCGACGAAGGTGGCATCGTTGCCCGGCCGGATCGGGAAACCGAGACCGGCCGCGTCGATCCCGCCGGCGGAGGCGATGACCGGGTTGATGATGTTCGCCGTGAAGGCGCTGACGAGGGCCGTGAACGCACTGCCGATGACGACGGCGATCGCCAGCTCGATCACGTTGCCGCGCAGCACGAAATCCCTGAAACCCTTGATCATCGTGTTGTCTCCTCGCTGAGTGCCTCCGTGCCGCCCCGGCCGACGATGACATCCACGACGCGGAGGAGCTCGTCGATCTCCGCGCCGGTGGTACGGCCGGACCCGGCCGAGGCGAAGAACGCGGCGTCGTAGTAGAGGCCGTCGCCGAGAAGCTTGACGGCGTGGGCCGTCGTGCGGTCGCCGAGTTGGGCGGCGAGCGCGTCGAGCCATCGCTCCTGGATCTCCGCGAGGGAGGCCTTCGCCGTTGGATGCCCCTGCTGGGCCAGGCGCGCCATGGACACCAGCGCCCGATCGAGCGGGCTGTCCTCGAAGACGGATGTCCGCACGTAGTAGCGGGCCGCCCCGTCCGGCGCCGCCGTCATCGTCTCGCGGTCCTTCTCGGCGAGGCCGCGGAGGCGGTCGGCCAGGCCGTCGACGAGCGCCTCCTTGGAGGGGAAGTGATAGAGCAGTCCGCCCTTGGAGACGTCGGCGGCCGCGGCCACCGCTTCCATGGTGGCGGCCCTCTCGCCGTCGCGGATCAGGGCCTTCTCGAAGCTGTCGAGGATGCGCTCGCGGGAACTGGACACTCCCTGATGATACCCGTCACGATTGTTGTACTGTACCGGCTGGACGGTATAGCTTAAATGAATGACCACCACACCTTCCTCCGTCGCACGTGCATCCGGGGTGAACCCGCGTGCCGTTCAGTCCCCCGATCCCCTGGCAGGCCGCCGCGAATGGTTCGCCCTCGCCGTGCTGATGCTGCCGGTGCTGCTGGTCTCGGTGGACAACACCGTACTGAGCTTCGCCCTGCCCGAGATCTCCCGGCACTTCGCCACGAGCGGGACCACCTTGCTCTGGATCGTCGACAGCTACCCCCTCGTGCTCGCCGGCCTGCTGGTGGCGATGGGCAGCTTCGGCGACCGCTTCGGCCGCCGCCGCCTGCTCATGATCGGTGCCGTGGGGTTCGCCGTCTTCTCGGTGGTCGCGGCGTTCGCCCCGACGGCGGCGTTCCTGGTCGCCGCCCGCGTGGGTCTCGGCGTGTTCGGCGCCATGCTCATGCCCTCGACGCTGTCGCTCATCCGCAACATCTTCCTGGACCGCAACCAGCGCCGGATCGCCATCGCGGTCTGGGCCGCGGGCTTCTCTGCCGGCGCGGCCCTCGGCCCCCTGCTCGGCGGCGTCCTGCTCGAGCACTTCTGGTGGGGTTCCGTGTTCCTCCTCGCGGTGCCCGTCCTGCTGCTCATGCTCGCGCTGACCCCCGTCCTGGTGCCCGAGTCGAAGGATTCCCACCCGGGCCGCGTGGACTACGCCAGTATCGTCCTGTCCATCGGGACCATGCTGCCGGTCGTCTACGCCATCAAGAACCTGGCGAAGGGGGGCCCGCTGCTCATCTCCGTGACGGCCGCCGTCATCGGCATCGCTGCGGGCATCGCCTTCGTCGCCCGCCAGTTGCAACGCCGCAATCCCATGCTCGACGTCCGCCTGTTCACGGTGCGCGCGTTCAGCGGCGCCGTCCTGGTGAACCTCTTCGCGATCTTCTCGCTCGTGGGCTTCCTGTTCTTCGTCTCGCAGCACCTCCAGCTGGTGCTCGGGCTCAGCCCGCTCGACGCCGGGCTCGTCCTGCTGCCGGGCCTCCTCGCGACGATCATCGCGGGCCTCGCCGTCGTGCCACTGGCCCGCCGGGGTGCGCCGCACGTGGTCGTCCCGATCGCCCTGACGTTCTCCGCCGTCGCGTACGCGATGATCGCCCTGCTCGGGGAGGGCGGATCCGCGGGCTTGCTCATGGCCGCCTTCGTGATCCTCGGGATCGGCGTCGGCGCCTCCGAAACCGTCTCCAACGACCTCATCCTGTCCTCCGTCCCGGCCGCCAAGGCGGGCGCGGCGTCCGCCGTGTCCGAAACGGCCTACGAGGTGGGCTCCGTCCTCGGGACCGCCGTGCTCGGCAGCATCCTGCTGGCCTCCTATCAGCGGAACCTGCTGCTGCCCGCGGGGCTCAGTGACGGCCAGGCGGAGACGTCCGTCGAGACCCTCGGCGGCGCGGTCCAGGTCGCGACCGAGGTCGGTCCGACCACCGCGGCCCTGCTCCGGGACTCCGCATTCCATGCCTTCGACAGCGGCATCACCCTGACCTCCGGCATCGCTGCGCTGCTCATGGCCGGCGCGTCCGTTCTGGCCGCCTGGAGCCTGCGGAGCACGACGTCGGAGCGCGTCGACCACTGAGCACGGACCGTTGTCCGCCCGGCCCCCGGGTGGAACAGTGGGGCCATGGTGATCGAGGTGCGGCCGGCCACGGCATTCGAGGACGTGGCGACGATGGTGGGGCCGAAACGCGCCGACGCCAATGTCTGCTGGTGCCTGAGCTACCGCGTCCCGGCGAAACAGAATGCCGCGCTGCTCCGGCAGGAGCGCGGCGACCTCGTGCAGCGCCTGTGCCGTCAGGAGCCACCGCCCGGAGTGCTCGCCTACGAGGGCGACGACGTCGTCGGCTGGGCGGCCGTCCACCCCCGGGCCGGGACGGCCTTCGCCCGCAGCCGCACGATTCCCCGCGTCGATGACGCCGACGTGTGGTCGGTGTGGTGCATCCGGGTCAGGCCGGGCCATCGCGGCAGGGGCATCTCGCATCGACTGCTCTCGGGCGCGGTGGACTTCGCGAACAGCCATGGAGCCCCGGCCGTGGAGGGGTACCCGGTGGACAACAAGGGACGGAAGGTCGACCCGACCATGGCATATGTCGGTACGCGCCGGCTCTTCGAGGCAGCAGGCTTCAGCAAGGCGGCCGACACCACGTCCGTGGTGAACGGATTCCCCCGGATCCTCATGCGGCTCGAGCTGCGCTGAGGCCGCGTCCGCACCAGCCAACGGGGTGGGCTTCGCCCTGCGCGTCCGGAGCCTACGGATCACGACGCCGGAGCGCGTCGACCACGGGGCTGCGACGCCAGGACAGACGAAAAGGGTCCATCCCGGAGGGAATGGACCCTTCTGCAGCCGGGTCGGCGAAGGCTGCGCGTCGACCCGGTGCCTGGATCAGTGGCCGGTGCGGTCCGGGTCGTTGACCCTCGTGGCGCCGTTGGCGCGGTGATCGACGTGCTCCTTCTTGTTCTTCTTCAGCAGGCCGGCCAGGCCGAGAAGTCCGAGGAGGCCCCACAGGCCTGCGTCGCCGTTGCCCTCGTCGGTTTCCTGGGTCTGCTCGGTGGCCGGAGCCGTCGACTGGGCCACGGACGGCGCTGCCATCCCGGTCAGGATAGCGAGGGAAAGGGCTGCGGTAGCTGCGGTCTTGCGAATCATGGCGCTCCTTGAGAAAGGGAAGGGACCCTGCTGGGACTCCTTTCATCAGCATACTTACTATTTGCTGATCCATCCGGATGACGCGGAATCGGTGGTTGGTTGCCAGAGGCACAAAGTCTGAGGTATGCGGATCCACGGGGCGCTGCGGGGACGACCCCATGGGCCCGTGTCCAGGCGCACAAGGGCCCAGCGCACTCCCAGACAGGTATCCCGCCCACATCGGGGACAATGGGAGGGTGGCCCTGCTAACCGAAACCCCCGTCCTCGACGCCGATGCCGTCCGCCGCGAAGCCGGACGCCGTCGTACCTTCGCCGTCATCTCCCACCCTGACGCCGGGAAGTCGACCCTCACGGAGGCGCTGGCGCTCCTCGCCCGCGCCATCCAGGACGCCGGCGTGACGCACGGCAAGTCGAGCCGTCACGCGACGGTGTCGGACTGGATGGGCATCGAGCAGGAGCGCGGCATCTCGATCAGCTCCGCCGCCCTCCAGCTGACCTACCGCGACACCATTCTCAACGTGGTCGACACCCCGGGCCACGCGGACTTCTCCGAGGACACCTACCGCGTCCTCGCCGCCGTCGACTCCGCCGTGATGCTGATCGACGCCGCCAAGGGCTTCGAGCCGCAGACTGTCAAGCTGCTCGCTGTATGCAAGGCACGGAACATCCCGATCATCACCGTCATCAACAAGTGGGACCGCCCGGGCCTGGATGCCCTCGGCCTGATCGACGACGTCGGGGAGCGCACCGGGATGACCCCCGTGCCGCTCACCTGGCCGGCCGGGATCGCCGGGGAATTCAGGGGACTCATCGACCTCCGGGCGGAGCGGGCGATCGCCCTGACGGCCGTGGAGGCCGGGGCCCAGGCCGCCACGGAAATCGAGGTGGACATCGACGCCCTCGATCCGAGTGATGCCGGCGCCTGGCACGACGCACGCGAGGAGTCGGGGCTCGTCGAATCCTCGCACGGCTCCTTCGACCGCGAGGAGTTCGAGGCGGCCCGCCAGACGCCCGTCCTCTTCGCTGCCGCGGCCAAGAACTTCGGCGTCTCCCAGCTCCTGGACATCCTCGTCGATGTGGCACCCTCCCCCTCCCCGCGCCCTTCGAAGGACGACGAGCCGCGCCCCATCGACGCGCCGATGTCCGGTTTCGTGTTCAAGGTGCAGGCCGGCCAGGACAGCGCCCACCGCGACCACATCGCGTACCTGCGCATCTGTTCCGGCACGTTCGAGCGCGGCATGGTCATCACCAACCAGCGCACCGGGAAGCCCTTCGCCACCAAGTACGCGCACCGCGTCCTCGGGCGTAGTCGCGAGGTGGTGGACACGGCGTGGCCGGGCGACGTCGTCGGGCTCGTGAACGCGACGAGCCTCCGCGTGGGCGACAGCCTGTTCTCCGAGGAGCCCGTGCAGTTCCCCGACATCCCTCGCTTCTCCCCCGAGCTGTTCGCCGTCGCCCGCGCCAAGGACCCGGGACGGTACAAGCAGTTCCGCCGCGGCATCGAGCAGCTCGAGCACGAAGGCGTGGTGCAGGTGCTGCGCTCGGACCTCCGCGGAGACCAGGCCCCCGTGCTCGCCGCGGTCGGGGCCCTGCAGTTCGAGGTCGCCGCCCAGCGACTCGGCACCGAGTTCAACGCCCCGACCTCGCTGGACAACCTCTCCTACACACTCGCCATGCGCGTCGCACCGGAAAGCCAGGGCGTCCCTGCAACGTTCCGCGGCGGTGAGATCCTCTTCCGGTCCGACGGCGAGATCGTTGCCGTGTTCGGCGACAAGTGGAAGGTGGGGCACTTCAGGAAGGACTTCCCCGACGTCGTGCTCGAGCCGATCGGCGCCGCCGTCGACCAGTAGCACGGCGGCGCAGGCCATCCGCGAGCGGGCAACCAGGCTCTACCGACCCATCGAGCCACCACGCGCGACGCAGCTGGTCGAGGTCCCGCACCCGCGTGCACGATGCTTGCTCAGGCGTGCGTCGGCCCCTTAGGTTCGACGGGGGGGGAGAATCGGTCGATACGAAGGAGTACCACCCGTGAAATTCCGCATCCCGTCCCTGATCGCTGCCGCTGCCCTCGCGGCGGGCCTCATCACCACCCCAGCCGCGTCTGCGGATGTCACTGATGTCGGTGGGGTTCTGAGCGTCTCGCCCGCGGGGGCCAATGACTGGTCCTGCACGCCCTCCTCCGAGCACCCTGAGCCCGTGATCCTGGTGCCCGGCACGTTCGAGAGCATGGCGAAGAACTGGTCCACCCTCTCGCCAGTGCTCAAGAAGGCCGGATACTGCGTCTTCGCGCTCGACTACGGCATCACCAATGGTGTTCCCGCCACCGGACCCGTGCGCGAATCGGCAGCCGAACTCGGTGAGTTCGTCGATCGCGTACTCGCTGCTACCGGAGCCCGGAAGGTGGACCTCGTAGGCCATAGCCAGGGTGGCATGATGCCTCGCTACTATCTCGGCTTCCTGGGAGGGGCGAAGAAGGTGGACCACCTCATCGGACTCGCGCCGTCGAACCACGGCACCGAAGGTGTCATCAGCCCCGCCACAGGAGATCTCACGGCAGGTGGCAACTCGGGCATGCTGTGCCAGGCGTGTGATGACCAGGCCGCGGGTTCACCGTTCATGCAGGAGTTGAACTCGATCGGGGACCTCGTCAACGGCCCCGTGTACACGGTCGTCTCTACCAGGTACGACGAAGTGGTCACCCCCTATCAGGGCCAGTTCCTCGCCGGCTCCCCACGCCGCGTCACGAACATCACCCTGCAGGACCTGTGCCCGCTCGATCCCATCGAGCACGACCAGCTCCCCAACGATCCGGCCGCCCACCAGCTCGTCCTGCACGCTCTCGGCCGCACCGGCGCCCCTGCCGACCCCGCCTACAGGCCGGCCTGCCTCTGACGACAAAACCGGCACCGCCGGCGGATTCGAGATCGACGCCTACCTGAAGTAGTGCCCGGAGAGGCGACCGGTGCGGTGGGACGTCAGACTTGGTCCCCTTCGCGGCGAGCCTCACGGAGGGCACCGGGAGCACTCGGCGTGCCGTCAACAGCGCAGTGCGTCGGGTGGTCGCTGTCCGGAAGAGCGGGGTTCCGGATGGTGACTGCAGCAAGAACGCCGCCGAGCACCAGGACCACCGCGCCGATCACACAGGCGGCGTCGAACCCTTCCTCGAAGACCTGCGGGTCACTGTAGGCGTCGCCCGTCAGTCCCACGGCGGCCGGCAGGACAGCGATCGCGATCAAGCCGGCCGCCCGCGCCACAGCGTTGTTCACACCGGAGGCCAATCCGGCCTGCCGTTCCGGCACGGCGGACAGCGCGGTAGATGTCAGGGGAGCAACGAGCAGTGACAGGCCCAGGCCGAGCACGATCACCGACGGCAGCACGTCGACAAGGTAGGACGCGCCTGGCCCGATTCGTAGCATGAGGACAAGTGCCACAGCGCACAGCAACGGTCCGACCGTCATCGGTGTCCTGGGCCCGATCCGCGAGCTGAGCGCACCTGCGCGGGGAGACAGGACGAGCATCAGGGCTGTGATGGGGAGCATCGCGATCCCCGACGCCAGCGGGCTGAATCCCGCCACGACCTGGAGGTGGACGACGAGCAGGAAGAAGATGCCGCCGAAGACGGCGTAGATGAGGAACGTGACGGCGTTCGCGGCGCTGAACTGACGGTTAGCGAATATCCGCAACGGAAGCATGGGGTGCTCGGTCCGCCATTCGACCACGAGGAAAGCGATCACCGCGGCGAGACACAGGGCTCCTGACACGGAAACGGCCGGAGAGCCGGCCTCCTGGGTCGGCGCCGCGATCAGGGCGTACGTCGTTCCAGCGAGTGCCACCGCCCCGAGGAGAGCTCCGGCGACATCGAGTCGACCGGTTGCATCGGCGTCGCGCGATTCAGGGACGTGCCGCGCCGCGATCCAGATGACGGTGGCGGCAAGAGGGATGTTGATGAGGAAGATCCAGCGCCAGGAGGCGCTCTCGACGAGCCATCCGCCGAGGAAGGGGCCGATGGCCGTGGCTACCCCGCCCAGCCCGGACCAGGCGCCGATGGCCCGCGCGCGGTCCTCACCGGCGAAGCTGGACTGGATGATGGCAAGACTGCCTGGCGTGAGCAGCGCGCCTCCGACGCCCTGCAATGCGCGTGCCGCAATGAGCCAGCCGGCATTCGGGGCCAGCCCACACAGCAGGGAAGCCACCGCGAACCAGACCACACCGACGATGAAGATACGCCGCCGCCCGAACCTGTCGCCCAAGGAACCGCCGAGGAGGATGAACGAGGCAAGCGTCAGGGTGTAGCCGGTGACCATCCACTGAAGGGCTGCGAAATCGGCGTTTAGGTCCAGGCCGATCGTCGGCAGCGCGATGTTCACGACCGTGGCGTCGATCCCCGCCATGCCCGAGCCGAGCACTGTTGCCAACAGGATCCACCGTCCGGACGCCGTCTTCACGTGGATCTCGCTCATCACTCACCATCCGTATCGGTCTCGCTGTCCCGCGGGCACGAGGAAAGCGTGGCACCGTTATTGTGGCCGCGCTATGGCCCGGCGATCCTCGGGGCTTTCAAAAGGTATCGGTACATTGCCATCGGGGACAGCCGGACCGGGCTCTGAGCAGAGCTGCGCGAGCGATGAGGCGCGTATCGCTGGCCGGCCCTGCGTCGTCGTCGCAGCAGGCACCCTCGATGCGTCTCTTGACGACATCGGACTTGTAAAGCAGACTTGACCATGTAAAGCAAGGTTTACATATAGGGGGTTACCATGTCGGATCAGAACACGCGCACACGGTGGGGACGGGCGACCGTTGCCGGGGGACGTTTTCCTGCCATGACCGTCGCCGCTCCAGGTGGAGTGCTGATTGGCGCCCTGCTGGGCTGGCTCGCCGCCTCGCTCGGCGTCGGCGGGACCTCCCCGATCCTGACCGGCGTAGTGTTCGCGCTTTGCCTCAGCTTCCCCTCGACGATGCTGGTCTACGTCCTCCTCGTTGACCGGTCGACCCTTGCAGGGGCAACCGAACGACCGGAGGAATCCGTGGAGTCCGGCTGGTACGACAAGGCCGCAGCCGGCGCCGTGACCGACATCGTCCTGGTCGCCGGCGTGACGGCGACCGTGCTCGCCTTCATACCCACGAAGTTCGCGGTCGACCCGGGACTCCTGCTCTCAGGCGTAGTCGGCCTGGCTTTCATCTCCGTTGCAGTTCGTTACCTGCTCCAGCGACACCGGGGCTGAGGTGCGGAACATGGTCAATGACTTCCGCGCTCGGCTCGGGTGGTCACAGCAGAAACTGGCCGAAGAGCTCGGCGTCTCACGCCAGACGATCATCTCCATCGAACGCGGACGCTTCGATCCCTCACTGCCGCTGGCCTTCAGGCTCGCGGCGATCTTCGACACCACCCTCGAGGAACTCTTCTTCCCGGACGCCACAGCACTCTCTCAGGATGCCGAAGGTACACCGGGCACCTCGCTGGACTCACGGCCATGACCGGAGGGACCCACGGACACGACCGAACACGCTCACCCACAGGAACAGGGGCCACCGACCGTGACCTGCGGCCGACGTCCGTCCGCACCCGACCTGGTGGGAGACTGGTGTTCATGGGGGATTCATCAGGTGGGCCCGGGCCCGAAGAGTATGTCCAGGCCATTGAACGGGCGTTCGAGCGGTGCCCGAATCTCAGCGGCCTCAGGCTCCTGTCCGCGGAAGCTCGACTCGGTTTCGCGACCGTCAGGTTCGAGGGCCCGGCCGGCGACTTCCGGGGGCCCTACGGCGCGATGGTGCGTCTTCCCGCAGGAGAGCACGACGAGTTGTGGACCAAGCACGTCGACCCTGCGACGGGAACCGTCGAGGACTGGGCACACGCTCGTATAGCCATGCGGGCAGTCACCGCCCATGAGGCCAGCCGTGACCTGGAACGGGGCTACAACCTGGACGGCGTGTGGTGGATCGTCAATGACGCGATCACCACTCAGTAGCCAGCGCGTCATCCGCCGGGCCGCGGGTCCCACCATTCGAGCGCCCGCGCCGCGTAAAGCAGCAGCCGTCGCAGGAGGTATTCCTCGGCCGCATCCCGTGCGGCGGCGCGGGGTGAGCTCTCGCAGCGCGCCGGATCAGGGGACGAAGTACGTCTCGGGGGGTCGTTGGCCGATCGAGCTGACCACTGCGGCGGCAACCGCAGCCAGTTTGACGTTCCGCCCGCTGGACGCGGCCTTGAGGATGGTGATCGCCGCCTCGTGGCTGCACCGGTTCTGACCCATGATGATGCCCGCGGCCACGTCGATCGTCGTGCGTGAACTCATCGCGGCGCGCAGGTGCTCGCCGGTGTCGGTGAGGTGGGCCACCCTGACCGCCACGCGGAGGAACTTCGAGGCATCCGTGGCGAACTGCACGGCGGCGGCGATGGCTGCGTCGTCGAACGCGTGCGGCTGCGTCGAGTACAGGTTCAGTCCGGCGGCCGCAAGGCCGTCGAGCGGGATCGGCGTGCCGACGGCGGACCGTATGCCGTGCCCGGCGATGGCTGCCGTGTAGTCCCCGAAGCGCTGTTCCTCGAAGAAGTCACCGACGCTGTAGACCTGCCCGTCCCGGGCCGCCCGGATGCAGGGTCCGTCGTCGAACGCGTACTGGACCTCGTCCATGAGCTGCGCCTGCTCGCTGCTGCTGGCCACCGTTCCCTTGAAGCGACTCCGCAGGAGGGTGACGCCGCACATCACATTCCTGTCCGGGGTGGAGAGGGTGTCCGCGGCGAGCCGTACGAGTCCGTCGAGGAATTCATTGATGTCCGAGCTGTCCAGGACCATGTCCTGCAGCATGCCTGGCAGGGACAGCTCTCCCAGAATCTGCTGGTCGCTCACGACAGGGGTTCCTTCCGATCCGTCGGGCCCGCGATGCACGGGCCCACCCGGCAACGGTACCGGAGCGTTCACCCCCGACGGGCAACGAAGCCGGCGGCCGCGACAGCGTGGCACCGCCGTCCGTGGATCGTGCCTAGGAGGCGAGACCGGCGGGCGTGAGGCCGCCGGAGCAGGCCGCCCCCGGTTCGCGGGTCTGCTCGCCCTGGATGTACTTCGTCAGGAAGGTGGCCAGGCGAGGGTCGTCGGCGGAATCGACCTGGAGTTGGAGGCCCCACGCGCTGGCGGCGACGGGTGACTCGAGATCGGGGTAGGGGCTGAGCAGCACGTAGGAGCGCGTTCCCACGAGCTCGGTGAGCTTGTCGATCTCGGCCTGGCCGATGTCCGGGTTGTAGGCGACCCAGACGGCACCGTGCTCGAGCGAGTGGACGGTGTTCTCGTTCGGAAGGGGCTCGGTGTAGACGCCGCAGTTGGTCCAGAGGGGACTGTGGTCCCCGCCGACGGGCGGCGACTGCTCGTACTCCACGGGCCCGTCCACGTGCTCGAATGTCACGTCGGGATACTCCTGGACGCCCTCGATGGGCTGGGACGCCAGGGCTTCACGCTCCCGGTTGTCCTGGACCTGGTTCACGATGACGAGGGTCACCGCAATGATGATCGCCAGGATCACCGCCCCGATCCCACCGAAGATGAGCGCGTTGCGCTTGCGTTCACTCGCCCGCTGCTGGGCTTGGATGGCGGCCAGGCGCGCCTGGCGGTCCTGGTTCTCCTGAGACCGTTTCTTGTTCAACGAGGTGTCCTTCGGTGCTGGGGTGGCTGCGGCGGTCGCCGCTGGTCGGTGAGCGCCGGAACCAAATGTACCGGCGTGGGCCGTCCGTCCCTGAACCACCCGGCCGGGCGGCGGGGCGGGGCGGCTCTACAGGGTGTCGAGCATGTTCTGCATGAGATTGATCTCTGCCTGCTGGCCGGACTGGATCTTCGTGGACAACGTGCGCACCTGGTCCGTCTCCGCGAGTTCGGCGCCCGCCGCGGCCATGTCCACGCCCGCCTCGTGATGAGTGATCATGAGCGTCAGGTACAGCCGCTCGGCGTCCTCCCCGCGCGCTGCACGCAGCTCGTCGAGCTGCGCCTCGGTCGCCATGCCGGGCATGAGCCCGTCCGGAGTGAGCATGGATCCGGCGTCGGCCCCCGACCCCATGTCCATTCCCGCGTGGTCCTCCGCTCCGGCCATCCACTCCATGCGTGGCTGCGGGTCGCTCTGCGGAAGCCCCCACTCCTCGAGCCAGGCGTACATCTGCCCCGCCTGCTGCTGCTGGGTGAGCGCGATGTCGTAGGCGATGGAGCGGAGGGTCTCGTCCTCCGTGTTGTCCCGCACGATCATGGACATCTCCACGGCCTGGTTGTGGTGCACCTGCATGTCCCGGGCGAACCCCGCATCAGCGCTGCCCGCGTCGGGGTAGGTGGGGCCGGCGGACACGCGGCCGGCGGTGAAGGCGAGAGCGAACAGCGCGACGACGGCGATCCCGGCGAGGATCAGGAGAACTCGCTTCTGCCAGCCCGACAGCGAGAGGGTCATGGACGTCCTTGGGTCGAGAGTGTGCCGGTTAGCCAACCTACGGCATCCCGCTGGGTGTTCCCTCCATGGAGGAATAACGACCGGACTTGGCCGGTTATACCCCCCAAGGGTATCGTGGGCCGTATGCGAGGAGTGACTTCATGACCGGCGGGACGAACGCGGAGAACACCGTGCAGCACGGCTACACGGCCGACAAGGACGCGTACCTGAAACGGTTGCGACGCGTCGAGGGCCAGGTGCGCGGCATTGCGCGGATGGTCGAGGAGGACAAGTACTGCATCGACATCCTCACGCAGGTCGCAGCCGTCAACAAGGCGCTGCACGCCGTCTCGATGGGACTGCTCGAGGAGCACATCGCGCACTGCGTCGTCGGCGCCGCTCAGGACTCCCAGGCGTCCGGCACCAACGATGCCGTGCAGGAAAAGGTCCAGGAGGCCACGGCGGCCATCGGCCGCCTCCTCCGCTAGAACGAGTCAACCACCCACCAAGGAGAACACCATGAGCACCACCACCGTCAACATCACCGGCATGACCTGCGGACACTGCGTCAGCGCCGTGAAGAGCGAACTGTCCGGACTGCCCGGCGTCGAGACCGTCGACGTCGACCTCGTCAACGGGGGCACCTCCACCGCCACCATTTCCTCCTCCACACCGCTGGATGCCGCCTCGATCGACGACGCCGTCGCCGAAGCCGGCTACACCGTGGTGCCCGCCGGTTCCTGACATGGTCACCCGGCAGGCCCCGGCACGGGGCACCGATCAGGAGCACCGCGTCGTCGAACTCTCGATCCAGGGCATGACCTGCGCATCGTGCGTCGGGCGGGTCGAGCGGAAGCTCGGCAAGCTCGACGGCGTCGAGGCGAGTGTCAATCTGCCCCTCGAGAGCGCCGTGGTCCGGGTCCCCGCCACCGTCAGCGACCAGGACTTGATCGACACCGTCGTGGCCACCGGTTACGGCGCGCATGTGGTGCATCCCGAGCACCCGGGCGGAGACGCCCACGATCACACACCGTCGCTCCTCCGGGCGCGCCTGGTCCTGGCCGCCGTCCTGTCCGTGCCGGTGCTGCTGATCTCCATGGTCCCCGGCCTCCAGTTCGCGAACTGGGGCTGGGTGGTCCTCGCACTGTCCCTGCCGGTGGTGACGTGGTCCGCGTGGCCGTTCCACCGCGCGGCGGCCATCAATGCACGCCACTTCTCCTCCACCATGGACACCCTCGTCTCCATCGGCGTCACCGCGGCGTTCCTGTTCTCGGCAGGGCAGCTCCTCGCGAATCCCGCCCTGACGCAGCATGCGGGTATGACCGGCATGGACATGACCGAGCACTCCCTCTACTTCGAGGTGGCCGCCGTCGTCGTCACCTTCCTGCTGCTCGGCCGCTTCCTGGAGGCGTCGGCGAAGCAGCGCGCCGGCGACGCCCTGAAGTCCCTCCTGAGTCTCGGCGCGAAGGAGGCCCACGTGCTGCGCACCGTCGACGGCGAGCGCACCGAGGTCACGTTGCCCGCCGACGCGCTGATCCCCGGGGACGAATTCGTCGTCCGCCCGGGCGAGAAGATCGCGACCGACGGCACGGTCACCGAAGGCCACAGCGCGGTGGACACCGCCCTGCTGACGGGTGAGAGCATCCCCGTCGAGGTGGGCCCCGGCGACACCGTGACGGGTGCGACCATCAACACGTCGGGCCGGCTCGTGGTCCAGGCGACGCGCGTCGGGTCCGATACCGTGCTGTCCCAGATGGGCCGTCTCGTGAGCCAGGCACAGAGCGGGAAGGCGCGCATCGCACGGCTCGCCGACCGCATCAGCGCGGTCTTCGTCCCCGTGGTCCTCGTGATCGCCATCCTCACGTTCGTGCTGTGGGTCGTGCTGACCGGCGACCTCGACGCGGCCTTCACGGCGTCCGTGACCGTGCTGGTGATTGCCTGCCCGTGCGCGCTCGGCCTCGCCACGCCCACCGCGCTCCTGACCGGCACCGGCCGCGGCGCGCAGCTGGGCATCCTCATCCGTGGCCCGCAGGTCCTCGAGGACACCCGCACGGTGGACACCATCGTGCTGGACAAGACCGGTACCGTCACCACGGGCACCATGGCCGTGGGCGACGTCGTCGCGCTCGCTGCGGTCCCGACGCGGGACGTACTGCGCCTCGCCGGCGCCGTGGAGTCGGCGAGCGAGCACCCCATCGCGCAGGCCATCGCCCGGCACGCTGCCGCCGGTGGCCGACTGCCTGAGGCGCACGCCTTCTCCAGCGTGCCCGGGGGTGGGGTGCGCGGGCAGGTCGACGGCACCGTCGTCACCGTGGGGCGCGCCGGGTGGCTCGAGCGCCACGGGATCCGGCCGTCCAAGGGACAGCTGTCCACGTTCTCGGCTGCGGAGGATGCCGGGCGGACGGCAATCTGGGTCGCGGTCGGGGACGACGTCGCCGGCCTCATCACGCTCTCCGACACCGTCAAGGACGGCTCGGCGGTCGCTGTCGGGCGGCTGCGCGAGCTCGGGCTGCGGCCCGTCCTGCTCACCGGCGACAACCGGGCGGTCGCCCTGCAGGTCGCCGCCGCCGTCGGGATCGACGCCGCCGACGTGCGCGCCGGGGTCTCACCCGAGGGCAAGGTGGACGCCATCCGGGAACTGCAGGCCGGCGGGGCCACCGTCGCCATGGCGGGAGACGGGGTCAACGACGCCGCAGCACTCGCCCAGGCGGACCTGGGCATCGCCATGGGATCGGGCACGGACGTCGCGATCGAGGCGGCCGACCTCACGGTGATGGGCAACAGCCTGGAACAAGTGGCGCAGGCCATCGAACTGTCGCGCCGCACGCTCCGCACCATCAAGGGGAACCTGTTCTGGGCCTTCTTCTACAACGCCGTCGGCATCCCCGTCGCCGCGCTCGGCCTGCTCAACCCGATGCTGGCGGGGGCGGCGATGGCCGCGAGTTCGGTGCTCGTCGTCGCGAACTCGCTGCGCTTGCGGCGATTCGGGCGGTAACCCCTCCCGGCATGGTTCCGCATGTCCGGGGCCGGGCAGGACCTCGCGTCAGGGTGCCGCGGACGCCGGGGTGTCCTCCGCCGCTGCGTGGGCGTAGGACGCCGACACCCGACGGTAGACCGGTGTGAGGAAGGCCAGCACGGCGGCGGCGATGATGACGATGCCCGCCACCAGGAACACGAGGGCGATCCCGCGGGAGGTGCCCTCGCCCAGCAGCGGGGCCAGCTGGGCGGAGCCCTCTGCCGAGCGTGCGTAGGGGATGATCCAGAACTGCGCGATCGGCG
This sequence comes from Arthrobacter sp. TMS2-4, assembly GCF_054511075.1. Classification (NCBI taxonomy): domain Bacteria; kingdom Bacillati; phylum Actinomycetota; class Actinomycetes; order Micrococcales; family Micrococcaceae; genus Arthrobacter; species Arthrobacter sp. TMS2-4. The sequence goes on from NZ_JBTNDI010000006.1 coordinate 186,404, forward strand.
CGATGAGGAACGCGGTGATCGGCGCCGCCGCCGACTCGAACGCCATGGCGAAGCCGAACACGCGTCCCTGCCGGGGCAGCGGGACCACCCGCTGGATGACGGTCTGCTCCGCGGCTTCGACGAACGGCACAAGGACGAGGTAGAGCCAGATACCGAGGACGTACAGCCATCCCCATTCCCGGAGCGTGAACACCGCCCCGACGACCCCCATCACGATCACGGCGATGAGCATGGTGCGCAGCGGGTTGGACCCGAGGCCGAACTTGCCGATCAGGGCGCCACCCACGATGAATCCGGTGGCACCGAGCGCGAAGTACATCCCCCACAGCTCCACGCTGAACAGTTCGAGACCATAGGGGTCCATCAGCGCCAGATAGACGCCACCCACGAAATTGTTGAACGTGGAGAAGAGAATCAGCGCGAACAGCCCCGAGATCGCGAGGACCGCGGTGACGGAGCCGCGCAGGTCGAACCCGCCCTGCGCGTCCGACGCCGCCGCGCGCACCTCCTCGGGCATGCGCAGCGTGAGCAGGTGGGCGAAGGCGAGCGCTGTCAGCACGAGGGCGACGACGATGGTCCAGCCCATGCCGAGAAGCCCGATCGACAGCCCGGACAGCACCGACGTGATGATGAACATCAGGCCCTGCACCAGGCCGACCAGCCCGTTTGCGTTGGCCCTCCGGTCCGGTTCGATGAGGATGGTGACCGTCGTGGACAGCGCGATGTTGCGCATGTTCTCCACGACGGCGCCGATCAGGATGATCAGGGTGAAGACCCAGAACCACGGCTGGTGCAGGTCGAGGAGGAGGGCTGCCGGCGTCACGAGGAACACGCCACCGGCCAGCAGGAACATTCCCAGGGTGACGCCGGCCGCGAAGCGCATGACGGCGAGCTTGCGGTAGCGGTCCACGAAGGTGCCGAAGCTGATGCTCGAGAGGGCGATCAGCAGCATGTACGCGCCGCCGATCACCCCCGTGGCGATCACGTTCCGCGTCTGGAGGTAGGCCCAGAACGTCAGGGCGAACCAGAGGTAACTGGTGGTGATGTTCGCGAGCCCGGTGTTCACGAGGATGCCGAGGAAGGTGCGGTTCCGTTCAGCCGGGCTGCGCGGAGGCGTGGCCTGCTGTGGGGGCCCTATCGCCTCCTCGTGAGGTCCCGCGCCGCCCTGGGAAACCGTAGCGGCCCCCTGCGGGGCCGGATCCTGCCCGGTCATGGGGCCCAGTGTACTGAGGGTCGGCGACGGTCTGAAGGATGCGGACTACGCGCTTCATCCGCCCGTCAGTCGCCCCCGCGGTGCACGTCCACGTGCACGTGGTCGAGATGCCGGAGGATCTCGTTGGCCGGCTCGGGGGCGTCGTAGTTCCCCCACTGCGCCCTGGAGCTGTGGTCGCTCCAGAACCGGTCGTCAAAGATGACGTACTGGATGTGGAGGTCCTCGGCGTGGGCGACGAGCCAGTGGGCCACCAGCCACCCGGCGCGTCGGTTCTCCTCCGTCACCGGGCGGAAGAAGACGTCGATGGCCCGGCCGTCGTAGTGCGTGGACTCCGCCCCGTGTCCCTGCCCGACGCCGCCGGGGGCGAACCCGCCCAGGCTCTGGTCGCCGAACACCCCCGCCAGCGCGTCGCGGACATCCTGGGCGCGGGGCGTGAGACCGGTGGCCGTCAGCTCCTGCACCGGGAGGTCGGCGGCCCCCGAGCCGCGGCAGGCCAGACCGGGTCCGGCGTCGTCGGCCGGACCCTCGGCGAGCCGCTCGAGGACCTCCGCGTCGATCCCGGCGGTGTCCGGAGCCGGCATCCCACGGGCCAGGAGCGCCACCGCCGTCGTCGCCCGCTGCGCCTCGTCCCGGGTGAGCCCCACCTCACCCTCGGGCATCGTCACGGTGCATTCCGCTCCCCCGAGCGCCGGTCCGCCCCCGGCACGCAGTCCGCCCACCAGACCGGGACCCAGGAACGCGAGCGTGGCCGCGAGGACCCCGATGAGGAGCAGGCCCAGGAGCATTCGACGCGTCCCGCCACGGTGTCCCCGGCCCCGCCTGGTTGTGCTGTCCACGTTGTGCGCGTCCTCCCGTTGGCTGGCAGCGCCGGAAGAGACGGCGCTACTGAAGGTTCAACCGACCACGGCGGGATGGGAGTTCCCGACACACCTACGGGCGCGGCACCGGCTCCACGGGGTTGGGCTGGTCGAGGGCGGCCTCGAGCTCGCCCTCGGGCGCCGACCGCAGCTCGTCCACCCGGACGCACACCACGCCGGCGACGATCAGCAGCCCACCGATTAGCTGGACGGGCCGGGGCAGCTCGCCGAGGATCAGCCACGCCGCGAGCACCGCGAACATCACCTCGGTGAGGGCCACGAAACTCGCGACCTTCGAGCCGAGGCGTTGCGCCGCGACGATGCCCGTCACGTAGGCGGCGACCGTCGCGACGAGGACGAGGACGACCACGGGGACGATCCAGCTGTAGGTGCCCCCGGCCAGCCGGACGTCCGAGAACACGAACCGGAACGGCATGATGTTCGTCAGCCCCAGCACCAGGATGGTGCCCGCTGCCACCACCATGCCCCCGCCTGCCATGACGATCGGCGGCAGGGTCTCGTCGACTCTCGCGGACATCAGGAAGAACACCATGAGGCAGACGGCGGCGGCGAGCCCGAACAGCACGCCGACGGGATCCAGCCGGGCATCGCCCGCGAGATCCAGGACCAGCAGGAGCCCGAGGATCGCGGTTCCGGAGCCGATGATCGTCAGTGCGTGCGGGGCCGTCCGCGAGCGCAGCCAGAGGTATCCGACCAGCAGCACGGGCGCCAGGTACTCGAGCAGCAGCGACACCCCGACGGACATGCGCTGCACGGCGCTGAAGTAGAAGAGCTGGCAGAGCGCGATCGCCGTAATCCCGTAGATCGCGATCGTCAGCGCGTTTCCGCGCAGCGTGGACCAGCGGCCGTGCAGGGCGATCAGCGCCGGAACGAGCAGCACGACGGCGGCGCCCCCGATGCGCAGCCCGACGGCGGCGCCGGGACTCCAGCCGATCTCGAGCAGGGACTTCGCGAACGGACCCGAGACGCCGAACGTCGCAGCGGAGACGAGCGCTATCCAGAGGCCGGCGGTAGGGCGCAGGGTCACAGCCCCTCCCTTCGGGTCGATGATTGGTGTCAGGGGTGACGAGTGGTTATGGTCGTGACACTAGAGGAACGTGATGTCAGGAGTCAACATGTCTTTCACCTATGACACGGAGGTTGCGCTCTCGTCCGCGGCGGCCCTGATCAACACCGCGAAGGACGACCTCGACCCCCTGGCGACACCCGAGGGGCTCGACCGGTTCCTCGAGGAGCAGCGGTTCAGTGGCTCCCGCACCCATACGGACACCGAGCTCCGGTCGGTGCGCGCGCTGCGTGCCGAACTCGAGGTCATCTGGTTCGCGGAGGAGGGCGACGCCGTCGGGCTCGTCAATGCGATCCTCCGCCGGGCCAATGCGCTCCCCCAGCTGGTCCGGCACGACGAATGGGACTGGCACTTCCACGCCACCGCGCCGGATGCGCCGCTCGAGGAGCGGATGGCGACGGAGGCGGCCATGGCCCTCGCCGATGTCATTCGAGGGCACGAGCTGGACCGCTTGCGTTCGTGCGCGGCCGAGGACTGCGACGGCGTGGTGCTCGATCTCACCCGCAATCGCTCGAAGCGCTTCTGCGACACCGGCAACTGCGCGAACCGCACGCACGTGAAGGCGTACCGCGCGCGGAAGGCACGGACCGCCTGACCGGAACCTCGCAGGCGGTCACCTCCCTGCGGTCAGGCCCTGCCCCCGACGCCGCCGATGTCCTCCACGCCGTCATCCGGGAAGCCGTCCTCCGAGTAGCCGCCGTCGGCGAAGCCCGGTCCCGGCACGGGTGAGGGGACCGCCGCGTAGGACGCCGCGCCCGGGCCCCACCCGAACGACGCCGCGCGCGACGGCGGGATGTCCAGCGCCGGCTCCGGGCCGCCGCTGCCGAGCAGGCTCCGGGTCAGGGACGCGTCATCGGCCATGAGCCCGTCCACGGCGGCGAGCAGGTGCGTGTCCGCCACCGGGACGCCCTGTAGCGCAGCGGCGAGGACGGCCCGGCGCACCAGCTCCCGCGTGAAGGACGCCGTGGTGCCGGCGGTGCTGCCCGCGGCGGATCCGATGGCGTCCGCACTGAATGGCAGGTCCCGCGCGTACAGCCGCAGCAGTTCGGCGCGCTCGTGCTCGGCCGGCAGGGGCACCTCGATGGCCAGGTCGACGCGCCCCGGACGCTGCGCGAGCGCCCGCTCCAGCATGTCCACGCGGTTGGTGGTCAGGACGAACGTGACGTCGGCGTCGTCGTCGAGCCCGTCCATGGCGTCGAGCACCTCGAACAGCAGGGGCTGCGGCCCGTGACCGAAGCTGCGGTCCTCGGCGACGAGGTCACAGTCCTCGAGGACGACGATCGACGGCTGCAGGGCGCGTGCCGTCCGGGCCGCCTCGGCGATGTGGGCGAGGGTTCCCCCCGAGAGCAGGATCGCCGTGGTGCCCTCGCTCGCGCTCAACAGGTAACGGACCGTGTGCGTCTTGCCGGTGCCCGGAGGGCCGTAGAGCAGGATGCCGCGCTTGAGGTGCTGGCCGGCCGCGACGAGCGCCTCCCGGTGCGACGCGATGCCGAGCGCGTGATCGCTGACGCGTTCCAGCAGTCCGTCGGGAAGGATGACGTCGGCAGCCACCAGCGTGGGGCGCCGATGGAAGGTGATCCCCGCGGCGCTCGGCCCGAAGTCCTCCGTGGTCAGCGACAGGACCTGCCCCTTCATCACGCTCTCGCGCTGCATCCGCCGTCGGAACTCGGTCAGCAGACCGGCGACGACGCCGGCATCCGCGCACAGGACTTCCAGCGACGCCACCTGCCGGCCGTACCGGGGCTCTGCCCTGCGCTGCAGGAGGGCGACGGGAACGCCGTCGCGATGGAACAGGCGGAGGCCGAGCGCGATCGCCTGCCGCTGCTCGTCCGGGCCGACGGGTAGATTCGCGTAGTCGGGTTGCGTCAGCGGGAAGTTCGGGTACAGCTCCGACTGCTGGATCATGTCGCCGACGGACATGTGGTGCCGCTGGTCGCCGCCGCCCACCCCCACGCACCGTCCCTGCCGGGTCAGCGACGCGAGGATGATGTCGGCGTCCACGAACCGGTGCGCCGGGACCTCCTCGACCACGACAGGGAGGCTTCCCGGGTCAGCATCGAAGTGCGCGGCGAGGGCCTCGACGAGCTCCCTCCCGCGGGCGTGGTGCGGCTGCGCTTCCTGTGCGAGGCGCACCATCGCGCCGAAGTCCCTGATGAATGCCTGCAGATCGTCGCCCATGGGGGCAGGCTAACAGCGCCGTCAAGCAGGTACGGGAGACCTGACTGTCAGGAATCCTGCGTCGGCCGGCGTTCCCCGTACCGGGGCTCGCTGTCGCGCTCCGGAGCCGCCGCCGCTTTCGCATCAGCCGCTTTCGCGTCCGGCCGCGCGGAGGACCGGTTCACGCCGGAGCCCTTGCTGAGGTGTTCGGCGTTCGGCGTCTCGGCCATCATGAGCATCGCGCAGATCACGAGGGAGACGATGAAGGCGATCCCCGCGGCGGTCAGCCCGAGGTCGGCACGTAGTTCCTGGGATCCGCCACCCGTGGCGAAGATCGACGTCGCGACCCCGGCCACCAAGGCGAGGGCCGCCGAGAAGACGAGGGGCGCCTTGATGCCGTAGCGGAACCGTCCCTGGGTGGGTTTCCCCGGCTGGCGCTTGACCACGGGCACTCCTCTCGGTGATGCGAATCTTCTACGAGGCGTAGAGCCTCTAGTTTACGGCGTCCTGGTCGCCCCGGGCGCCGTGCCCCCGGGGTGCGCTGAGGGCTGAATCGTGCCGGTAGCTCAGGGCCGCGATGCCCAGCACGACGGCGGTGAGCAGCGCCCCGCCGCCCGTGACCCCGAGCAGCGCATGGGCGCCGAGCGGTTCGACGAACGGCAGGATGGCGCCCGTGCCGAGCCCGACGGCGCCGACGACGACGAGGTCCCGCGCCGCGACGTGGCCGCGCGCGACAAGCCCACGGACGAGCTCGGCGGCGCCCGCGACGACGAGCGCGGCTGCGCCGGCGAACGCGAATCCCTCATTCGTCCGGAGGACGAGACTGACCACACCCGCCCCGAACAGCGCCGCGGCGCCGATCATCGCGGGCGCCCTCGACACCGGGCCCCAGTGCGCCATCCGGTGCGTCCAGAGATAAGTGACGCCGAGCAACAGGAAGTACACCCCGCCGACGATGCACATCACGAGGGTGGAGGGCTCGAGCCAGAAGATCGTCACGAGCCCGAACACGCCGCTGACGACGGCGCGCATCAGGAACGGCGTCCATATTGTGAACTCGGCGGGGTCCGGCCCGGCGCCCTGCGCAGGCGATGCGGCAGCCATCGAGGGCCTTTCTGGAGGAGTGCGGGGCCGGGCAGTCTCCGACGTGTCCCCAGTTTAGTCCGGCACGCCATCGACGCTCTGCCGGCCCGGCGGGCGGAGATGCCTACCAGTATCCACAGGGATAAACACAGCGGATCTTGAGGCGGGTTCGAGGCCTCCCCGCTGCGGGGAGGCGCATACTTGGATCACCCCTAACGATGTCCCCGGATCCGTCCGCGGGCCTCAGCCGGACTACACCGACGAGCCTCGTGCACGAACGTGGGAACCCTCCGGTCGTCAAGCAGCCGGCCTCCGGAGGGAATTCGACACTTCGTCCTAGGGATCGTGGACGCAGCAGATGCCGGCCGGAGCGGCGGCGATTTGGCCCCTCTTGCTACTCTGCTCCTTGACGTCGGGGTTAAGACGCTAGCCCGGACCAGAGCGCGTCGAATGGCCCTCGCATGACCTCCACCCTTGAACCTTCCGTCCCCCTGTCCGGGGCCGTGAGTAGTGTCGACTGCTTCATCGAGTGCCCGACCGGCACCGTGGAGCACTACTTCGCCGACGATACCTACAACTGGTCGGACGAGGTGTACCGGATCCACGGCTACGAGCGTGGCGACGTCGTTCCCACCCTGGAACTCGGCATGTCCCACCTGGACCCCGCGGACCGGGACGCCGTCCGGGCGTTCTGGGCGAAGGTCACCACGAACGGCGGACCATCATCGGTCTACGCCTCGCTCCGCGACCTCCACGGCACCACCCGCAAGATCCTGATCTCGGCCGACCTCATCGTCGAGGACACCGAAACCATCGGGGTGTGGGCGCTGGTCGTGGACCTCACCCGGTCCATCCACGTCGACCGGCACCAGCTCGCCAATGAAGCCGTCGCCGCGTCCGCCCTCCGCCGAGCCGTCATCGAGCAGGCCAAGGGCATCCTCATGGGCCGCGCAGGCATCACCGCGACGGAGGCGTTCGCCCACCTCACCACCCGCAGTCAGCACACGAACCGCAAGGTCGTCGTCATCGCCCAGGAGATCATCGACCGGGCCGTGGCACTCACCCGCCAGAACCAGCACCAGGACACCGAAAGCGCTCTGCAGGACCTCTTCCGGGCCCTGTGACCCGCTCGTCCAGGGCCGCCTCTCGGCGGTCACCTGGTGCGGCTCAGGCGTCGTCGGACGATCCACTCTCCGCCGGTATGACGAGGAGTTCCGCGATGCGCCGCCGGTCGATGCTCGTGACCTGGAGCGTGACGCCGTCGACCTCGACCATGTCCCCCTCCAACGCCAGCCGGCCGAGGCGGTCCAGGACGAACCCGGCGACCGTGTCCCACGTCCCGCGCGGGAGGTCGATGCCGGTGGCCTCCGCGAAATCCTGCAGATTGAGCCGCCCGTCGACGACGCCCCCGCCCTCCGTCAGCTTCAGGGGAGCGGCGTCGGTGTCGTACTCGTCGAAGATCTCCCCGACGACCTCCTCGACGAGGTCCTCCAGGGTGACGATCCCGTCCGTGCCGCCGTACTCGTCGATTACCACCGCGATATGGGTGTTGCGTGCGCGGAGCTTCGTGAGCGTCGGCAGGACCCGCGCCGTCGCGGGCAGGTACAGGATCGGCCGGATGACCTGGGCGAGGGGCGCGCCCGGGTCGTCAGACGCGGCGTCGTACAGATCGCGGACGTGCACGAACCCGGTGATGTCGTCCATGGACTGATCCACGACCGGGTACCGGGAGAACGGCAACTCCTCGATGTGCGCGATGGCCGCACCGACGGAATCACCGCTGTTGACGGCGACGACCTCCGGCCGGGGACGCATCACCTCACTGATCTGCCGGCCCCGCAGCGAGAGCACGTCGTCGAGGATGCGGCGCTCGTCCTCCGGCAGCCCTTCGTGGGTGGTCACGATGTCGCGGAGCTCCTCCTCGGACAGGCCCTCACTCGTCTGGTTCGGGTCCCCGCCCAGGAGGCGCACCACCACGTTCGTCGACACGGACAGCAACCAGATCACCGGCCGCATGAGGTGCGCGAAACCGTTCAGCACCGGCGCTACCGCGTACGCGAACTGCGCATTGCGTTGGATCGCGAGCCGCTTCGGTGCCAACTCGCCGAGCACGAGCGACAGGTAGGCGACCACCAGGGTGAGCAGGATCGTGGCAACCGTGAGTGCGGCCGCCGCGCTCAGTCCGAGCGGCACCAGCAGCGGCGCGACGGACGGTGCGATCGACGCAGCGCCGTAGGCGGCCGAGGCGAAGCCGGCGACCGTCACGCCGATCTGCACCGCGGACAGGAACCTGTTCGGATTACGGGCGAGTGCGGCGACCTTCTCGCCCCGCTTGCCCCGCTGGGCTATCGCGTTGACCTGGCTGTCGCGCAGCGTCACCAGCGCCATCTCGGTCGCCGCGAAGACGCCACCGATGAGAACGAATACGACGACCAGGGCGATGTTGAGCAGCAACTCCCCGTTCATCGGAGGTTCCCGGGAGTGCCCGGCCTCCGCCGGGCACCAGGTCTGTCGCAGTCGGACGAGGTCTCAGAAGAGCGAGTCATGCGTCCACTCTAGGAAAGAACACGCAGGACGGTCGACTCGCCGGGCCTCAGCGGGTGGGGCCGACCCAGATCTCGATCTGGAGATCCAGCGCCATGCGCTGCAGGTCCAGCGCGTCGTCGTCACTGAAGGAACGCGGGCGGTCGTCGATGAGGCACAGTGTGCCGATCCGCCATCCCTCTGCGGTCGTGATCGGGTAGCCGGCGTAGAAACGGATGTGGGGACCGTCGACGACGAGCGGGTGGTCGCGGAATTCGGGGTCGGTCCTGGCATCCGTGATGACGAAAGCATCGGAGGCTTCGATGGTGCGCGCACAGAGCGCGACGTCCCGCGGGAGATCCTGCCCGATCGGGCCGGCGACGGACTTGATGACCTGGCGGTCCTCGGTGATCAGGGCGATCGACGAGGAGCTCACGTTGAAATGCTCGCGGGCCCGCTTCGTGTACCGGTCGAAACGTTCTTCCGCTCCTGTGTCCAGGAGCCCGGTCTCGTACAGGGCGTGGCATCGCCGGTACTCGTCGTCGTCGTCCTGCTCGGAGATGTCGTCGATCTCGGCACCGTCACCGGCGATCCCGTATGGCGCCGTCGCGGCGGGCCGGTCGAACCTGTGCGCAGCGGGATCCAGGTCCAGGGCACGGAGGTTGTCCCCGAAACCGGACCCGTCAGCGACCTCGTCCGAGCTGTAGTGGGCACCGTCCACCGCAAGTCCGCCGTCGTCGATCATCTCGTTCAGCGCATGAGCCACCAGGTCACGATCCGGGGCAGGCAGCTTCCCCCCGCTCTCGAGGTAGGTGGTGACGTCCTGGAGGTCGCCCGTGCCACCGAGACTCGCATAGGTGACCCACACCGACACAGCATCGAAATGGGTGGTCCGAAGAGTCTGGACAGCCATCCACTGCTGTACGTCCTCGCTGATCATGATGCCGCTTCCTGAAATCTCCGTGTAATGCCGTCGCGCGCGACGAAAGCCCGTCCACCCATGACGTTAGCCTGCGCAACGATCTCGCGGGCGTTCCCCCCACCCTGCGGGCCGAAGTGGACATCCCCCGCCCGGGGACGTAGGGCAGCTTCTCGCTACTGCGTCCAGTCCGATCACCGGCGACTTCCGCACCCGTGGCGTCACCGGGTCGCTGTAGAGTGAGTTGCCGCTTCGCCGTCGGGGAACGGCGTTGCAGTCAAGCATGGAACACCTCCTCACCGACGACTGGGATCTCCGGAACGACAGCACGCGAGCAAGGATGAGGGGTAGCCATGACGCTTTCCGTCGGCGGCCGGGTCGGTGTGGCCGGAGCGGCGGTGGTCGGGGTCGCCTTCGGCATGGCCCGCTACGGCTACGGCCTGACACTGCCCGGAATACGCGAGGACCTGGGGCTCTCGGAGCTGGTGCTCGGGCTGGTCGCCAGCGCGACGTTCGCGGGTTATCTGGCCGGGCTACTGCTCGCCGGGCCGCTCGCGGCCCGCCGTGGTGCGCGCGCGCCGACAACCGTGGGCGGAGTGTGCGGCGTCCTCGGAGCGACGATCGTGACGATCGCCCAGTCTCCGTGGCTGCTCGCCCTCGGTGTGATCCTGGCCGGCAGCGCGGGCGGCTGGGTATGGGCGCCCTACTCCGACATCGTGACCCGCTCGGTGCCCCTGCGGCAGCAGCCGAGGACGCTGGCGGTCATCACGACCGGCACCAGCGGCGGACTCGTCCTGCTGGGCGGTCTGGCCGTCCTCGCCGCACTCGGCTCGTGGCGACTGGTCTGGGCCGGGATCGCAGTGGCCGCCGTGGCGGCCGCGGTCGTCAATCTCCGGTTGGTACCGCGCGACGGACCGGACCGCGACCAGGAGAGGCGGACCGGCACTTCCTCCCTGGCGAAGGCCCTTCGGGTCCCGGGTGCCTACTCCATCGTCTACTTCGCGGTCGTCGTCATCTACTTCACGTACGCTGCGGACATTCTGGACAGCGGCACCCTCCCCGCGGCCGCCGTCCCGGCGTTCTACGCGGCCATCGGTCTCAGCGGCACGGTGGGCATCGTGACCGGCTCCGCTGCGCATCGCGTGGGCACTTCACGGATCGCCGCCCTGTGCCTCGTGACCGTCGGCGCGGCCCTCGCGCTCCTCGGCCTGGCCAGCGACTCCCTGGCCGCGATGGCGGTCTCGGCGTGCATCTTCGGCGTGGGGTACATGATGGGGTCGGCGGTACTCGCGGTCTGGACGGCGGAACTCGTGCCCGACCGGGCCGGCGCGGCCTTCACGGGCTGCCTGGTGGTCGGTGCCTTCAGCTCGGTGGCGGCGCCCGCGCTGGCCGGTGCGGTGATCCCCGGCCTGGGTCTGGGGCCGCTCCTCGTCCTCACCGCCGCGGTGTCGCTGCTCAGCGGAGCGGCCTTGATGCTGCACCAGTCGCTGCGGGGAAGGACCACCTGACGGCCCACCTCGCGGGCGGGGCGGCTAGACCTTCCGCGCCACCGCCCTGCGCGTCGCCCCGGTCACCATCCAGCGGTCATCACGGATCCGCCACCCCAGGGTGGCCGCGCGTACCAGCATGTATCCGCCGAAAGCGGTCCACAGCCAGACGATGCCGGCCCCGCCCGTCAGGGCCGCTGTCCCGACGAGGCCGAGCATCGGCAGGTACACCGCCAGGTTGACGACACCGGCGATCGCAAGGTACCGCGCGTCGCCCGCCCCGATGAGGACGCCGTCGAGCACGAAGACGAGTCCGCAGACCGGTTGGAAGGCGGCGAGCACCCACAGGCCGGCAGCGAACGCGGCCTGGACCGCCGGGTCCGGTGTGAAGATCCACCCCACGAAGGGCGCCACGGCGGCGAGCGCGCACCCTGTGACAACACCGAACGCCACGCCCCACGTGATCATGCGCCGCGTGAGCGCCGCCGCGAGCGGCCGATCTCCCGACCCGAGTTCCTTGCCGATCAGGGCCTGGGCGGCGATGGCCAGGGCGTCGAGGGCGAAGGCGAGGAACGTGAAGACGGTCATGACGAGCTGGTGCGAGGCGAGGCTGAGCGGCCCCTGCGCGGTCGCGACGAACACGGTCGCGAGGATCGCCACCCGTAGCGACAGCGTCCGCAACATGAGCCACGACCCCACACGGGCCGTGCGCCGGATGCCGCGCAGGGACGGCCTCAGGGGCACCCGCTGCCCCCTCGATGCACGGACGAGCATCACGAGGTAGACCGCTGCCATGCCGCACTGGGCGATGCTCGTCCCCAGCGCGGAGCCGGCAACGGACATGCCGGCGCCGTACACGAGCAGGTAATTGAGCACGATGTTGACGCCGAACCCCGCGACCGCGACGATCAGCGGCGTGCGCGTGTCCTGCAACCCGCGCAGCACACCGGTCGCAGCGAGCACCACCAGCATGGCGGTCAGCCCCGGCATCGACCAGCGAAGGTAGTCGACGGCGAAGGCGTGCACCGCCCCCTCGGCGCCCATCAGCGACGCCAGCTGTGGAGCGGTGGCCCAGCCGAGGGCGGACAGGAGGATCCCGAGCACGACGGCGAGGCCCACGCCGTCGCGCCCGGCCGCGAGCGCCTCCGGCAGGCGTCCGGCGCCGAGCAGGCGCGCGACGGCGGGCGTGGTGGAGTAGGCGAGGAATACCATGAGGCCGACGGCGGTCTGCAGCACCGTGGCGGCGAGCCCCACCCCGGCGAGCTCCTCGACACCGAGGTGTCCCACGATCGCCGAGTCGGCGAGCAGGAAGAGCGGCTCCGCGATCAGGGCGCCCAGTGCCGGGACGGCGAGCCGGAGGATACTGCCGCTGAGCCGGCGGTTGCTGGGCAGGGTTCGATCCACCAGTCCAGCGTAGGGGTGCGCGCGTCAGGGCATAAGCTGGGGTGACCCCCGATCCGACCGCGAGGACACCCAGGGAAGTCATGAAACTCGGCGTCAAGCAGTACCTGGCAGGCCTCGGCCTGCTGTTCGTCAGCACCCTCTTCGTCCCGCAGGCGGTCTCTGACTTCGCCCGGGCCGACTCGACGGGCACGCCGGCGCCGGCGGAGGCGCCGCTCCTCCTGGCCATCGGGTTCCTGATCATCCTCGCCGCCGCGGCCTGCATCGGGTGGGGGTACTGGCTCAACCACCGGACGGGCGCACCCCGGAGGGCGCATGCTGAGGACGACCCCGACGAGCCGCTGCTGCGCCCCGGATACGGCCCGGATCCCTCCGACCGCGGGGACTGGCGTGAGAACCCGCTCCGCCGACGCGATCAGGGCACCGACGGGCGCTCCTGAGCCGAGGCTCGGCTCTGCGGCAGGGAGCCCGGACGCGAACGGTCACGTGACGCTCGCGGATCGTCCGCCGGAGCCCTGACCGCCCGCTGCGCCCGGCTCAGAGGAGTTGCCAGGCTTTCCACCCCGGATAGACCTCGTGCTGCATCTCCTGCGCGAGGGCCTCGAGGTCCCGGTGATCCGCCGGGGTGAACGTGCGGGGTGAGAGCGACATGACGCAGATCGTCCCGACCAGCCAACCCCCCGGCCCCCGCAGCGGGTACCCGGCGTAGAAGCGGATGTGCGGTGCGCCGGCGACGAAAGGGTGGCTCCGGAACCGCTCGTCCTCGAGGGTGTCGGTGATGACGAGTGCGCCGGTCGACCGGATGGTCGCGTTGCAGAACACCTGCGTCCGATCGAGGTTCTGGCGCGACTCGCCCACCGCCGACTTGATGAACTGCCGGTGCCGGGCGATCAGGGCCAGTGTCGCGATCTCGCACCCGAATCGTTCCGCCGCCCGGCGGACGATCGCGTCGAATCGCTCCTCGTCGGGCGTATCGAGGAGGTGCAGCCGCTCCAGTGCTTCGAGGCGCCCCCGCTCTGCTGCCTCCGCATCGAGGAAGACGGAGCCGGCTGCGCCCAGGGCCCGGATGAACGGCGCAGTGGCGGCGTCGGCTTCGGGATCAACCCGGGGCGGGTGGATGTGCGGGCCCTCCCGCACCGCCTCGGCGAGGATCTCCCGTTCGAGCGGAGCGAGGTCGGCGGTCCCCTGGAGGTAAGCCTCCACCTCGAGTTCCGACAACGATCCGCCCAGCGCGAAGTACCGGATCCAGGTCTCGCCGGTGGACAGGCCGGACCGACGCATCGCGTCGCCGATGGGTTCGCGCTCGTTCATGCTCCTCCTCCCTGCCGTCCGCCTACTGGAAGTGCATCTTCGCCGGCCCCTGACCCAAGGACTGCAGGACCGAGGCGGCGACGTCGCGGAGCTTGATGTTCCGGGCGCTGGAGGCCGCCTTCAGGATGGACATCGCGGCATCCTGGGAACACCGGTTCTGACCCATGATCACGCCGACGGCGAGGTCGATCGTGGTGCGGCTCTGCATCGCGGCGCGCATGTCGGCGGTGGACTGGGTCAGCTCGGCGATGCGCACCGCGAGGCGGAGCGACGTCGAGACCTCCTCGGCGAAGGCGCGCGCGGCTGCGACGGATTCCTCGCTGAAGGCATCGACCCGGGGTGAGTAGAAGTTGAGGGCCGCCTTCGCGTCGCCCTCGAGCGGAATGGGCACGCCCAGCGCGGACCTGATCCCGTGACCGGCGATCGCCCGGCTGTACTCCGGGAAGCGGTCATCGGCCTCGAAGTCACAGACGTACTGCACGGCGCCCCCGCGAGCGGCGCGAAGGCACGGGCCGTCGTCGTACTCGTACTGGACCTCGTCCAGCTTCTGGGCCTCCGCGCCGTTGCTCGCGACAGTGGTCTTCGTCCGTGCCCGCAGCAGGGTGACGCCGCACAGGACCTCGTCGTCAGCCGACAGGCTGTGGCCGGCGACCGTGACGAGTTTCGTCAGGAACTCCTCGACGTCATCGCTGTCCAGGACCATGTCCTGCAGCATGCCCGGTACTCCGGGGACGTTGTCTTTCTGATAACCAACCAACAGGCAAACCTTTGCATCAACCCCCTGCCGGGCACGCGTGATGCCGGGCATGAGGAAGGTGAGGAGCCGCCTGCTGCTAAACGACCAGAAGAATAGTACCCAAAGAAAACCGGTTCGGGCATCGTCGCAGCCGACGCCGTCCGCGCGTGGGAGTGCCTGCAGGACGGAGACCCCCGAACACCGCTAACGGGGGGCCGGCGCCGTCAGCGGTCCCGGCGGAGGGGCGGCAGCGACGATGACCCCTGGGGCCGGCGTCCGGCCGGCGCGGCGGGACGGCCGGGCGTGGTGATCGGCTGTCGCCACCGGCCGCGCACGGACACCCTGCACGACGGGTAGGCGAGGGCGCCGCGCGCCGTCGTGTCGTCGTCGACGGCGCCGTAGGGCGCGCGGCAGCAGGCGCGGTGGCCTGCCGCTTCCAGATCGTCGAGCAACTCGTTCACAGCCTGCGTCACCGCGTTGCGATCGCGGGTCGGCAACGTCATCAGCCCGTGGAGGTAGGCGTCGACCTCGAGGTGGCCGACGGCGCCACCCAGGTTCTGGAGGTGGTCGAAGACCAGAGGCAGAGGGAGATCCGCGTGCCTCATCGCGGTATGGGTGTGCAGACCTTGCATTGGCAGATTCCTTCGGGTGGCCCGGACGGGGGCTGGGACGGTGCCGACATGCGATGCCGATCATCGTCGATCAATTGATGGTGGCATCGGGCGGCCGGCCGGAGAAGCTGTTTCCATCTGCTGCACGGGGTTGCGCCCCGGATCGGAACCCTGCTACGAGCCTCGAGCTCGAGGCCCCGAAGGCGCATGATCTCCCGGATCGGAAGCCCTCGAGCTGCGGCGCCGCGGCGTCGATCACGGTCGGGGTACCGCTGTTGTCCTGACAGGGCCCAAGGAGCGGGATCACAGCGACGCGAGCTCGTGCGCCAGATTCTCGCGCGCCCGCCCCGTCCATTCAGCCTGCGCCCGCGGGGTCCGGTACAGCGGCTCGAGCGTCAGGAGGCGCTGCAGGACGGCCCGCCGCCCGTCGGTGAATGCGTCCCGGGGTACATCCCGGTACTCGGCGCGGATCGCCGCGGAGTAGCGGGCGTACTCCGCCGGGGAACCTGCGAGCACCGCGAGATCGGCGTCGCACAGGAGGTGGCCCGCGCGATCCTCCGGCGCCGGGTCGTGCGTCGCGGTCAGGAGGACCAGACGCTCGACGTCCCGCACGGCGTTATCTGGCATGATGCCGCCGAGGCGCTGCACAGCGAGTGCCGCGGACGCGCGCTCGTCCTCGCCGGCCCGTCCCTCGTACACGGTGTCGTGGAACCACCCTGCCAGGAGCACGACGCCGCGCAGGGAGTCGTCGGACGGTTCCAGCAACAGGTCCAGGGCCTCGAGGACCGCCAGCAGGTGGGTGGGCGTGTGGTACTCGCGATGCGCCTCGGCCCAGCGGTCGAGCAGTTCCCTGCCGAGGCCGGGAGCCTGCGGCAGGAGCGCCTCCCAGCGCGTCATCAGCGCGGCGCGGAGCCTGGGAGCACGCCGTCGGGCCGGGACCCTGAGGCCACTGGCGATCAGCGCGCGCACCAGATCCGCCCCGGCGACCTCCTGTGCACCCTGCGTCACGAGGTCGCGGTACCGCCTGGCGGGGACGTCGTAGTGGTCCTCGTCGAAGGCGCGCCGCGGGATACCCGCGGCCGCCGCGAACGCATGGAGTTCCGCCAGTGACGACGTCGAGATCAGATGGGAGAACACGGTTCCGTGCGCGGGCCAGATGGGAGGATCGATCAGGACGGCCATGACCAGCAGTCTAGGACCGTCCCGGCCCGGTCAGGGCGCCACGGCCCCCGGCTTCGTCGCTGTGCCGTCCAGCCACAATTCGGCCGACGCGTCGCTGTGCGATCCGCCGGTCGCCACATGCTTGTCGCTGATCGTCGTCCCGTTCTTCAGGACGTGGACCAATGCCATGGCATGGCCGCGGCCGAGGTCGTAGTCATCCTTGAGCCACGCGACGATCGCCGCCGCCTTCGTTCCGGGCGCGTCCAGCCCGCGCTCCTTCGCCCGGTCGACGAGCTGGCGCGGCGTGAGCCCCGTCTTCGCCTCGATGGCGTCGAGATATGCCTGAAAGGACATGAGGGTCCCTTTCTAGTCGGTGCGCAGGCCGTAGGAGGCCAGGACATTGCCCTTGCTGGTCACGGTCGTCTCCTGCAGGGCCAGCCGGGTGACGGGGTCGGACGGTTCGAACAAACGGCGGCCTGCGCCTGCGACCACCGGATGGATCATGAGCATCAGCGAGTCGAGCAGCCCCGCGAAGAGGAGCTGCCGGACCAGGGAGATGCTGGCGCAGACGGCGATGTCCCCGCCCTCGGTCTCCTTCAGCCCGGCGGCGAACTGCTCGAGAGGCGTCGGCATGAGGGAGGCGTTCGTCCAGTCCAGCTCGCCACTGAGGGTGCGCGATGCCACGAATTTCTGCACCGGGTTGATGAAGCTCCCGAACGGATCGGTGTCGCCGGCCTGTGGCCAATACTCGGCCCACTCCTGATAGCCCTGCCGGCCCAGCAGAACGGTGTCCACCCTCTCGATCATCGCGCCCAGGCCTGCACCGAGTTCCGGGTCGAAGCTGTCGAATTGCCACAGGTGGGGGGATTCGACGACGCCGTCGACGGAGGAGAAAAGGCCTGCTGTGAGTCTGCGCATGAAGTACTCCTGATCGGGGATGCTGAAGGACCTGCCCACAGGGTAGACGGCATGGACGGTCCGGATTCATCGACTGCGGGAGGAATTCCGTACTGGTCCCTCCCGCTCGCGGGTGGCCGTGGCTAGGCTCGGGGCATGCAGCAACCCATCTCGCCTCCGGTGCAGGACGCGGCTCCCGGAACAGTGCCGTTCGAGCAGCTCCTGGAAGCGTCGCGCCGCGAACTGACGGGGTACTGCTACCGGATGCTCGGGGCGGCTTCCGAGGCCGAGGACGCGGTGCAGGAGACGATGCTCAAGGCCTGGTCGCGCAGGGATTCGTTCGCGGGGCGGTCCGCGCTGCGCACCTGGCTCTACCGGATCGCCCACAACGTCTGCGTCGATATGCTCCGCAGTCCCCAGCGCCGCGCCCGGCCCATGGACCTCGGCCCGTCCACGCGCACCGCCGACGCAGTGCTGGGGGCTCCCCTCACCGAGAGCGTCTTCGTGCAGCCGATCCCCGATGAACGGGTGATCGACACCTCGGGTGACCCTGCCGACGTCGCCGAGGTCCGCGACACCGTGCGTCTCGCCTTCGTGGCAGCCCTGCAGCATCTACCGCCGCTCCAGCGCAGCGCCCTGATCCTGTGCGAGGTGCTGCGCTGGTCGGCAGCCGAGGTCGCGGAGCTGCTCGAGGTCACCCCTGCGTCCGTCAACAGCGCGCTCCAGCGTGCGCGCAGGACGATGTCCGAGCAGGCTCCCGCGCCCCGGATGCCCCTCGAGGACCCCGCCCACAAGCTCCTGCTCACCCGGTACCTGAGGGCCTTCGAGGCCTACGACATGGACGGGCTCGTCGCGCTGCTGCGGGACGACGTGGTGCTCTCCATGCCGCCGTTCGGCCTCTGGCTCTCCGGGCCCGCGGATGTCCGCGCCTGGTTCGTGGGGGAGGGCAGCGTCTGCAGGGGTGGACGCCTGATCCCCCTGGACATCAACGGTGCCGGCGGGTTCGGCAATTACCACGTCGTGGAGCCCGGCCTGTGGAAGCCGTGGGCCATCCAGGTCATCGAGACCGACGGAGGGCGCATCATCGGGCACCACAATTTTCTCTACCCGGACCTGTTCGAGGCCTTCGGTCTGCCCGCCGTCATCGACGAGCGCCCGGCCGCCGGGGAGTAGGAGACCGCCGGGCCACGCAGCACGATCACGGCTTACTGGATCCGGCGGAGCGGGACGACGAGGTGGTGGATGAGCAGGATGCACGCCGCAGCGGTCGGGATGGCGACGAGGGCTCCCGGCAGACCCAGCAGGGCGCCCCCTGCGGTGGCTGCGATCAGCACCCAGGCGCCGGGCACCTGGACGGCCCTGCCCATGACCCGCGGAGTCAGGACATATGCCTCAAGCTGCATGTAGATGAGCATCGCGATCAGCACGATGATGGCGGCGGGCAGCGAGTACAGCAGCGCCGCAAGCGTCATGGCGATGGTCGTGACAATGGTCCCGATGAGGGGGATCAGGGTGATGAAGAAGGCCGCGATGGAGATGAGCGCGGCGAACGGCACCCCGGCGAGGGAGAGAAGGATCAGGCTGTACGTGGCGTTCAGGAGCGCCAGGACCACCATTCCGCCCAGGTACTTGCCGACCGAATCGGCGATCCTTTCGGTGAGGAAGACCGCGGTCCTGAGCCGGGAGGCCGGCAGGAGGGCATAGAAACCGTGCTTGATGCGCGGCAGTCCCGCCAGGAAGTAGAGGGTGAGGATGGCGATGAAGACCATCGACGCGATGACGTTCGCTGCTCCCACCCCGGCCCCCACCACGCCGTTGGCGATGTCGGTGAGGACGTCGGGGCTGACGAGCGCCGCGGCTGCGGACCCCAGCGCATCCGTCAGGGCTCCGCCTGTCCTGTCGTCGACCCGCTGGAACCACTCGTCCTCGGTCATGGCGCGGATCCTTGCCGGCAGCGCCTGGACGAAGGCTGCCACCTGTGTGACGACGAACGGGACGACGAGTGCCACCAGGCCCGCAGCGAGGACGGCGACGGCCACACCGACCACGGCCACCGCGCGGTCCCGGCGCATCCCGGCACGGCGGAGTCTGCGTACCAGTGGATTCAGGCCGAGTGCGAGGAACAGGGCGGCACAGACGGCCAGGACGACCGAACGCAGGGAGACCAGCACGACGGCCAGGAGGATCGCCGTGAGGACCCCGCCGGTCACCCGGAGCCCCATCCCGAAGAGCGTCGGGGGCCGCGCCCGCACCGGGGCCGGAGCAGGCGATTCCGCCTTCACCGCGGCCGTACCGACCGGGCCGGCACGCGAGGCGCCGGCGGGTCCCACGGCCTCTCCGGCCGGAGGGCGGTCAGCCGTCCCGTGTGCCCGGCGCTGCATCGGTCGAGGGGGTCCCGGCTGCCTGCTGGAGGGAGTGTCGCTTCAGGCGCTCGTATTCTTCCTGCGTGATGGCACCCTGGCGCATCAGTTCATGCGCCGAGGCGACCTGCGTCGTCGGATCGCGTGGCGCGGGGGCTGCGGTGGTGGCGAAGTCGGGCCGATACCCCCGGGCATTGCGCAGTGCCATCGTCTGGCCATGGGCGAACAGGTAGGCGAGCGAGCCCAGAAACGGAAGGAGCACCAGCAGGACCACCCAGGCGATGCGCGACCAGCCGGAGAGCGACTCGTTCCTGAAGATGTCGATGAGCACGATGACGAGGAAGGCCAGATAGGCGGCGAACAGGGCTGTCGCGAACACGACCCACATGATGTCCCAGAGGTTGATGTCCACGGTACGTCCCGTCCTCGGCCCCGATGTCCCTGCATGGTACGCAGGGCCTCGCCCGGGGTGGCTCGGCCTCGGCGGACCTCACCCCCCATGGGTGAGGTCCCCGGTTCACCGCGCCGACGCACTCCGTAGGACGCGCAGCGGCGCGGGCATGGGCGCCAGGAGTCCGAGTTTGTCGGCCGCCGCGATGGCTTCCCGCCGTGTCCCGACCCCCAGCTTGCGATAGATGCCGCGCAGGTGCGTCTTGACCGTGTTCGTGGAGATCTGCAGATCCAGCGCCAACTCGTCGACGGTCGCGAAGGTCGGCAGGAGCGCGACCAGTTCGACCTCCCGCGGGGTGAGGGGCGGGCCGGCGATCTCCAGGACCGGCCGACGCCGCTGGTTGACGATCAGGTCCACCTCCCGGGCGAAGCGGGGGTAGTGATGCCGGTCCCGTTCGAGCGCACTCCGCACGGTCTCACCGGCCAGACGGATCCCCCGCACCGACCCCCGCTCCGCGGCCAGCGTGAGGGCGCGGTCCAGCGCCTCCCTGGCCTTGAACGGGCGGTTCTCGAGCAGCTCCAGCCGGGCGAGCATCGCGAGGGCCGCCATCATCCCGACCTTGCTCTGGCACTTCACGTACTCGGAGGTCACCGGGATCAACAGCTGCCGCGACCGGTTCAGCTGTCCGGCCAGCAGGTGCTCCCAGACGGAGATGATCTGCAGCTCCCCGCTGATGCCGTGGAATCTGCGCAGATCCACCTTGAGCATCGAGAGGTCGTCCACCCGGCGCAGGGACAGCATCATCTCGGCGACCTGCAGCGAGCACAGGGCCAGGTCCTGCGGCAGCGCGCCGTGCGCGAGGTCGAAGCGGATCCGGTCGAGCAGCGCCCCGGCCACGTCGACCGGTCTCGCCGACGAGGCGAAGGACAGCATGAGCCTGAGCTTCGCGGCGGAGTGCGCCACTATCGGCGGGGTCGACGCCGCCCTGACCACGAAGGCGTTGTGGAAGCGTGCGGTGGTGTCGTCGAGCCGGTGGTATGCGCTCCAGGCGATGACGAGGTGGGCCGGCCGGAGTCGCGGGCTGTAGCGCAGCCCCTGCAGTTCCCCCTCCCGGACGGCGGCCCGGGCATCGCGGGCCGCGGGGGTGAAATCCTCCTTCGCCGCGGCGAGCGCCGCACGCGTGATGTGGGCGTCCATCCGGGCCCCCGGGTTGTCACGTTCGTCGGCGGTCGCGACGCAGGCCTGCGCGGCGTCGGCGGCTTCGTCCAGACGTGCGGCTGCGATCAGCGCGACCGCGAGGGCATTCGACACGAAGAGCCCGACGTCGGGTGGTAGAGCCGCCACGCCCACCCCCCGGAGATGCTCGACGGCGTCCTCCGGGCGCCCCCGGGCGAGCATGAGGTGTGCCTCGAGCCCGGTCCGCAGCGCACTGAACGGCGCGGTGAGGGCGCCCTGCCGATCCATCAGGTCGACGTGTTCGAGCTTGAGGCGGGCGCCATTCGGGTCGCCCTTGGCGAGGGACAGCAGACTGTCGAGCAACCCGAGCTCCGCCGATCCGACGGAGGTCAGATCGTGCAGGACCGACTCCAGGGCGGTGAGGTCGTTGCTCCACAACAGGTGCAGGCCCGAGACGGCGGCGACGTCACGCAGCACTCCGGCGTCACCCGCCCGTCCCGCGTGGGCGAGCGCCTTCGCGTGCCGCGACTGACGGAGGCGACGGCGCGCCATCCGGGCGTGCACCAGGGGACGGTCGATCGCGGCCGCGCCCGATCCACCGCCCAGCAGCCATCGCGACAGCAGGCGATGCAGCCGGAAGGATCCGGGGGTGTTCGCGGGGACGACGAGTCCGGATGCCCCGACGGCGGCGTCGAACATCCGCGGGGCGTCCGTACTCGCGAGCGCGGTGCACAGGTCGTCCACGGTGAAGGGTTCGATCAACGCCATGACGGAGAGGGTCGTGCGGGCCTCCTCCGGGAAGGACGGGAAGAGCTGCCCGCACAGCCGATCGAGGTAACCCGGGTCGCCCGTGACGGCGGCAGCCTGGGCATCGCGCCCTCCCATCGCGTGGGCGAGGACCACGGCTGCGGGCCAGCCCTCGGTCGCCTCGAGAAGCAGGCCCACGTCGGGGCACGCGGGGGCGAACAGCCGTGCGATCTCCCGCCGCCGCAGCATCAGCTCCTCCTGCCCTACCCGACCCAGGGCGCCGTCGAGGTCCAGCCGGTAGAACG
Source organism: Arthrobacter sp. TMS2-4 (assembly GCF_054511075.1). NCBI lineage: Bacteria > Bacillati > Actinomycetota > Actinomycetes > Micrococcales > Micrococcaceae > Arthrobacter > Arthrobacter sp. TMS2-4. Next base: position 208,826 of record NZ_JBTNDI010000006.1, read on the forward strand.
AGGGCAGCTCCGGCAGCTGCCGTCCACAGAGGACCACCGTGAATCCCTGCTGCGCGTGCCGGACCGCGTAGTCCACCTCCAGGAGCAGCGCGGGGTCACGCAGGTACTCACAGTTGTCGAGGACCAGCACGGAATTCACGGTGTCCCCGCCTGCACGATCCAGTACGGCATCGAGCCACCCGATCCGCGCGGCGGGTGCTGCCGGTGGGGGTGAGGTCCAGGAACCCCGTGCCGGTCCGCCGGAGGGTTGGAGCGCTTCGGTCACGAGGCCCCAGAAACGCTCCGGGGCGTCGTCGGAGGGGTCGAGGGAGACCCAGGCGACGTGGTCCCCGGAGGCCTTCCGCCGCCGTGCCCATTGCGCTGCGAGTGTCGTCTTCCCTGAGCCCGCAGCAGCACCGACGGTGACGGCCCCACACCCGGCCTCCATGAAGGAGTCCAGGCGCGCATTCAGCCGGGGGCGATCGAGCTCGTGTGCACCGGCTTCGGGAATGCTCGTCTTCGCCCTGATGATGCGGTTCATTCCTGCCACCTGTCCGGCGTCGTACCCCTACCGCGACCTCACCCATGCAGGCGGGTGAGGCATCGTCGACCTGAGGGCGCCCACCTCCAAGGTTTCACCCCGGAAGGGAGTCCGGCCTGAGTCCAAAGTCCCCGGTCTGCCGGATGGTCACCCCACGCGGGTGACGATCCGCCCCACCCTCCGACGGACCATTGCCTTGTCTGCGGCGGTGGCGAGTGACGGACCCGCTGCCGCGACGACCACGAATCGGCCGGGTGGGAAGGGGAGTCATGAGGGTTGGCCCCGTCGACGTCCTGGTCTTCTCCGCGCCGACCCTCGACGGCACTCCCTGGGTGGTGGACGCCCTCCACGAAGCCCTGGACAGCGGCGCCGTGGCCCTGATCGACATCGTGCTGATTGCCCGCGCGAGCGACGGCACCGTGACCTTCGCGGATGTCGACGAGGGCCTGCCGGCCACGCTGCAGGACCTCCTGGCTCACCCGTCGCCGATGACCCTGCTCAGCGACCGGGACGTCGCCCTCGCCGCCGGGTCCGTCGACAACGGGGAGGTCGGCCTGCTGCTCGTGCTCGAGCACCGTTGGGCGCGTCGACTGTCCGAGCGCATCCAGGACCAGGGCGGCGTCACCCGTCTTCACGAGCGCGTGCAGTTGTGCCCCGCATAGTGGTGTAGCGCGGTTGCCGGGTTCATCATCGTGATGGACATGAAGGCGGCCACCGCGTGATCCTTCGAGGAATCTCCTACAACCCTCTCGAACGGAATCAACACGATGACCGCACCCCACATTCTCGACCCTGCCCGCCTATTGACTGAAGCCCTCGCCGAAGCTTCCCCGGATCTGATGCGTAGCTTGCTGCAAACCATGATCAACGCCCTGCTCTCCGCTGACGCCGACGCCGTCGTGGGCGCCGAGTGGGGCAAACCCAGCCCCGACCGTCTGGCCCAGCGCAACGGCTACCGGCACCGCGACCTCGACACCCGCGTCGGAACCGTTGATGTCGCCGTCCCGAAACTCCGGACCGGCACCTACTTCCCGGACTGGCTCCTCGAGCGTAGGAAGCGGGCGGAGTCCGCACTGATCACGGTGGTCGCGGACTGCTACCTCGCCGGCGTTTCGACGCGCCGGATGGACAAGCTCGTGAGAACCCTCGGGATCAATAGCTTGTCGAAGTCGCAAGTCTCCCGCATGGCAGCGGAGCTCGATGAGCACGTCAACGAGTTCCGCCACCGACCCCTGGGCGAAGCCGGCCCGTTCACATTCGTCGCCGCGGACGCGCTCACCATGAAAGTCCGTGAAGGCGGGCGGGTCATCAACGCCGTCGTCCTCGTCGCAACCGGGGTGAACGCCGACGGGCGTAGGGAAGTCCTC